>CAZFJR010000005.1:38796-45591 GCA_964519235.1 uncultured Salinivenus sp. | reverse complement strand
TCACGCCCGGCATGGTGGAGCTCGGCGACCGGCAGTGGGCCGAGAACGAGGCATTCGGGCGCACCCTCGCGGAGCACAACCTCGATCTCGTCGCGCTGGTGGGTGGCGACCAGACCCGGCCCATTCAGGAAGGCCTCTCCGCGGCGCAGTTTCCCGAGGAGCGCGTGCACGTGTTCGAGGGGCTTTCCGACGCCCAGGCGTTCTTGAAGCAGCACCTCCACACCGGCGACGTGGTGCTTTACGAAAACGACCTGCCCGACCAGTATGAGGTATGAACCAGTACGAAGTATGAAACGCATCTCGGCGATGCGTGGCGCTACGCGTGGTGCCAGTGCGCGGCCACCTGTTCCATTGCCTGCTCGCTCGCCCGGCGGTTTTGCTCCTCGATCGACGCGCGCCGCTCCACCTCGAAGGTGCGTGTGCGGTCGTGCAGGGTGGGCGTGAGAGGATCGTCCAGGCGCGCGTCCCAGCGGGCGCGGTAGTCCTTGGGAAGGGCCTCCGGCAGGTCGTGCCCCTGCATCAGCAGCGCCAGCAGGGCCCAAATGCGCGACACCCCATCGAGGCGGTAGCCGCCTCCCAGCGTGCAGAGCAGGCGGCCGTCCGCGTGGTCGTCGGCCAGGGCGAGAAGGCGGCGAAAGATCTGTTCGTAGGCGTGCGTGGTGAGGAGCAGATCGGCCAGCGGGTCGTTGAAGTGGGCATCGGCCCCGCACTGCGCCACCACCACGTCCGGCTGAAAATGCGACAGGGCGTAGGGCACCACACGCTCGAAGGCATCGAGGTAGCTGCCCGACTCGGTGAACGGGGCGAGAGGCACATTCAGGGAAAAGCCTTTCCCGAGCCCCCGCCCCACCTCCTGCACCCCGCCGGTGCCCGGAAAGAGCGCGCGCCCAGTTTCGTGGAGGCTGAGCGTGAGGACGGCCGGATCGTCGTAGTGCAGAAACTGGACGCCGTCCCCATGGTGCACGTCCACGTCCACGTACGCCACGCGGAGGTCGTGCGCCCGCAGCGCATCGATGGCGACGGACAGGTCGTTGTAGACGCAGAAGCCCGAGGCCCGATCCTCGCGGGCATGGTGCAGCCCGCCGCCAAGCTGGAGCACGCGACGGGCCCGGTCGTCCGCAATCAGTTGGGCGCCGTGCAGCGTGCCCCCCACCAGCCCACGCGCTGCGGCATCCATCCCGTCAAAGACCGGGACATCGCCGGTGTCGAGGCCGTACTCTCGCGCCTGCGGCGGGGCCGTGCCCGTGGAGGCCGCCTCCACCGTCTCCACGAGCGACTCGCTGTGGACCCGCCGCACATCGTCGCGACGAGCCACCGGGGGCACCACCGCCTCTACAGAGTGCCCCAGCGCCTCCAGCAGGTCCATGGTCATCCGTTGGCGGACGGGGCTGAACGGGTGCTCCGGCCCGAAATTGTAGTCGAGATACCGGTCGTGAAAGAGCAGCGTGGCCATGGAAGCGAAAAAGACAAGACGTACAACGCGGGGGTCTTCTTGGCGAAAGCCCTTCCGAACTGGCTCGTTAGAACTAGGCTGGGAGCAGGGCCGCGTCAGGAGCCCTGGGGGCGCTGGGCCTCGAACGCGGCGGCGAAGGCGTCCCGCACCGCGGCGGGGGGGCGCGTGGGGCGTCGCTGCGTCGCGTCCATGAAGCAGAGCGTGGTGTGGCCGGTCGCAAGGGCATCGGGCTCCCCATCGCGCCGCACCGTGTAGTCGATCGGAACGCGCACCGACGGCGGCTGCGGAAAGTGCACGTCAACGGCCAGTAAGTCGTCGTAACGGGCGGGCGCGTGGTAGTTCACCTCCACGTTCACCACCGGCATGATGATGCCGTCGCTCTCCAGATCGCGATACCGAACCCCTGCGTCGCGGAGCGCCTCTGTGCGCCCCACCTCAAAGAAGTCGAGGTAGTGGGTGTGGTAGACCACCCCCATGGGGTCGCATTCTCGGTAGCGAACGCGGTGCCGGTGCGTGTAGGTGTAGTCCATTGGGGGCCGGGCGGAGAAGCGAAACGAAACGGGCAATCTACTTCTGGGCCGGGGCCATCGGCGCGGCCGTCTCGTAAGCGCCGAGGGTGTCGAACTTTTCGAGGCGACGGTCGAGAAGCGTCTGTGCGTCGAGGGCCTCAAGGTCGTCCAGGGCGCTGCCCAAGGCCATCCCCACCGACTGGTAGGTGGATTCCGGGTCCCGGTGCGCCCCGCCCACAGGCTCGGGCACAATCTCGTCGACAATGTCCACCTCCGTCAGGTCCGGGGCCGTGAGCTTGAGGGCCCGGGCCGCATCCTCCTTGTGGTCCCACGAGCGCCAGAGGATCTGCGAGCAGCTCTCCGGCGCAATCACCGAGTACCACGCGTTTTCGAGCATCAGAATCCGATCCCCCACCCCAATGCCCAGCGCTCCCCCCGAGGCCCCCTCTCCGATGACCACCACGACGATGGGCGTCTCCAGCCGTGCCATTTCGAACAGGTTATGGGCGATGGCCTCTGCCTGGCCCCGCTCTTCGGCCTCCATGCCCGGGTAGGCGCCCGGCGTGTCGAGCAGCACCACGACCGGCTTGTTGAACTTGTCGGCCATTTTCATGAGCCGCTCGGCCTTGCGGTAGCCCTCTGGGTTGGGCATTCCGAAGCGACGGTACTTGCGCTCCTTCGTGTTTCGGCCCTTCTGGTGCCCCATGATCATGACCGTACGGTCGCGATAGCCGAAACGGCTGCCGGCAAACGTGGCGAGCCCCCCCACGATGGAGCGGTCGTCTCCGTACTTGCGGTCGCCGCGCAGCTCCGTGAAGTCCTCTGTCAGCGCCTCGATGTGGTCCAGCGTGTAGGGCCGCTGCGGGTGGCGCGCAATCTGGACCCGCTGCCACCGAGTGAGGTTGCGGTAGATGGACGTGCGGAGGCGCTCCACCCGGTCTTCCAGGGCTTCAATCTCGTGGGAGAGATCGTCCTGCGTCTCCGCGTTGAGGTCCCGCATCTCGGCAAGCTTGTTCTCGAGCTCGACGAGCGGCTTCTCAAAGTCCAGCAGGTGTTCGTCGTCGGCCATGTCTGACGGCGGGTTGGTATTGGGAGGGACTGAGACAGGTACGTAAATAAAGCATTACGCTTTCCGAAATAACAACGGTCCCGGCGGTAGGCAGGGGGGACACACGAAGTTTTCCAGAAGCACCGGGCTCATCGCCGTTTCCCCCGATGCCCTTGCATGCGGGGCCACTATGCATGCGGGGCACTACACGCCCCCGACGCGCCGCTGCACGCCCAGCGGACTGTGCCAGCCCCGCACGGGCAGGACCTTCGGCCCTGGCCTCGCTCTTATGGAACCCGTCTCTCTTGTGGAATCCGTCCCTCTTGTGGAGCCCGCGACCGCGGACGCCTTCCCGCCCGGGCGGAGGAGCCCACGCGGGCAGAGCGACTGGCACAACACACCAGGGCAGGGATGCCTCCGAAAACGCAACATCTTGCCGTAACGGCCAGCACATCGCCATTGCCAGCACATCGTGTTTGCCAGAACACCGCCCTCTAAGAATCCGCCCGAACTGGAGAGCCATTGATGCGATTGCCCGGCTGCCTCTTCAATCTCCCTTGACTTTCTCCGGGCTCGGCTTTTACGTGTTTTTTATCGTTGGTACGTTCTGTCGGTCAACATCAACTTCCCTTCTGGCTCGTGTGGCGTACACAGACGCCATTGTCGGACGCCGTTGTCGGCGGTATTACGAAACTTAAAATTCCCTGCAATTCCGGGGCACATCCCCTATTCTTGTGGGTGGAAAATTCTGGGTGCCCTCCCTCCTGACTGCTTGTCTCCCATGCGTCTTCCTACATCGTCGCCTGTGCTGTTCTCTCGTGTCTTCCCCGCCGGTCCTGCCCCGTTGTGGGGGATCGTGGCGGTGACGCTTCTTCTTGTGGCCGCCGCGCCGCCGGGGGCGTGGGGGCAGACCGGGCAGACCACTCTCTACAGTGAGGACTTCGAATCGTATTCGGTTGGCACGACCGATCCTGGAGACGGGTCTTGGTCAATCGACGTATCCGACGCGGAATTCTCTGCCAATGACGATTACTTCGAGGTCAAGGAGGACAACTCGGACTTGGTGCTCGAAGCGCAAGACGTGGATGGCGCAGTCATCTGGAAGAGCCAGCCCTTGAACATTTCTCCGCTCTCTGGAGCCGGTTTCTCTATTGCTTTTGATGAGACCGGAGACATCGAGGACAGTGACTTTATCGATGTTGAATTCAGTACGGATGGTGGAGATAGCTTCACGCTTATCGAGAACTGGGACGAGTCTAGCGCGGGAAACACTCTAAATGGTCAGTTTGGCAGTGCAACGGTGACCAAGGATAACCTCACCGGTTCCGAGTTGATTGTGCGTGTGACGATGGACAATAATGGCGGTGGTGAAATCTTCCGGATGGATGACGTGGAGATCACGTCTACGACCTCCGATCCGATCGTCCAATTTACCTCGAAGAGTGAAAGCGTCCCCGAAGGAAACTCAGTAACCCTGACGGCCGAACTCCTGAATGCCCCGGATTCGGTGGTAAGCGCCGATGTAGAGTTCAGCAACGGCCCCAGCACGGCCGAATCGGACGACATGAGTTCTACCTCAAGAAGCATCACCTTCAGCGCCGGAGCGGGCGACGGCGCCACGCGAGACGTATCCTTCTCCGTGGTGCAAGACACGGATCCCGAGGGACCGGAGAAAGCTGTCTATGCGCTTCAGAATGTGTCGAACGGCAGCGCGAAGACGGCCGGAACGTCGGAGTTTGACATCGAGATTCCAAGCAGTGACCTATCCGCTCCATTCGATGAGCCGTTTGACAACGCGGAACTGTTCGCCGTCACAAGTGGAGCACTCGGGGGAGATAATTCGGCTTACTTCAAGATTACTGATGGGAACGACATCAACGTCAGCTACAACGGCATCACCGGAAGTTTCCTTGCTGGGCAGGACCTCAACGACGACGGAGATGGCACCTCGAAGCCACAGATTACGTGGTCTGGGATCGACATCTCCGGCGAAGGAGGACTCCAATTCTCGGGTGACTTCGGAGCCAATGGAAGCAACGATTACGAAAACGATGACTTTCTGCGTGTTGAGTACCGGATTGACGGGGGAGCGTGGCAGAATCTGATTGCCTTCAGGGGAGACTCGAGCGGAGATCTCTCCGAAGATACGGATTTCGACGGCACCGCTGAGGGCACCGCCCTTGACGGAACACTATCAGAATTCTCGAAGGACATCGGTGGAACAGGTACCACCCTTGATTTCCGGTTCACGGCACGGACAAATGTCGGAGGCGAGGATTTTGCCGTCGATGACTTCTCTATTTCGCTATCGCCGGTGGTGCAATTCACCGCGAGTAGTGGATCGGTGTCCGAAAGCGAGGGGTCAACTACGCTCGCCATCGAAATCCTCAGCCCGCCGAGCGGAACAGCAGTGGATGCAGATGTGGCGATCTCGTCAGGTGGAGCGAACGTTGGCAACTCTGGCGACTTTCCCAAGAGCATTCAGTTTCCAAGCAATGCATCGGATGGTAACATTCAAACGGTTAATGTTGACCTGGCCAGCGATGGAAATGCCGTGTTCGACCTGGAAGATGTGTCGGGCAGCAGTGTAGCAGAAGGCTCCCCGAATCAGTTCACGCTCACGATCCAGGACGCGGTAGGCGATCACAGCGGCGATGTCATGATCACCGAGTTCATGGCGGCCCCGAGTACGAGCACCGAATACGTGGAACTTTACAATACCACGGGTGACGAGATCACGATGAACTCGTGGAGCATTCAGGATGATGCCAATAATTCGACGACCTTTACTGGCACGATCCCCGCTCGCGGCTTCTTCCTTCTCTGTGGCGACACTGATCCGGCCCAGGGGGGCATCCAAAACTGTGACGACAGCTTCTTCGCGGGCCTCAACAACGGAGGGGATGGCATCGAACTGCTCAACGGCAGTGATACGCGTGTCGACTTCGTAGAGTATACAAGCTCCACAGATGGAGTAGCACGTATATTCACCGGTACTACAGACAACCAAAACGCAGATGGAAGCAACTGGACCACCGCAACTCGCCGCGAACGCGGATACGCCCAGGACCAGACCGGCGACAACGGCTCCCCCGGCCGCAACGGCACCGGGCAAACCCTCCAGCCCACCGCCGAGATCAGCGGCGGGGCAGGATGGCGCATGCTGTCGGCCCCCATGGGCGGCGTGAATGCCAACACGCTCGCGGAGGTCAGTCTCGTGCAGGGCGTGGAAAACCACTTCCCCAACGCCGCGGCAAACCTCTACCAGTGGCCCGGTGGGACCGAGAACAATGTCGACTGGACCGCTCCCTCGTTGGACACGACGGACCTCACGAGCAGTGGGCAAGGCTTCATCTGGTTCGTTTTCGACAATGCCGAGACGGCACTAACCGACACGCCGCCCTTCACGCTCAGCGTGCCCGGTGCGCCGCGCACCTCGACGGTCACCACCAGTTCGCTGGGAAATGGATTTCACCTGGTTGGCAACCCGTACGCCCAGTCGATTGACCCTGCAAGTGTGGACTTCGAAGGACAGGGCTTCCAGACGACGGTCCAGATCTACGACCCGAGCTCGGGCGGGTACAAAGATATCACGACGCCTTACACGGCCGACGATTTCATCGGTCCCTACCAGGGCTTCTTCGTCGAGCGCGGCTCCGGGAGCGGTCAGCTCGCCTTTAACCCTGAGGATCGCGTCGCCGACCCGATTTCGCTGAAGAGCATCGAGGGCGCGCCCCCACGCATCGAATTCCAGCTCGTCGGTCGGGACGGGGAGGAATCAGTCG
>CAZFJR010000005.1:23595-38696 GCA_964519235.1 uncultured Salinivenus sp. | reverse complement strand
GCGCCCCCACGCATCGAATTCCAGCTCGTCGGTCGGGACGGGGAGGAATCAGTCGTCACTCGCGACGAGGCGCTCACGCTCCACGCACCGGAGGGTGCCACGACTGGCTGGGACGTGCACGACGCCTCGAAGCTCACCCCGCTCTCGGGGCGCTACTTGACGGCAGCCTTTCGCGACTCTTCGGGCAGCGATGTGCGCCTGCAGTCGGTGATGTCCATTCCGCAGGGCCTTCCTTCCGGCGGCCTCGAGTTGCCAGTGTCGCTCCAGATGCAGGCGGCCGATTCGGTAGACACCGTCCGGCTGAGTTGGCCCACGTTCCGCAACGTGCCGGATGCCTGGGGGCTGGCGCTGTACGACAGTGCAGCGGATTCCACCGTCAATCTCCGCACAAATTCGTCGTATAGCTTTTCCCTCTCCACCTCCAAGGCCCAGTCGGCACCGGCCCCGCGCTCGCCCCTGGCGCTGCCCACCCCGCTTCGTGCAAAGGCGCAGTCGGACAGCGCGCGCTTCGTGCTCACCGTGCAGCCCACGCCCATTCCGGTGGAGCTCGCCTCGTTCGAGGCCACCGCCTCTGGGTCGGCCGCGCAGCTCACGTGGGCCACCGCCAGCGAGACAAACAACGCGGGCTTCCACGTCGAACGCCGCGGGCCGGAGAGCGACGGATTCGCGTCAATGGGCTTCGTGGAGGGCCACGGCACCACCACCCAGCCCCAGCGCTACCGGTACCGCACGCGTTCTCTGCGTCCCGGGCGCCACATCTTTCGCCTGCGGCAGGTGGACCTGGACGGCTCCGAAACCCGCAGCGACACCATCTCGGTGCGCCTGCGCCTCGCCGAGGCGGCCACGATGGCGGTAGCCCCGAACCCGGTGCAGACCCGTGCGACGGCCACGCTCCGCGTGCGCGCAGAGCAATCCGTCACGGTGGCCCTTTACGACATCTTGGGACGACGGGTGCGCACGGTGCACGAGGGCCCGCTTGCCCCCAACCGTGCCCACACCCTCCGGATCGACGCCGATGCCCTCTCCAGCGGGCTCTATCTCCTGCGGGCCAACGGCGAGCGGTTTCAGGAGACGCGCCGCGTCACCGTCGTCCGCTAGCCGAGCCGGACGAGCGTCGCCCCGAGCCGCCCTGGCCTCTCTCCCAGCCCCCGCGTGCCCATGCCTGGAACCACGCCCGCAGTGCTTTTCTCTGTTAAACCGCGCATGCTCTCGGTCGCTTTGGCGGCTGTAGGCACCCTCGTTCTGGCCGGCGCCCTGGGGGAGATTCGGGCTCAGCACGGTCCCCACGGCCCTCCCTCAGTAGTGCCCTCCGCCTCGGGCGGTGCCGTAGGCCCCTCTCCGCACTCGCCCGGTCGCCCGTCACCCCGGATCCCGGGTGCGACCCTTCCCGAAGCGTTTCGCCCCACGGCGCCTCCGTCGCCGCCCCCCACGTCGGGCGCTCCCCGTCCCCAGTCTCACTCCGGCAGTTCCCAATCTCCCAGTCTGCCCAGCGCTCCCACGCAGGTTCCGGTTGACGGGGGCCTCGGATGGCTTGCGGCCGCGGGCGCCGCCTACGCCGCGCGCCGGCTGCAGAGGCGCTCTTCGCCCGGGGACACGCCGTCGTCTCCTGCCAACGCATGACCTGCGCCCCTCTCTGCCGTCCGCCCGGCGTCTTTCTCCGGCGGACCGGTCCCGTTTGATCATCGCCCGAACACAGCCCCTTTGGCCCATGCCTCGTCCCTCTGCGTACGGCCCCGATCGTAGCCTGCTTCTCGCGATCGCAATTCTCCTGGGCGGGGGCCTCTTCGCCGGAGCCGTTCTGTACCTTCTGAATTCGACCGCGGGCACAGTGGCGGAGTGGCACCGAGCCCGCCTGGCCGAGGCAAACGCGCAGGAGCGGGCCCGTGTCGAAACGATGCGGCCGGCAGAGCCTCCTCTGTCCTCCGGCCGTCTTCTAGGACGCCGACCCAGTCTGCGGCTGCCCCCGCCCCCTCCCGTTCCGCTTTGGAACGCACCAGGCGCTTCCGATCCTCCACCTGCCCAGCCGCCCGAGTTTCGACCGGACCTCCGCTACGGCGCCCTCGGCTCATCCCACGAGCCCACGGCCCCCAACGGGACAGCCCTCTCAGGACCTTCGGAGGGACCCCGCTCCGTCGACGGGGAGGCACCCTCGCTGGCAGACGCACCGTCTCTGACCGCGGACCTTGGGACGAGACCGTCGGGCGGACACGGATCGTGGCGCTCGGAGGTGGCCGAGTTGGGACGCCAGGCCCGTGCCCTAAGCGGCGAAATCGCCCAGCTGAATCGGGCTCGTTCGGCCGGCCGGTCCCAGTCCCCCTCGCAGTCGGACCGTTCGTCCGGTTCTTCAACGACAGCCGGCTCCTCCCCTTCTCCGTCGTCGGGCGCTCCTCCCAACACGCCCGCCCCCCCGCCACAGGTGCCCGTCGACGGAGGCCTTGGATGGCTCGCGGCCGCGGGCGCCGCGTACGCCGCCAATCGACTGCGCAAGGAACACGGCTCGGACGACGAGACAGCGTAGCCCTACGCTACGGACGACGGCTTCAACTTGCTGCTTTCTTTTTCCTGAACGGCTCCCCCCATGCAACTTCCCTCTCCGTACGGCCCGGACCGAAGCCTTTTTCTCGCCGCAGGGATCTTGTTCGGCGGGGTGCTCCTATGTGCCGGGGGCGCGTACGTGCTTCTGTCATTCGGCCCAGCTGGCCCCCCGTCTGTGTCGGAGACTTCGGTGCGTGCTTCTCGACCCGGTCCTGCGGGCTCAGAGGCGCCTCAGCGCCGTGCCCCTATGCCGCACCAGCCAGGCGTCCAGGGCCCCACCCTCTCCCAACAGCCTCCCCCCAGTGCGGGCGTGCCGTCGGCCCCGCTCATGCGGTCCATTCCCGAGCCGGACCTCAGCGTTGCCGGTCCTGCTGAATCAGGCCCCGTTCTTGCCCGCCCGAAGAGCAGCCTCGGGACACCGGGCGGGACGAGCGGGAACCCTGCGCCTCCGGCACCGTCGCCGGGCGCGACGGAGGGACGCGTGAGCATTCCGTCCGGGTCGCCTGTTCTGGAGGACGCGTCTGGACGAGCGGAGGTTCAACGGCTGGGCCGCCAGGCACAGGCCCTGAGCGGCGCAATTGCCCGCCTCGACCGGTCGCGTGAGGCGTCGACGTCGTCCTCGTCCCCGAAGAACAGCGCTGGGGCGTCCGCCGCTTCCGCCTCGTCCCAGCAGGCTTCGAGCGGTGCCCCCGGCCCGCCCAGTGCCCCTACGCAGGTACCGGTTGACGGTGGACTGGGGTGGCTCGCGGCAGCAGGGGCGGCCTACGCCGCCGGCCGGCTGCGAAGGCGCACCAATACGGGGCCGTCTGCCTGACCTCTCCGGGCGTTCTCGTGCGGGGGTCCGTGCTTGTGCGGGGGTCCGTGCGCCTTTCATCCGGGCGCGTCCGGGTGCCCCCGCCGGGACTCCCTGCACGGGCGGGGCTTGCCCCGTCGGAACGTCCCCCGCAGCTTTCCGTCGGGATACGGCGTCATTTTTTGACACGGCCCCTCCTGCACGCCTGTGGCCTCTCTCGATGCCCTCCGCGAGTACCTCAACGCACTGGTCGACCGGCACGAGCAGCCGCGCTTTATCGACGACGATCCCATCTCTATCCCTCATGCGTTCGATGCTCCCCGCGACCAGGCCGTCATCGGGTTTTACGCTGCTCTTTTGGCCTGGGGACGCCGGGACGTGATGCTGCGGAAGCTCGAAGCGCTCTGCGAACGCATGGACTACGCCCCGTACCGGTTTGTCCGGACGTTCGACCCGGAGCAGGACGCCGGCGCACTCGACGGGTTCGTGCACCGCACCTTCCAGCCCATCGATGCGCGCTGGCTGACCGCCAACCTGAGCGCCGCCCTGGAGCGCCACGAAACAATGGAGGGGCTGTTTGCCGCGCACCGCCCCGCTCCGTCAGATGCAACAGACGCCTCGCCCGTGGCGGCCCTGCTGCAGGGGGTCAGCACGACGCTTCTCACAATTCACGACGAGACGCCTCAGCGCCTGCGCAAGCACCTGGCGCGGCCAGAGGCGGGCAGTGCCTGCAAGCGGCTCAACATGTACCTGCGCTGGATGGTGCGCCCCGGCCCCGTGGATCTCAACCTATGGTCCATACTGGAGCCTTCAGATCTCATGCTCCCAGTGGACGTGCACGTGGGGCGACAGGCGCGGGCGCTGGGGCTACTGGAGCGCAAGACCAACGACTGGAAGGCGGTCCGGCGCCTCACGGCCATCTGCCGCCACTTCTGCCCCTCGGACCCGACCCGGTACGACTTCGCATTTTTCGGGGTGGGGGCTCAGGACGAGTCGCTCGATGCGCGGTTTACAGGCGCCAACCGAGTAGACCGCAGCTCGTTGCCCACGCCCCGGTAGCTGCCCTTGTGGTAAAGGACCGCGCCGCGGTCCGGGCGCTGTTCCGCGTCTTCCACGAGGCCCACGTACAGTTCATGGTCGCCCGCCGGGATGGAGTTGTGAGGCCGGCACCGCAGCACAGCCGATCCGCCCTCCAAAATGGGAGTGCCGTCGGGATCGCGGGTGTGGGGCACGGCCTCAAACTGCTCCGGACCGGTGAGGTCGGGCACGGCGAACTGCTTGGCCAGGTGGGCCTGGTCTTCCCCCAGCACGTGTACGGCGAACCGCTGGCACGCCTCCATCACGTCGAACATGCGGGCCTCGCGGTCAACGTTGAAACTCACGAGCGGGGGGTCGAGCGCGACGCTCGCAAAGGAGCCGATCGTGATGCCGCGGGCCTCTTCGGGGCCTTGAGCAGTGATGACGACGACGGGCGATGGCACCCGCCGCATCGTAGCGCGAAACGTGCTCGGGTCCTCAGCCATGGAGCAACGGCCTCAATGCGTGCAGTCGAGAACGAGTTGAGGGCATGCCCCAGCGGCGCTGCGATGGGAAAGGCCCTACGACAACCGCGTTAAATGGAGCGGGCGGCCAGCCGTTCGGTTCGCAGCAGTCTGTTACGAAATGGTGTCCGTTACGAAAAAACGTCGGAGACGCGGCGGAAGAACGACTTCTTGGTCTTCTGGTCGCTGGGCTCGGGCTGGAAGTGGTCGTGATCCTGCAGCTCTTCGAGCAGGTCGCGCTCCTCGGACGTAAGCTCCTGAGGCGTCCACACGTGTACACGGATCATTTGGTCGCCCTGCCCACTGCCCTCAAGGTCGGGCAGGCCACGGCCGCGCATGCGAAGAATCTTGCCAGCCTGCACGCCTGGGTCCACCTCCAGACGCGCTTGTCCGTCCAGCGTGGGGACGTCCACCTCGGTGCCGAGGGCCGCTTCGGGAAAGGACAGGTGGAGGTCGTGATAGATGTCGAGCCCGTCTCGCTCGAAGTGTTCGTGGGGCTTTTCCTCAATCTCGATGCGCAGGTCGCCGGCGGGTCCACCACGAAGGCCCGCATTGCCGGCCTCGGCGAGCGTGAGGTAGTTGCCCTCCATCACTCCCGGGGGCACGTTGATGGAGATGCTCTCTTCACCCTGCACGCGGCCCTCTCCTCCGCATTCGTCACACAGGTTTTCGATGATGCGCCCCTCTCCCTCGCAGCGGGGACAGGGCTGCACGTTTACCATCTGGCCGAACACCGACCGGGACACCTGGCGAATTTCCCCGGTGCCATCGCACTTGGGGCACATGGAGAAGTTTTGCCCGCCCATGCCGCCCTCTGCCCCGGTGCCGTCGCACGACTCGCATTCCAGGTACTTCTGGAGTTTCAGGTTTTTCTCCGTGCCCTCGGCAATCTCTTCGAGCGTCAGTGGGAGCGACACTCGCAGATCGCTGCCGGGCCGGCCACGGCCACGGTCCGATCGTCGTCGCCCACGCCCGCCCCCACGGGCACCGCCAAAGATCTCGTTGAAGGCATCGAAGATGTCCTCCACATCTCGAAACCCGCGGGCGCCCCGGCCTCGGCCGCCTCCGCCCCCGTCATCTCCAAGCCCAGCGTGGCCAAACTGGTCGTACCGCTGTCGCTTTTCGGAATCGGACAGCACTTCGTACGCCTCCGAGGCCTCCTTAAATTTCTTTTCGGCCTCCGGATCGTCCGGGTTGCGGTCCGGATGGTACTCCATCGCCTTTTTCCGGTACGCCTTCTTGATCTTTTTTTCCGAGGCGTCTTCGTCCACCCCAAGAACGTCGTAGTAGTCGCGCGGCATGTGCAGTGCGGGTTCGTTGCAGAAAAACACGTCGCCAAGCCCCTTCTCGGCACCACGCGAGGCAGCAGTGGGGCTGCCGTGCGACGGTCCGGAAGGAGAGCGTGGCGGGAGCGCAGCTAGTTGGTGGAATCGTCAGACGGCTCAGCGGCCACGACAACGCGGCTGTGACGAATGACGCGGTCGCCCATGGTGTATCCCTTCTGCACCTCTTCCAGGACCGTGCCCGGCTCGGCTTCGGCCGACGGCTGCCGCATCATCGCTTCGTGCAGCTGTTCGTCGAACGGCTTCCCCTCGGCCTCAATGGGCTCCACCCCTAAGGACTCGAGCTGATCCTGAAATTTCTGGAAGACCATCTCGACTCCTCCCTTCAGGGACTCGTAGGCCGCCTCGGGGTCGTCGGCGTCGTCGAGGTCGCGGGCCGCGTCGAGAGAACGCTCGAAATCGTCCAGCACTTCGAGCATCGCTTCGAGAACAGTCACCTTGCCCGCTTCACGCCGGCGCTTTTTCTCGCGGTCCATGCGGCGCCGGTAATTGTCGAGCTCCGCCGCCTTGCGGAGCAGACGGTCGTTGAGTTCGTCGCGCTCTTCTTTCAGGGTCTCCATCTCTTCTCGGAGACGCTCCACCTCTTCAGAGCGGTCTTGTCCCTCTTCATCGGCGGCCTTCGCGTCGGCGGACGGCTCCGCGGCGGCAGGCTCGGCGGTTTCTGCGTGGGGGTCGTTGGCGTCTCGTGTGGGTTCGTCGGTCATCGGGCGGCCGTTGGTCTGATCTGTGCTCACGGGAAAAATGGAAATGGAAAAGACGGCGGCAGACACGAATGGTCGCCGGCCCAAGCCAGCGACCTGAGCGCGAGGCTCCCTGGGCCCGCGTGTGGATTATACAGCAGAACAGCCCTCCGATTCGGACAGTGGGACGTTCCCCTCAAAAAGGCTCGGTGAGGACATCTTCCGCCCGTGGGCTCTTGCGCGTGGACATACCTCCATGCCACCGTGTGCGGCGTCGCGCCAGTCAGGAGGACTCGGGGGCGTTTTCAACCCCGTCGTCTTCCGATGGCCGGTTCAGGACCGTTGCCATGTTTTCGACGAGGGCGACGGCGCGGCCGTAATCCATTCGCTTCGGACCGATAACGCCCAGCGAGCCGACGGTGTCGCCGAGCTGGTAGGGGGAGAGCACGATGGAGTAATTGCCCATTTCGTCCTCTTCGGCCTCGCTGCCAATGCGCACGACGGCCTGTCCCACTGCGTCGGGATTGGCCTCGAACAGGTTTTCGAGCACCTGCACAACACGGTTCTCATCCTCAATGGTCTCGATGAGCTGGCGCACGTCGTCCGGCTCCTGGAATTCGGGCTGGGTGAGAATGTTCTGCGTCCCGTCGAACTGCAGGCGACCTTCATCTGGCTCGCTGAACAGGAGGGACGCCTCGTCCAACACAAGCTGCACCAGCCCTGTCTCGTCGGGCAGGTCTTCGAGGCGTTCGCTGTAGGTATCGCGGATCTCGCGGAGGGTGAGCCCCGCAATGCGCTCGTTAAGCAGCGACACGATCCGATCGATCTTGGCCCGCTGCAGATCGGGCTCAAACCGCCGGACGACCGTTTTCACAAGCCCGCCCTTCAGGCTCAAGACGAACATGGTGCGCGCACTGGAGAGCGGAACCACGTCGAGCCGCTCCAACACCGCAGTGGAGAGGCGCGGCGAGAGGGCAATGCCAAGCAGATTCGTGAGCTTGCTCAGCAGGCGCGTGCTCTCACTCAGCAGTTCGTCCGTGTCCCCCACCATGCGGGCAAGCTTCACCTTGAGCACTTCTCGCTCTACCTCCGACAGTTCGGGCGTGTCCATCAGCTCATCTACGAACGTGCGGTAGCCGAGCTTGGTCGGGATGCGCCCGGCCGAGGTGTAGGGATGGTCGAGGTAGCCCATGTCCTCCAGGTCCGCCATAGTATTGCGGATGGACGCCGCACTGAGATCCACAGCGCTCTCTTTGGCCAGTGAACGGGACCCTACGGGCCCGGCCGTGTCGACGAATTTCTCCACGACCAGGCGGAGGATGTTGCGTTCTCGGTCGCTGAGCGAGGGGCGGTTGTCGGTGTGTTCTACGGGGCTCACGGTACTCTGAGGATGATGCACACGCAGGTGTCCGGTCACGTGGCCTGCCTGCTCTCCCCGACGGGCGTGCTCGGTGGGCGCCGCGAAGGGCGAAGAGGGGAAAGTCCGTAGGGGAGTTGTCAGACGATAGCCAGTTTGTGTACTTGGTGCCTGGTTTTGAGTTTCCCTCGGGGCCCACCCTCTTCCGCTCCCCCGTACGGCGTTGCGCGAATGCCGTCGCGGACGAGAAGCGGTCGGTGCCGGGGAAACGCGTGCCTCCCGAACAGCCCGCTCACCGGGTTGCCGGAGACGTGCTGCGCGTTCCAAGAGGAACGAAACGGTGCCCCCCCTTCCGGGATACATATGCAGCGGCGACGCCTCCGGCCCCCGCCATTTGTATACCCTCCCGACCTGTCTCCCTTCCCCATGCGCTTTCTCTCTACCCTGGCCGCCAGCGTGATCGGAACGCTACTGGCGTTTGGGCTCGTCGTCTTCTTCTTCGTGTTCTTTTTCTTCGCCCTGTCGCTCTCGGCCGGACAGGCGCCCACCGTACAGTCCGGCTCGGTGCTCACCGTGCCGCTGCAGGGCGACGTTCCCGAGCGCGTGACCGACGATCCCTTCCAGCGGGCATTTGGGGGCGGGCCGGCCTACGACCTGCGCGACCTGCAGGCCTCGCTCCGCAAGGCACGCTCCGACTCGCGCATCCAGGCCGTGTGGCTGAGGCTGCAGGGCCTTTCGGCCGGCTGGGCCACCCTCGAAGAGGTGCGGCAGTCCGTGCTGAAAACGCGGCGAAGCGGCGTGCCGGTCATTGCCTCCAGCGACGAGTTCGGGATGTCGGAAAAGGGGTATTTCGTGGCCAGCGCGGCCGACAGCGTCTTCACCGCCCCGCAGTCGCCGTTCGAGTACAACGGCTTCGCCACCATCCTCAGCTTTTTCGACGGCACCTTCGAGCGCCTCGACGTGGAGCCGCAGCTGATCCGGGCGGGCAAGTACAAAAGCGCCGGGGAGCCGTTTATCCGCAAAGACCTGTCGGACCCGAACCGCCAGCAGCTATCGGCCCTTTTAGAAACGGTGAACGACCGGTTTATGACGACTGTTGCGGACGCACGGGGGCTGCCGGCGGAGGCGCTCAACGAATTGGCAGACGAGGAGGCGTTTCTCACAGCGAAAACGGCAGTCGACGAAGGCCTTATCGATGGGCTGCGCTACGAGGACCAGGTGCGCGACCGTTTGCGCTCGATGGCCGGAAACGGAATGACGGACGACCTGACGACGATTTCTATCGATTCCTACCAGCGGGTTTCGGCTGCGTCGGCCGGCCAGTCGTTCACCGGGACGGGGCAGGTGGACATCGTCTACGCGGAAGGCAACATCGTGACGGGGTCCACGGACGACCAGGTGCCCTTTGGCGGGGGGCAGGCCCTCGGGTCGACCGATCTGACGAAGGCCCTGGAGACGGCGCGCACAAGCCCGTCGACGAAAGCGGTGGTGGTGCGGGTGAACTCCCCAGGCGGTAGCGCCGCGGCATCCGAGGCCATGTGGCGTGCTGTGAAGCGCACCTCGTCGGAGAAGCCCGTCATCGTATCGATGGGCGACGTGGCCGCCTCGGGCGGGTACTACCTCGCCGCGGGGGCCGACTCCATCGTCGCCGACCCCACGACCACGACCGGTTCCATCGGGGTGTTCGGGCTTCTCGTTAACGCCCAGGAATTTTTCGAGAACAAGCTGGGGGTCACGTTCGACCGCGTGCAAACCAGTCCGTACGCCGATCTGTACTCGCCCACCAAGGCCCTCACGGAGGGGGAGCGAGGCATCCTTGCCCGTTCCATCGACCAGACGTACCAGACCTTCTTGCGGCGCGTAGCCGATGCGCGGGGCCTGTCGGTGGCGCAGGTCGACTCGGTGGCCCAGGGCCGCGTGTGGTCCGGGCGCGATGCGATGGAAGCGGGGCTGGTGGACACCACCGGCACGCTGGCGGACGCGGTGGCGATGGCGGGGCAGGCGGCGGGGCTGGGCGAGGGGCCGTATCGCACCCGCATCCTTCCCCGCCCCAAGACGTTTCTGCAGCGCTTCGGCCAGCAGTTTGCGGCGCAGGCCCGGCGGGCATGGCGATCGGCCACGATGGGCACGGTGGACGAAACCCTCTGGCAAAAGCGGCGACTGCTCGACCGCATGATCGGCTCGGAGGGGGCGATCCAGACGCGCCTTCCTTTTACGCCGACGATTGAGTGAACGGGAAAATTTTCCGATGCCGGGGGACTACGAAGCCGCAACCTGTTCGGGGGGGACGAGGACGGTACCGTCCATCGAGTCGGGAACCTCTTCGTTGAGGAGGGCGAGGATGGTAGGGGCCACGTCGCCCAGCTTGCCGTCCTGCACCGGTCCGTCGAAGTCGTCCTTTAGGATGATGTGCGGGACGAGGGCGGTGGTGTGGGCCGTGTGGGGGGATCCGTCGGGGGTTTTCATCTTGTCGGCGTTGCCGTGGTCGGCGATGATGCTGACGGAGTAGCCGCGCTCACGGGCGGTTTCTACCACCTGCTGCGTGCACCGGTCGACGGCCTCGCAGGCGTCTACCGCGGCCTCAAAGTCCCCGGTGTGGCCCACCATGTCGGGGTTCGCGAAGTTGAGCACAGCGAGGGCGTAGTCGTGGTCCCGAAGCGCCTCGCTAACCCGGCCGGCGAGCTCGGGGGCGCTCATTTCGGGTTGGAGATCGTAGGTGGCCACCTCGGGGGAGGACACCAGGATGCGCTCTTCGTGCTCGAACGGCTCCTCCCGTCCGCCGCTGAAGAAGTAGGTCACGTGGGCGTATTTCTCCGTCTCGGCGGCCCGCAGTTGCCGCCCGCCCCGCTCGCTGATGACCTCCCCGAGCGTCCCTTCCAGGTTCAGCTTGTCGAACGCAATCGGCACGTCGAACGCATCGTCGTAGGGCGACATCGTTACGAACTCGAGATCGGCGAGGCGGTCCCGCCCGAAGCCCTCGAAGCCGTCCACCGTGAAGGCGCGCGTCAGCTGTCGCGCCCGGTCGGAGCGGAAGTTGTAGTAGATCACCGCGTCGCCGTCCTCGACGCGGGTGCCGTGGTTGCCAAACGCGTTCTCGTGGTCGACTCGAATCCGGCACGGCTCCACGAATTCGTCGGTCACCTCGTCCTCGTAACTGGCCTCCAGGGCCGCGACCGGGTCGTCAAACACCGCTCCCTCGCCCTCCGTCAGCAGCCGGTAGGCACGCTCGGTGCGGGCCCAGCGTTCGTCGCGGTCCATGGCGTAGTAGCGTCCCACAACGGAAACGAGCCGCCCCACGCCAATCTCGTCGGCCCGCTCCTGAAACTGCCGCATGTAGTCCACGCCGCCGTGCGGATCGGTGTCGCGCCCGTCGGTAAAGGCGTGCACGTTTACTTGGGCGGGCTCGAGGCCCTCGCGCCGCGCCAGCTCCAGGAGGCCGTAAAGGTGCTCCAGGTGGCTGTGCACGCCGCCGTCGGAGAAGCAGCCCATCAGGTGCAGCTTCTGGCCGTTCGCCTTCGCGTGCCGGGCGGCGCCAACCAGCGCGTCATTGTCGAAGAAGGAGCCGTCCTCAATCGCATTCGAGATGCGGAGGATTTCTTGATGCACGATGCGCCCCGCCCCCAGGTTCATGTGCCCGACCTCCGAGTTGCCCATTTGCCCCTCCGGCAGGCCCACCTCCAACCCCGACGCTTTGAGGGTGGCGTGCGGATGCTCGTCGTACAGGCGATCCACAAACGGCGTGTCGGCCGCATCGACGGCGCTCACCGAGGGGTCTTCGGCCAGGCCCCAGCCGTCAAGAATAAGGAGAAGATGGCGTTTGGAGGCGTCCATTGTCGGAAGGGGAGAACTTGTGGAAAAATACAGGGATGTGGAAGTGTTGTAGAGCCGCCCTGCCGAGACGACTTGAAGAGGGGGCCGTTGAAAAGGGGACCGCTCGTTCTTCTGTCCGCCATCTCGCCCTCACCCGTTCACCCGGTAGTCTTTGACCTGCTTGGTCGGCTCGCCGGTGGTGGTGCGCAGGACCTGCATGGAGCCGCAGTGGGGACAGGCGATTTGTTCGAGATCGTGGCGGTCGACGTGGGTATCGGGATCGTCGAAATAGTGATCGCTGGTGCTGCAGTAGAACCTGCCCGCCGTGGTGTCGAGGCCATCGACTGGGTCGGGGCGCGTCTGGAGGCGATCGTAGTGCTTGCAGGCCTCGGTCAATGGGCAGTCGTGGCAGTCCGGGGAGCGAGCCGTGCACGTGTAGCGCCCGTGCAGGATGAGGAGGTGGTGGGCCTCGCCCCAGTCTTCTTTCGGGATGACGCGCGTGAGCTGCCGCTCCACCTTCTTGGGGGTCGTCGCGGTTTCCTTGACGAGCCCGATGCGGTTGGACACGCGGAAGACGTGGGTGTCCACCGGAAGCGCATCGGCGTCGTGCGCCACCTGGGCCACCACGCGGGCCGTCTTGCGCCCCACCCCCGTCAGCGTCTCTAAATCCTCGATGGTGTCGGGAATGCGGCCACCGAACGTGTCCACCACCTGCCGCGCCATCTTGGCGAGGTAGCCGGCCTTGTTGTTGGGGAAGGTAATGGACTGGATGTACGGGTAGATGTCGTCGGGGGAGGCCTGGGCCAGGTCCTGCACCGTGGGGTACGCCGCGAAGAGATCGGGCGTCGCGGTGTTGACGCGCGCGTCGGTGCACTGGGCCGACAGGATGACGGCGACGAGGAGCTGGTACGGCGTCTCGTATTCGAGTTCGGTCGTCGGGCGGTCGATGCGCTCCCGAAGGTGTTCGAGGACAAACGCAGAACGGTCGGCTCGGCCCACGGCGGCGGCGGAATTGGTTCGCGGAAAAATGACCGTGCGTTGAACCCGCCCGGGGGCCGAACGTTCGAGGCGAGTGTGATTTGCTCTATGCTTCACGCCGGCCCCGAATGATCTCCGCTGTCCCCTCTCGTCCCCTCTTTGCCCTTCTTCTCGCGCTGGTCCTGGGGGGCAGCGCAGCGCCGAGTCCGGCCCAGCCCTCGCAGTTGTCGGCGGAGTCGGAGGTGTCGATGGTCACCATTCTGCCGGGCGAGCCGGTGTACTCGATGTTCGGCCACAGCGCCCTCCGGGTGCACGACCCGGTCCTCGGCGTCGATCGCCTCTACAACTACGGCACCTTCGATTTTAGCGACCCACTGTTCATTCCCAAGTTTGCATACGGCCACCTGCGGTACTTTCTGAGCGTGGTGCCCTACGACGCGGCGCTGCGGGCCTACCAGCGACAACGACGGCCCGTTCTGGAGCAGACGCTCGCCCTCACCCGCGCACAGCGGACGCAGCTGTTTCGCGCCCTCGAACGCAATGCCCGGCCCGAGAATCGTTATTACCAGTACGTTTTTTTCTTCGACAACTGCTCCACCCGCGTGCGAGACGTGCTGGAGCGTGCGCTGGGCCCGGCGGTACAGTTTTCCCCCCGCCCGCACCCACAGGAAACGTTTCGGCACCTGCTGGACCCCTACGCGGCCAATCTGCCGTTCGTGGACCTGAGCTTCGACCTGGCGCTGGGCACGCCGTCCGACCGCCGCCCCACACCGCGCGAGGCGCATTTTCTGCCGGATTATCTGTTTCGGGCCTTTGAGAATGCCACCCTGCAGACGCCCGACACGACCCGTGCCCTCGTGGCGGAGACCGACACGGTGCGCTGGATCGAGGGCTACGAGGCCACCCCGTCGGCCTTCCCCTGGCCGTGGGCGGCCGGGTGGGCGTTTCTCGTGCTCGCGCTGGGCTGGACCGGCTGGCAGGCCACAACGGGGCGCCGCCCCGGCCCCTATGGCGACGCACTACTGCTGGCCGGGGTGGGCCTTACAGGGGGGCTCGCCTGTTTTCTCTGGTTCGTGGCTACGTACGCCGTGACCGAGCACAACTGGAACCTGCTCTGGGCGTGGCCCACGCACCTGGTGGCGGCGGCGGTGCTGCTGTGGCGGCCGTCGGCGACGGGACTCCGCACGTACTTCGCTGCCACCGCGGTGGGTGCTCTGGTCGTCGCGGCGGGGTGGATGGCGTGGCCGCAGGACCTGCACGCGGCGGTTTTTCCGGTCGTGCTAGGAGTGGGGGTTCGGGCCGGGTGGCGGGCGATCAGAAAGGGGCGGAACGGTGTGATGCGTACGGAGTGATGCGCGAGACGTGCGTGAGGGGGCTTGAGTCTTCAAGAAGGGAACGCATTCTACAGTGCACATCGCGCAATGCGACGACCAAACCAAGCGCCCCTCGCTCCGACGAAGCAGAGCGACAGGGACCTAGTTTTGGCCTAGTTCTGCCGCGCCTGCACCAACTCGTAGCTCCGCGGCGGGGCGGGCGTGCCGTCCACGGCGTAGACTCGGAACGAGCCGTCGTCGTCGGCCATCACGATTACGGCCGACTCGTTGGGGTCATAGGACTGGAAGCGAGTGTCGAGCCAGTCGGTGGGGAGGCGCTCCGACTGGTACGTGAGCCACCCGCCGCTGTCGGGGCTGTACAGCAGCTTGTGAGTCCCGATGCTCTCGTGGATGGGACTGGCCGCGGGGTCGCGCTGCGTCACCACCACGGCGCCGATGCCGTGGCGCTTGAATCCGAGGTAGGAGGCCGCCGCTACGTCCATCCAGTGATCGGTGAGAAAGTCATGGTGGGCGTCCTCCTTGGGGTCGTTCGCCGGCTGGGCCTCAGGGGCGCGGACCGTCACCATGTGCCCATTTTCGTCGATCAGGGTGGTGCGTCGCATCGTCGTAGAAGGTGGATGTGAAAAGCGTGGCAACCACGACTGGAAGTGAGGGGGAACGCCGCAGGTTTCTTGCAGGCGTGCGGGAAACGTGAAACGTATTACAGATTTGAGAGCGCAGGCGTCTGGGG
>CAZFJR010000005.1:0-23495 GCA_964519235.1 uncultured Salinivenus sp. | reverse complement strand
GAATCTCAATCTGGCGCGGCTTCACCGCTTCGGCCTTCGGCACGGTGAGGGTAAGGACCCCGCTGTCGTAGGTAGCGCTGATGTTATCGGCGTCGACCGTGCGGGGCAGGGTGAAGGCACGGCGGAACTGCCCGAAGGAGCGTTCCACGCGCACAAACTCTTCGCCGTCACCGACCTGCGGGCGCTCACGCTCGCCGCTAACGACCAGTTCATCGTCCTGGTAGCTAATGGTCAGGTCGTCCTTGGTCATTCCCGGCATGTCGAGATGCAGGCGGTACGCTTCGTCCGTTTCGAGGAGGTCCATGCGGGGGCGCCACACGGCCTGCGAGGGGGAGCCGTCGCGCTCCTCCTCTCGGGAGGGAAAGAAGCGGTCGAAGACGCGGTCAATTTCGTTCTGGAGGCTGCTCAGGTTTCGGTTTCTGCGGGTCAAGCGAGTCATAATCGGGAGGGGTTCGTGTCTGAGGGATCGTGAAGGGTGGCGACCGGCATCCTGTGGACCCGTCGCCGCCACTTATTCCGTTCTTTCAGAGAAGCAACACGTGTACCACCCCAGCTCCCTTTTTCATTTCTCTGCCAGTTCGGCGGGCGCCTCAGACGAGGTGGCAGCCCCGTCCCGGCGGTGCGCAATTGTGACAATCCCGTTCGCGGATCCCTGCCAAAGTCCGTTGACACATTCGCAGCCGCCTGCCAATTCGTCCCCCTCCGGCTCACGTGCACGTAGCAGGGAGCACCGTGCCCTCGGCCGTGCCGAAGCCCACGCGGTACCCGTCCCCTTGCGCGTGCCCCCGTAGGAGGACCCGGTCGCCGTCTTCCAGGAACGAGCGCGTCTCATCGCCGGGGAGGGACAGGGGCCGTTCGCCACGCCAGGAGAGCTCCAGCATGCTGCCGTAGCTGTCTTCCGTGGGGCCACTGATGGTGCCGGAGGCCATCAGATCGCCCGGTCGCACGTTGCAGCCGTTGATGGTGTGGTGGGCCAGCTGTTGCCGCATCGACCAGTAGAGGTGCCGGGTGTTGCTGCGACAGATTGTATACGGATCCGACATCGCCGGGGTCTGCAGGTCCACCTCCAGGGTAATGTCGTACGCCGCGTCGCCCTCGGCCTGCAGGTAATCAAGCGGCTCCGGCTCCTGCACAGGGCCGGCGGTGCGGAAGGGCTCCAGGGCCGCCATGGGCACCACCCACGGCGAGAGGGTGGTGGCGAAGCTCTTGCCCAGAAAGGGACCAAGGGGATCGTACTCCCACCCTTGGATGTCGCGGGCGCTCCAGTCGTTGACCAGCACCATGCCAAAGATGTGCTCCTCTGCCTCGTCGATGGGGATGGGCGTGCCCAGCTCGTTGCCATCCCCGACCAAAAAGCCGGTTTCCAGCTCAAAATCGAGGAGGTTTGAAGACCCAAACACCGGCGGCTCGTCGTCGTTCGGGCGCATCTGTCCACAGGGCCGTCGTACATCCTGCCCGCTCAGGATGACGGAACTGGCCCGGCCATGGTAGCCCACCGGCAGGTGCACCCAGTTGTCCTTTAGGGCGTTCTCCGCGCCCCGAAACATCGTGCCGACGTTGGTGGCGTGCTGCTTCGACGAGTAGAAGTCCGTGTAGTCGCCCACGTCGACAGGCAAGTGAAGCGTAACGTCGCTGCGCGCGTGTAGGGCCCGTTCGCGGAGCGAGGCGTCGTCGCGAAGCGCTTCCGTATCGGCCCGAAGAAGCGTCTGCACCCGCTCCCGGACGGCGGCCCACGCCTCCGCCCCCAGCCCCATAAACTCGTTCAGAGTGGGCTGCGCAAAGGGACGGGCGCTGTGCAGGCTGAGGGCGTCGAAGTGCCCCTCTTCATTGAGAAGGGCAAGGTCGAGCACGTGGTCGCCAATGGCCACGCCCACACGCGGAACTGTCGTGTCCGGGGGCGTGAAGACGCCGTACGGAAGATTTTGAATCGGAAACGGATGATGGGCATCAACGTCGAGGAACGACGAGAGAGTAGGATCGGTCGTCGAGTGGGTCATGCAGAAGAGGGATTGAGATTGGGGAAGTGCGATGGCGAAACGGCGCGGACCGGACGGCGACGGGCCCTGGAGCACGCACGCCCAAGAGCGAACATACGTGCCGTGCGGCGAAGCGGCGGGACTCAGAGCAGTTCGAGGTCCCGAAGGTGATCGATGGGCTCCTCGAAGCTGCAGCTGCCGAACGAGCGCGCCAGGGTGTCTCGGACGTGGCGCACTCCGTCCAGCGAGGCGGTCAGGTCGCGCCAAGCGATAGCGTCTTTGAGGAACCGGAAGTTATCGGGATTTTCCTCCCGAAGCACGGCCGCCACGTCGGGACGGCTGAGGCCGCGCTCTACCGCCAGGACCGCGGCGACGAAGACATTAAGAAACCCGTGCATTTCTGTGTCCAGCCCATCGTCGTAGTGGCGCACCGGATGGTGAAGGCCCGCCGTGGCCTTGAACGGAATGCTGGCGTCCCGACAGGCCGCGATGAGCGCCGCGAGGTCGTCGACGGCGGGCACGTCGCTGGGCTCGCCGCCCCCGCAGCGCACCTTGAGGCCCGCGATGGTACGAGCGGGCACGGCCTGCTGGCTGTTGTGCTCGGCCACCGCGGCGCAGAGGGCCGGAAGGGCCTCCACCGCGTCGGGGCGGGGCGGCACCTCCAGAAACAAGTCGAGTTTTGCGGTGCCCGTGCGGACGAGTTGTCGGTTGAGCGCGTCGAGAAACGAGGCCTGCTCCGCCTGCGCTTCTCCCACGAGGGCGTCGGGAAGGGGAACCTCCATGACATCGACCTGCGCGCGCCCGCTGTGCGCCTTCTCGAACGCTTCGATCACGTCCAGGTCACGCTCGAACGCGTCCAGAAACGCCTCCGCCGTGGCGCCGCCCGTTCCCAGCACGGAGAATGCGTACGGGTCTCCTCGCTTCAGAACGTCTCGGTGGGCGGAAAGGTCGGGCAGGCGACGCACCGGAAGCACAAACCGGGACAGCATCCAGGCTTCCTCGTCGTGCCGGTACTCCGCGTAGTCTCGGAGGGCACGGGGAAGGGAAAGGTCGGCCGGCGGGAACAGCCCGGCGTAGTCGACAATTTCGCCGAGAAGCGTACGGAGGCCCGGCGTAATGAGCGAGTCGTCGGTCGATTCCATTTCCATAAGGCAGGTGTGAAACGGGTGGGCGACCACGTGGAGGAACGCGGCGGAAAGTGCGCTCCCGGCAGGCCCGTCGTGGGACAGGCCTCGGGGATTTCTATTTCTCCAAGAAAGCAAAGCAGACGAGCAGTTACAACGCGGCAGGCCAGGGCGGTGGATCGGAAGTTCATGGATGCCCCCCCGGAAACGTATTGAATGCCCCCTGCATTCCTACTATCCTAGAAAGGCATTGTCCCCTGCTTAGCGGCTCAAAGCGGCCTCAGGGGGCCGCTGCCCAACTGGCTCTGTACAACGCCCTGCACAACGACGCATTCTCGCCGCCCTCACGGATTCACGACTTTTCACCATGACGACGCGACAGTCAGCGCTCTTCGCACTCCTATTGGGGAGCCTTGGGCTCTTCGCCCTCTCGGGCTGCTCGGCCGGCAACCCAAATATGAGTGCGGCCGAAAGCGCCATGGAGCAGCAGAATTACGACCGCGCCCTGGCGAATGTAGACTCGGCCCTCACACAGGACTCGGCCAACGTGGACGCCCATATGATGAAGGCCCGCATCCTACGCCAGATGGCCGACAGCACGATGCCCCCCGAGCAGTACAAGGAGCTGTTCGAGCGGGCCCGCGCGGCCGAGCAGAAGGCCATCGAGTTTGACCCGGGCCAGCGCAGCTCCGTCCAGGAGCAGCGCGAGTTGACCTATATTCAGGAATATCAAAAGGGGGCCGATGCCTTCAATGCAGCTCAGCGCGCCCAGTCGAAGGAGCAGTTTGAACGAGCAGCGGCCTTCTTCGGGGCCGCCGGGGCCATCCAGCCAGACTCGACGGGTCCCGTTCTCAACGAGGCGTTTGCGCGCCTTCGGGCCGCCCGGCTTGAGGAAGAGGAAAACATGGCCGAGGCGATGAACAACGTCATCCCGATCCTGGAGCGGTACATCGAGAAGGAGGAGCGCCCCACGAAAGACGCCTATACCATCCTCTCGCAGCTGTACCTCCAGGACGAAGCCCCCGAAAGGGCGATCGAGGTGACCGAGCAGGCCATCGACGACCTCTCGAATCGCCCCACCCACTTCCGGTTCTCGGGTACCCGCGGCGTGCAGTACGCCGGCACCGTGGAGGCGGGCGGCTCGTCGCGCAGCATCGACGGCACGACGCCCGGTCGCGTCCGGCTCTCGACCGACGAGGGCACGGTCTCCGGCTCTTTCTACAAGACCGACGGCGGCCGGCGACAAACGCAGGGCCAGTTGCGCGTGACGCTCTACAAGCAGGGCACGGAGGCGGCTTCGGGCCGGGCCGCTGCAATGTCGGACACCGTGTCGCTCTCGGCGGACCTGACGGGGATGGCCCCGCTTGCCCAGCTTCGCAACTACCGCCTGAACGCCTTCAACCAGACCGGCAACACCGAGCGGGCCATGCGGGCGTACGAGCGCCAGATTGAGCGGAACCCGGAGGACCCAACCTACCGCTACAACTACGGATCGCTTCTCTTGAACGCGGACCGCTACGACGAGGCGGCCGAGCAGTTGAAGAGGGCCGTGGAACTGGACCCCGATGACCCGAAGAAGCAGTACAACCTCGGGGCGGCCTACCTCAACAAGGGCGTGACGCTGCAGGATAGCCTGGTGTCTATGCGCGACTCTCTCATGGCGAAGGATCGCAACCCAACCGAGGCGGAGCGAAAACAGGTGAAAGAGCTCGACGACCAGCGTCGTTCGCTCTTCCGCCAGGCCATTCCGCCTCTGGAGCGTGCTCGCCAGCTCAGTGGCCCGAGTGGCCGCTACCGCCAGAACGCCTGCTCGGCGCTCTTCCAGGCGTACGTACAGACCGAGCAGACGGAGAAGGCGCAAGGGGTAAAGGAATGCGCCGGACAGACGTCTCAGGGCAACGGCGGCGACAATTGACGGCCGCGCTTTTTCTCCTGTAGAACCGCGACGGACTGCAGCGCCCGCGCCCCGAGTCTCCACCGCCGGAGGCTCGGGGCGCGACATATGCCCCCTATCTTCAGGATCTTCTCCCCCCAGAAACCGCTTTCAGCTTCCCGGACGGAGGCGTCCGTCTGCGGCGCCTCCTGCGCCTCGTTTTGTTTCTTTCCGCCACGTGTTTCCCCCCATGCCTGCCTCCTCGTCGAACGAACCCGCCGACGTTCCCTCCGGCTTCGGCACCCGCGCCGTCCACGCCGGCCAGCAGCCCGATCCCTCCACCGGCGCGGTGATGACGCCCATCTACCAGAGCTCCACCTACGCCCAGGCCGCGCCGGGCGAGCACCAGGGCTACGAGTACTCGCGCGTCTCAAACCCCACCCGCACGGCACTGGAGGGGAACCTGGCCTCCCTGGAAGGCGCAAAGCACGGCATCGCGTTCAGCTCCGGCGTGGCCGGCATCGATGCCATCGTCAAGAGCCTGCGCCCCGGGGATCACGTGGTGGCCACCGACGACCTGTACGGCGGCACCTACCGGCTCCTCGAGGAAGTCTTCGAGCCGCTCAACATCCACACCTCGTTCGTGGACATGAGCGACCTGGACGCGGTGGACGAGGCGATAACAGACGCCACGCAACTCCTGTGGATCGAGACGCCCACCAACCCGCTCATGCGGGTCGTGGACATGGAGGCACTCAGTGAGTTGGGGCATGCCCACAACGTGACCGTCGCAGTGGACAACACGTTTGCCACCCCCTACCTCCAGCAGCCCCTCGACCACGGCGCCGACATGGTGCTCCACTCCGCCACGAAGTACCTGGGCGGCCACTCCGATCTCATCCTCGGGGCCGTGTGTACCAACTCGGACGAGTGGGCGGAGAAGCTGCGGTTCCAAATCAAGAGCACCGGTGCGGCCCCCGGCCCCATGGACTGCTTCCTGACGCTGCGCGGCACCAAGACGCTGCACCTGCGCATGGAGCAGCACTGCGACAGTGCGCGACGGCTCGCCCAGATGCTCAACGCCCACGAGAAGGTGGGACTCGTTCGGTACCCGGGCCTCCCCTCCCATCCCGGCCACGCCCTGGCGCAGAAGCAGATGTCGGACTACGGCGGCATGATTTCGTTCGAGCTGGCCGACGACGACATGGACAAGGCGCTCGCCATTCTGGACGCCGTGGAGGTCTTCACCCTCGCCGAAAGCCTGGGCGGCGTGGAGAGCCTCATCGAGCACCCGGCCTCCATGACCCACGCCTCCATCCCGGCCGAGGAGCGGCGCAAGATCGGCCTCACCGACTCGCTGATCCGCCTCAGCGTGGGCGTGGAAACGTTCGACGACCTGCGCGACGACCTCGACCGTGCTCTCTCTCAGGTGTGACCGGTACGCTGAGCGGGACTACCACCCCATCGTGCCGGGCCCGCCCTTGAACGGGCCCACGACGTCGTCGGTAATCCAGCCGCCGTAGAAGTCGCCCTCCTGGGCACGGGCCTGCTCGTCGTCCACGTAGCAGGCATCGACCTTGCTGGCGTAGAACGTGATGTGGTCTTCGAGGGCGGCGAAGCGGTCCGTGGGGTCGGGGTACGCCCACCCCGCACTTCGCGACGAGCGGTCGCCCACCGTCACGGTGTAGTAGATGGCTCGGCCCTTAAACTCACACATCGTGGTGCGGGACTCCTGCTCCAGATGCTCCATGGCCACATCCGCGGGCGGAACGTAGTAAGCCGGTGGGTGGCTCGTCTCGAGGACGCGGAACGCCTCGGTCGTGTCGGCGATCGTCACGTCGTTGAAGACGACGCGGATGCGCCGGTCGGTCGACTCAAGGGCGGGAGGACGCGGGTAGTCCCAGACCGACTCTTGGCCGGGGCCGGGCTCGGTGGGCGTGGGCATGGTAGCAGCGGAATGGGGAGAGAAGGCATGCGAGTAGTTACGATGCGTCGGGCGACGGGCCGGGCGGCGGGGCTCCGGTGCGGAGGCGGTCCGTCATGGCGGCCCGGTCCACAGTGCCTTTCGGGCGCTGCGCCCAGTCGTCGGGCGGCACGACGGTGGTTCGCACCAGCCGGGTGCCTAGCGCGCCGAGCGTGTCGCGGAGGGCGTCTTCTGAGGGCCTCGCGGCCGGGGAGGCAGCACAGAGCGCGAGGGCGACGTTGGTGCCATCGGGGGTGTACAGGAGCGCGTCGTGGAGGGCCGGATGGGCGCGTTTGAGCCGTCCTTCCAGCGCGCCCGCCGGGACGAGGCGGCCGTTGGAGAGCGAAAAGGTGGTGTCTTTCCGGCCTTCGAAGTAGAGATCGTCACCGTCGCGCCGCACCAGATCGCCGGTGTGGACCGGGCCGTCGGGCGATCGGCGGTCGAGGCCCTCGTGGCGGCGCCAGACGCCCACGTAGGCGTTGGGGCCGTGGAAGCGCAGTTCGCCGTCCTCCGCCACGTCGACGGAGCAGCCGAGGGGGCGGCCCAGGTAGTGCGCGGCCCAGCGCCCCGGCGGGCCCAGCGTGATGCCGGGCGCGGCTTCGGTCTGCCCGTAGCCGGCCCGGAGGCGCGTCTCGGAGAGCTGCTCGGCGAGCGGCCCCGGCACAGGCGCCCCCCCCACGATGCCGCCGTGGAGGCGACGCAGGAGCGCCGTGCCCCCCTCCACCTCCAGCAGCCGTTGAATGGTGAGCGGCACCGCCGAGAGGTGCGTAGCGCTCCAGGTGTCGGCCCGTCGCACGAGCGCCGCCGGGTCGCGCCCGCCGTCGGGGTCCCGAATGATCTCCGCCCCCGCCACCAGGGCAGGCAGGAGCTCCAGCACCAGCCCAAAGGCGTGCGACCAGGGCAGCACCGACAGGACGCGGGCGCGCCGGAGCGTGAACCGCGGAAGATGGCTCGCCAGCACCGACAGCACATTGCGGTCCGACAGCGCAATCCAGCGCGCAAGCTGCGTCGTGCCGGACGTACGCAGCAAAAACCGCACGTGGGGCGTCGGGGGCACCGCAGGGGTGCGGAGCGTGTCGGGGCTGTGGTGCGGGCCGGTCTGTCCCGCCGGCGTCCACGTGTGCGGCCCCGGCTGTGGCCCCACGGCGCCTCGGGCCTCCAACTCGTCGCAGAGCGCTCCCACATCCTCCGTGGGTGTAGCAATCGCCACCGTCACCCCCTCCCACAGCGCCGCAATGAGCACCTGCACGAAGGCGGTGGACGGCGGCAGCGCAAGCACCAACCGGTCGCCCGCCTGCAACGACGCTTCCCGAAAGGCGTGCGTCCACAGCCGGGCGCCGGTCCACAGCGAGCCCGCCGGCGTGATCGTGCCCTTGTCCACAACCACCGGGAGCCCTTCGTCGCGGAGGCGCTCGTAGAGCAACGGATGCCAGGGATTGGAGGACGACGCCTCTTCGCGGGACGAGGCCTCTGGGCCCGTGGATGCCCGCTCGGCGGCCGCCCGCACGGCCGCGTCCATCTCGGGCTGCTCCGTGGGCGGCGGCCGGGTAGAGCCGCCCGCTCGCGTGGTCGGAGCCTCGGGGGTCATGCTGTCTCAGGAGTTGTGCGGGCGTACACGACGCAGAGCCCCAGCGGGCGCCCCTGCCTGTTGCGCTGTTGCGCAGGCGCCCCCGCCGGGGAGCTACGAATGGGAGGACGACTCTCTGGCGGCGGCTTCCCGCTCTGCGTAGAGCTCTTCCAACTGATCCGCCATGTTTTCGATCATCTGGAGCGCCCGCTCCGGATCATCCGCATTGAGCTCGGCCAGGGCCTCGTGCTGGTTTTCGAGCGTCGTTGCCCGTTCGCGCAGACGCTTCACCTCTCCCACCACTGCTTCCGGATCGGAAACGGACAGCGCCTCCATCAAGGCGCTCCACTGCGACTGGTACCACGATAGATCGTAGTCGGAAGACCTTTCGGCGGACATGGAGAGGCGGACTCTTGTGGACGATGCAGGCGGTGGCAAACGGCTACGCGCCGGGCAGGTGCCCCGCGGCACGGCATGTGGGCGCAGTGTAGGCAATGGACTGGTCATACATCGAAGCCGTTTGAGATGTGCCCCGCGATGCCGCCTCTCCCCTTCCCGTAGAGCGCGGACAGCGACAACCAGCGCAAAAAGTCCAATGCTGTTACGTCTCCAGCGCTTCGCTCAACTCGTTCAGCTCTTCGCAAAACCGTTCGGCCAAGTCTTGGGCCTCCTCTTCGGTTTCGGCCTCGGTGTAGACGCGAAGAATGGGCTCGGTGTTGGACGGGCGCATGTGCACCCAGGACGACGCAAAGTCAATTTTAAGGCCGTCGAGAGTCGAGCAGTCGCCTTCCGGGTACCGGTCGGCCAGGGCCGTCAGCAGGCGCTCCGGGGCCGCCTCGGGGAGCGGCAGGCTCTCTTTGGCCATGGCGTAGTGGGGCAGGTCGTCGTGCAGGGCGCCCAGGGAACGGCCCGTCTCGGCCAGGTGCTGCAGGAGAAGCGCCGTGCCCACGAGGGCGTCTCGGCCGTAGTGAAGATCCGGCAGGATCACCCCGCCGTTGCCCTCGCCGCCAAGCACAGCATCGACGTTCTTCATGCGCTCAACCACGTTGATCTCGCCCACCGCGGAGCGGTACACGGGCTGGTCGTGAGCGGCGGCCACGTCGTCGATGGCGCGGGAGGAGGACAGGTTGGTGACGAAAGGCCCTTCGCGGTGCCGCCATAGGAAATCGGCCACCAGGACCTGCGTGAGCTCCTCGAGCACGAAGCGACCCTGCTCGTCCACAAGCGCAAGGCGATCGGCGTCCGGGTCCACGGCCAGTCCCAGGTCGGCCTCGTGGGCAGGCACCGCCTCGGTGAGTTCGGTCAGGTGATCGGGGCGCGGCTCGGCGGGGTGCGCGAAGTGGCCCGTGGGCTCGCAGTGAAGGCAGTGGACGTTTTCTTCGGCCACGCCGAGACAGTGCAGAAGCCGGGGCAGCGCCTCCCCACCCACGGAGTTAATGCCGTCGACCACCACCTCCAGGTTCTGCGCGGCAATGTGCTCAGGGTCGATGAGGCCGAGCGCCAAAATGTCGTCGATGTGATCGGGGAGGGCATTGTACTCGCGGCAGCCGCCCACCGCTTCGGAGCGCACGGGCGCGGCATCGCCGGCGTCGGCCCGTTCGATAACGGTTTCGCCCTGCGCAGGCGTCAAGAATTCGCCGTTTTCATTGAGCAGCTTCAGGGCGTTCCATTCTTTGGGATTGTGGGACGCGCTGAGCACGATTCCGCCGGCCGCCTCCTCTCGGAGAACCGCCATCTCCACAGTCGGGGTTGTGGCTAGGCCCAGGTCCACGACATCGCACCCCATGCCCCGCAGCGTCCCGATGATGACCTGCGCGCAGGCCGGCCCCGAGGGCCGCGCGTCTCGCCCCACCACCACGCGGCTCGGGCGTCCAGCGGCAGCGGCACGCTCGTGGCACCACGTGCCGAAGGCCCCGGCGTAACGGGCCAGGACGGACGGACTGAGACCCTGTCCCACAATGCCCCGGATGCCAGAGATGGATGCGATCAGCGTGTCGTCGGCGGACATGTCGGGCAAGAAACTTGTAACAAAGAGCGCGAGGGACGAACTAGGGACAGCCGTGAAAATGAGGCAACCGCTTGGGGGTAGGAAAACCCTTGACAATGGTTCCGTTTGCGCTCTCTTTACGGAACCGGCCCCGCCCCCTTCCGTGCGAGAAACGGGCACATATTTTTAAAGAGTCTCTTCAGGATTTTCCTACTTTACGGAGTCCGTTACGCCATGGCTTCTCCCTCCTCTTCCCCGTCCGAATGGACCTGGCGCCGCCGGTTTTCCGCGGCCACGGTGCTCGCCACCGTCGTTCTGCTATCATGGGGAGCCGTTGTGACGAGCATCGGGGCAGGGATGGCCTTCCCCGACTGGCCCACGTCGCTCGGCTCGTACAACCTGCTCAACCCAGTGGAGGGCTGGTGGAACGTGCCAGCTTATCTGGCAGAGCACGGACACCGCCTGGTGGCTAGCCTCGTGGGAATGCTGACGGTGGTTCTGGGAGCCTGGACGTGGTGGAAGGACCCACGGGCATGGATGCGGAAACTGGCCCTTGGCGCAGTCGCGCTCGTGATTTTTCAGGGCCTCTTGGGGGGCCTGCGCGTCCTCTGGGTCTCGCTGAACCTCGCAATGATTCACGCGTCGGTGGCACAGCTCTTTTTTGCGACACTGGTGGCGATGACGCTGTTTGTGAGCGACACGTGGCGGTCTCGTCGCGGGACGGTGCCCAACACTGCGGCGGCGGATCGCCTCCGCCGGTGGACGTACGCCACGGCTCTTCTCGTGTACGTGCAGATTGTACTGGGCGCCATGCTTCGGCACCCGGGTGCGGGGATGTCGGGCGGGTACACGGCCCTGCACGTCACGGGGGCTTTTGTGGTGGTAGGCGCCGTGCTCGGGGTCTTCACGCTCGTCGAGAAGCACTTTGAGGACGTGCCGGTGCTGCGGCACACCGCCTGGGTGCTTACAGGCGCGATGGGGCTGCAGTTTGCCCTGGGCCTCGCCTCTCTCCTCCTTACGCTCTACGAGCCGGCGGGGCAGGGCGGCGTAGTGGCGTACGTGGTGCTAACGGTAGCCCATCTGGTGGTGGGCGCCGCGCTGCTTGGGGCCTCCGTTGTGATGGCCCTCTTCGCCTCGCGACGCCCACCCGCAGAGGCGCCAAAACGCCGCCGCGAGGCAGCGAAGCCGGAACTCGCTACGGTGGAGCCCTAGCCTTCCCGCCTCCTGCTTCCTGCGCTCTCTTTTTCTTCCCGCTCGAAGTTCCTCTGCTCATGGACTCCCCGTCTGACGGGTCGTCGGACACGCCCGTGGCCGTTTCGGCGGCCTCTCCCGCGGCCGATGCACAGGCGTCGTCCCGTCCGGTGGGAGACGTGCTGTGGGACTACGTTCTGCTCGCCAAGCCCGAAATCTCGTCCGTCGTCACCCTGTCGGCATTTGCGGGCTTTCTGGTTGGCTCCCCGGCCGGGATGAGTGGGCCCACTCTGCTCTGGGCCATGCTTGGCACGGCGCTCTGTGCCGGGGGCGTGGGCATGCTCAATCACGTACTGGAGCGGCAGTACGATGCCCAAATGAAGCGTACCGCTACTCGCCCGCTGCCGGACGGCCGCGTGAACCCGATGGCGGCGCGACGAGTGGGCATCCTTATGGTGTGCGCCGCGGTGGCGCTCCTGTGCCCACTCGTGAACGTGCTGACGGCCGTCATCGCGGCCCTCACGGCGGTGCTGTACCTCTTCGTGTACACCCCCCTGAAGCGGGTGACGAAGTGGAACACGCTGATTGGGACGGTGCCGGGGGCGCTGCCGGCCCTGGGCGGCTACACGGCCGCCACCGGGCATCTCGGGGCAGGGGGATGGGCCGTATTTGGGGTGCTGGCGTGCTGGCAGATGCCGCACTTTCTGTCGCTCGCCTGGATGTACCGGAAAGACTACGACCGCGGGGACTACGCAATGCTGCCGGTGGTGGAGCCGGACGGCGATTCCACGGCGGCGCAAATGATTGGGTTTGCCGCGCTGCTCGTGCCGCTGAGCGTGCTGCCTGTGTTTTCGGACACGGCCGGGTGGATCTACGGCGTGGGCGTGCTCCCCCTTGGACTCTGGTTCTTGTGGACCACCCTCGTCTTTCACGGGGAGCGAACGGGCCAGAAGGCGCGGCGCGTCCTCAAAGCGTCCGTTCTCTACATCCCGGCCCTCGTTGCTCTCCTGCTGGTGGACTGGTTTGTCTGATGCGTCCGGCGCGCCGCCTCGTCCCGGGCCCCTACGAGCTGCAGGGCCCCTCCTCAACTGTTTCTCTCGACCTGTCCCGCAACATGGCCCCTCCCGCCGTCGACCTCCAAGGCGTCACGCACCGCTACGGTGAGCATCCGGCCCTGCGCGATGTTTCCCTCCAGGTGAGCCCGGAGGCCCTCTACGGACTGCTCGGCCCCAACGGCAGCGGCAAGACCACTCTGTTTCGCATTCTGTCGACGTTGATGCCGCCGTCGGAGGGGCGCGCGCAGGTGTTTGGGCGTGACGTGACCCGCCAGCCCGACGCGGTGCGCGGTCAGATTGGGGTGGTGTTCCAGGATACGGCCCTCGACGAGACGCTCACAGTTCGCGAAAACCTGCGGTTCCAAGGGGCGCTCTACGGCCTACACGGAGCGGCCCTGCGCGACCGCATCGGGACCCTGTTGCACCGGCTCAACGTGGCCGACCGGGCCAACGACTCCGTGGACAACCTGTCGGGCGGCCTGCGCCGACGGGCCGACCTCGCCCGTGGGCTCTTGCACCGCCCGGCGCTGCTGCTGCTCGACGAACCAACCGCCGGGCTCGACCCCGCCGCGCGCCGTACGTTTTGGGCAGCCGTGCGACGGCTCCAGGAGGCCGAAGGTACAACGCTCCTTCTGGCCACGCACCTGATGGACGAGGCCGAGCGCTGCGACCGCGTCGGCATTCTGTCGGACGGTGCCCTCGTGGCCGACGGCGCGCCCACGGCCCTGAAGGCCGACCTGGGCGACGAAACGATCTGGGTCGACACCGAATCGCCGGCCCTGCTCCGCGACCACATCGAGGCGCAGTTCGGGGTGTCCACGCGCATTGTGGGCTCGACCCTGCAGGTGGCCCCTACCGATCCTCCGGCCTTTCTCCCGACCCTCTACGACGCGGTGGGCGACCGCATTCGGAGCGCTACGCTGCGTCGCCCTACCCTGGAAGACGTGTTTATGGTACACGCGGGCGTTGCCCCGGGTGATGACCGCGAGTACGCCCTGGCCCGCACCACCGAGGCCTCGGAGTAACCCGCGGCCGGAACGGCCCGCGATCCCCCAGTCTCGTGCCTTCCCACTTCTTTTCCCACACCCTCCTCCCGCCCATGAGTGCGCTGCGAACGGTTGGGGCGCTTACCACCCGCGAAATTCTAAAATTCGTGCGCGACCGGAGTCGTGTGCTCGGTGCCCTCGCGCAGCCGCTGGCCCTTTGGCTGCTGCTGGGCCTGGGGTTTCAGAACACGTTCCAGCCGCCTGAGGGGGCTGCCGGCGGGTATGGGGCGTTTCTGTTTCCGGGCATCCTGGCCCTCGTGCTTCTTTTCACCGCGATCTTCTCCACCATCTCCATCGTGGAGGAGCGCGCCTCGGGCTTCCTGCAGGCGGTCCTGGTGGCCCCCACCCCCCGCACAGCGCTCGTCTTTGGCACTACGCTGGGTGGCACCCTTATCGCCACCGTGCAGGCCCTGCTCTTTCTGGGGGCCCTGCCCCTGGTCGACCTTTCGCCGGGATGGCTGGGCGTGAGCATGGTCATTGCCATCTGCCTGCTCACCGGCCTGGCCTTCACGGCCCTCGGCTTTGCCATCGCGTGGCAGATGGACACGACCCGAGGCTTCCACGCCATCATGAACCTCTTCCTGCTGCCCCTGTGGTTTCTGTCCGGGGCCATGTTTCCCGCAGAAGGCGCCGCGCCGGTGCTGCGCGTCTTTGTGTGGGCCAACCCGGTGTCCTACGCCGTAAGCGGCCTGCGGCACGGGCTACACGGCTTTGCCGATCCTGCCGCCACACTAGCGGGGCCGGCCGTGTGCCTGGCGGTCACGGGCGGCTTTGCCCTGCTCATGATGGCGCTGGCGGTATGGGAGGTGCGCCGGCCGTTTTTTCAAACGTAGGCCCTGGCCGTCCCCCCACGTTGGCCGTGCGTTCCGCCGCTCTCCCCCGGCACGCCCGCCACACTCACTCGTCCCGGAAGAGCGTGAACGACTGCCGGTGGTGCGGCGTGGATCCGTGTTCACGCAGGGCCTTGTAGTGCCCCTGCGTGGCGTATCCCACATTTGAGTCCCATCCGTACTCCGGATGCGTCTCGTGAAGGGTGCGCATGAGGGCGTCACGCTCGGTCTTTGCCAGGATGGACGCGGCGGCGATGGACTGGCTCTTGGCATCTCCTTTCACGACCGTCTCGTAGGGCCAGGGCGCCTCCACAAGGTCTCGGGTCCACTGGTTGCCGTCCACCAGCAGAAAGTCGGGCGGAGGCTGGCAGTTGCGGGCCGCCTGGCGCATGGCCTTGAGGGCGGCCTGGAGGATGTTGAGGGCGTCGATCTCCGCCGGCGAGCACCGCGCAACGGCAGTGGCAACAGCCCGCTCTTCAATCACCGTCCGTGCGTCGTGCCGGGCCCGCTCAGAGAGCACCTTGCTGTCGTCCACGACCTCTACTTCTGCCCCCGGCGGTAGAATGACCGCCGCCGCCACCACGGGCCCCGCCAGGCAGCCCCGTCCCGCTTCGTCAAGTCCCGCAACGTACTCGTAGCCGTCGGCCCAGAGACGGCGCTCGTGGGTATGCATCTGTAAGCGAAAAGCGTGCACGAGAGAACAGCGACAGGCGGCACCCCGCAGCGACAATGCGGCCCCTCGCGCCTCATACAGATTGTCGAACCTCTTCGTCCGCCTCGTCGCCGCCTGAATCGCCGCCCCGGCTTTTCGCCGGACGACATCACACAGCATACACGATCGGCGCGCCAAATGCACGCGCACCCTTGGTCCGGCGGGCCGTTTTCCGGAGGCAGGTGCGGGGCGGCGCCCGACACCAGTTCAGCGGGTTTCCCCACGTGTCCTCGCCCCGCTACAAGACATTTCTCGTCGCTGTTTTGTATACTATCGACTGATGCCTTGCCTGTCAAAGCAGGCGCCTTACTACTCGTTTCTTCTCCATACTTTTCCCAGACTCACATGTCCGACCTCGACCTTTCACAGTACGGCATTCAGTCCGGAGCGGTCTTTCGGAATGCCGACCCGGCGCAGCTCTACGAGGAGGCCATTCGCTTCGACCCCACGTCCGCGATCGTCAGTAGCGGGGCGCTCCGCATCGGATCCGGGGAGAAGACCGGCCGCAGCCCCGCGGACAAACGCATTGTGCGTCACCCCGAGAGCCAAGAGGACATTTGGTGGGGTCCCATCAATATGGAGATCGACAACCACACATTCGACATTAACAAAGAGCGGGCGCAGGACTACCTCAACACCCGCCAGCGCATCTACGTGACGGATGGGTTTGCGGGCTGGGACCCGGCCCACCGCCTCAAGGTCCGCATTATCGCCTCCCGGCCCTACCACGCGCTGTTTATGCACAACATGCTGGTGCGGCCCACCGAGGAGGAACTCGAGAACTTTGGCACGCCGGACTTTGTGATTTACAACTCGGGCGAGTTCCCGGCCAACCGGCAGACGAAGCACATGAGCTCGAAGACGAGCGTAGACCTGTCGTTCGAGAACCAGGAGATGGTAATTCTCGGCACCGAGTACGCCGGGGAAATGAAAAAGGGCGTCTTCACGGTGATGCACTACCTGATGCCCAAGCGGGACGTGCTGTCGATGCACTGCTCCGCGAATGAGGGCAAAGACGGCGACGTCTCCCTCTTCTTCGGCCTTAGTGGCACCGGCAAGACCACCCTCTCGGCCGATGCGAACCGCAAGCTGATTGGCGACGACGAGCACTGCTGGAGCGACGACGGCATCTTCAACATCGAGGGCGGCTGTTACGCCAAGGCCATCGACCTGACCGAGGAAGAAGAGCCGGAAATTTACAACGCCATCCGGTACGGCACCGTCCTCGAAAACGTGGTGTACGACGAGGAGACCCGCGAGGTCGACTACACCGACGATTCGATCACCGAGAACACCCGAGCCTCGTACCCGCTCCCCTACATCGAGAATGCCAAGGTTCCGGGCATCGCCGGTCATCCGGACAACATCATCTTCCTCACGTACGATGCCTTCGGCGTAATGCCGCCGGTGAGCAAGCTCACGCCGGAGCAGGCCATGTACCACTTCATTAGCGGGTACACGGCCAAGGTAGCCGGCACAGAGGTGGGGGTTGAAGAGCCGCAGGCCACGTTCAGCGCCTGCTTCGGCGCCGCCTTCCTCGTGTGGCCGCCCGACAAGTACGCCGAGATGCTGGCCGAAAAGATTCGGGAGCACGATGCGGAGGCGTGGCTGATCAACACGGGCATCACCGGCGGGCCGTACGGCACGGGCCACCGCGTGCCGCTCAAGCACACGCGTTCCATGGTCGACGCCATCCACGACGGGGCGCTGCTGGAGGCCCCGAAGGAGACGGAGCCGGTCTTCGGGCTCAACGTGCCGACCGAGTGCCCGAAGGTGCCCGACGATATTCTGATGCCGCGCAGCACGTGGGACGACCCGCAGGCCTACGACGAGAAGGCCGAGCACTTGGTGGGGCTCTTCAACGAGCACTTTGAGCAGTACGAGGACATGGCCGCCCCGGAGATCGTGGAGGCCGGCCCTCAGCTGCAGACCGCCTAGTGGATGGGCCTCCTGGGTATGCCCCGCGGAATGCTCCGCACGCTCCTGCGCACAGACGCAGGAACAGCACAAACGCAGGAACAGACGCCGGGCCGGCCTTTGGGCCGCCCGGCGTTTTGCGTAGCCCTGAGACTTTACGCCCGCCTTACCTTTTCGGGATTTCCCGCAAAACTGCTCAGGGGGCTTCTCGTTGGGTTTTGTCGCACTTGTTTTCTCTTCTGGCTTTCTGACGCCTCGTTCCTCGTCACATGGCCCAAGCAGGTGACCGATCGCCCGCTGCGAAGCTCGGTCTTCTTGACGCGACGATGGTGGGCATGGGGGCAATGATCGGGGCCGGAATCTTCGTGCTCACTGGCCTGGCGGCCGGCATTGCAGGGCCAGCGGCCCTTCTCGTATTTGCCCTCAACGGCGTGGTCACGGCATTTACGGGCGTCTCCTACGCGGAGCTCGCCAGTGCCATCCCCAAAAGCGGGGGCGGATACGTGTTCGTACGGGAGGTCTTCTCCGGCCCCACCTCTTTCCTGATGGGCTGGATGCTCGCGTTCGCGTACATGATCGCGGGGGCTCTCTACGCGCTCGGCTTCTCGTCGAACTTCGTGGAGTTCGTGCATCTGTATTGGGCGGGACTGCCCACCGGCCCGGTGTGGCACATCGTGTACGCCCTCGTCGTGGTGGGCCTCTTTGCGCTGCTCAACGCCGTGTCGACCGAGGCGAGCGGCGGGGCGGAGACCGTGGTGACAATCATCAAGATCATCATCCTGCTTGTCTTCGCCGGCTTCGGGGCCTTCGCGGTGGAGGGCGGGAACTTTGAGCCGTTTTTTACCGGCGACCGTGCGTCGGTTTCGCTCTTGCAGGCCATGGGCCTTACGTTTATTGCATTTGAGGGCTACGACCTCATCGCCACGGTAACGGAGGAGGTCGAAAATCCCCGGGAGAACATTCCCAAGGCCATCTTTATCAGCCTCGTGGCCACGGTGGCCATCTACCTGGTCGTGGTGTGGGTGGCCATTGGCACGCTCGGCGCCGACAAGCTGGGGCGGGCCGGGGAGACAGGCATCGCCGAGGCCGCCACGAGCTTCATGCCCACAATTCCGCTGCTGGGCGAGGGAGCCGCACTGATTGTGTTCGGCGCCGTGTTCTCGACGGTGAGCGCCCTGAACGCCGTCGTCATTGCCTCCAGCCGCGTCGTGTTTGCCATGGGCCGGGAGGACCAACTCCCAAACCCGCTTGGCCAGATCAGCGCCACGTTCGGAACGCCGCTCGCGGCCGTTGTGGCCAGTGCCGCTGTGATGCTCGTGAGCGTGCTCCTTCTGCCCATCGAGCAGGTCGGGCGCGTGTCGAGCCTCTTCTTCCTCGTCTCGTTCGTGGTGGTGAACTGGAGCGTCATCCGCCTCCGCCGCCAGCGGCCCAACATGACCCGCCCGTTCGAGATGCCGCTCTACCCGTACATTCCCCTTCTCGGCATTGCGCTCAACCTCGTACTGGCCTACTTCCTTCTCCGCGACGACCCGTTCACGCTGGTGCTGGGCCTGGGCTGGGTGGCCATCGGGGGGGCGGTCTACGCGGTTCTGGAGTGGCGCCGGCCGCGCCCCGAACCCGCCGAGGCCTAATCGTTCACTGTTGCTTTCGCTGACGCTGCTGCCACTATGCCTGCTCACGGAAAAGACCTTCGCATCATCATTGTCGGTGGGGGCGAGGTGGGGTTCCGCACCGCTCAGCTTCTCGACGAGCGGGGCCACGACCTCGTCATCATTGAATCTGACCCCGAGCGGTGCCAGGAGATTGCCGACGCGTACGTGGCGACGGTGATTGAGGGGGACGCCACCCTGCCCGAAATCTTTCAGCAGGCGGGGCCGGAGACCGCCAACGTGGTGGCCGCTCTCTCGGACGATACGCTGGCGAACCTGGCGGTCTGCATGATCGCCCAGCGCCTCAACCCCGACTTGCACACGGTCATGCGCACCGATGCCGAGACGGGCGAGGCGCACGCGGAGCTTGTGGACTCGGTCATCTATCCGCAGCGGGCGAGCGCCCTGCTGGCCGTAAATGCCGTCCTGTCCGGCGACGTGCGCTCGCTGGAGCACGCCATGGGGGTGCTCGACATTGCCGAGGTACGCATCGGCGCCGACGCCCCCGCGGCTGGCAAGCGCCTGACGGAGATCAGCTTTCCGAAGGGGTGCCTGGTGGTGAGCGACGTGGACGGGTCGAGCATCGCCGGGGCCGACACAGTGTTGGAGCCGGGACACCGCTACATCGTGGCCGCCGAGCCGGAGGTGGTGCAGGAGTTGATGCGGCTGCTCCGCGGCTAGCCGTGCCGCCGCACGACTCAGGATCACTGACGCGCAATCCCAGGGTCAGTGCGCGTCGGACTGTGCAGCGCGCTCAGCCACCGTCACGTCGTCCTCTTCGTGTCGCACCACCACAACGGGGAGATCGACCGCCCGCACAATGCGCTCCGGCACAGTGCCAAAGAGAACGCTGCGCACCGACGGTTGCGTTTCGCCAAGTACCACAAGGTCGTGGTGGGCCGCCGCCTCCACAATCGTGTCAGCCGGGTCGTCGGTCGTCACGACGCGGCGCTCCACCAGGTCGGTCTCCACGCCCTGGGCCGCCAGCTGCTCCACAACGGGCCCGAACAGGTCCGCCTGCACGCCGGCCTCCGTCTCCTCCTCCTGCAAGACGTGGAGCAGGGTGACATTGGTGGTTCCCCCGTCCTGCACCAGGTCCGCCACGAAGGGAACAATGTGTCCGGCGTTCTGCAGGCCGCGCAGCGGAACCAGGAGGCGACGGAGGCGCTCCAGCGCCCCCGGGATCAAGACAGCGTCGCAGTCCTCCTCCGTGCTGATGCGGGTCAGGGTGTCGAACTTGCTGCCCGTGAACACGAGGCGGCTCGTCGTTCCCGTCGCCCCGGCCTCTGCAAAGCGCCGCGCCACGGTGTCGAGCGCGGCCTGGGCCTCCGCCCCAAACTGGTCGCGCGCCTGGGCTGGGCTCGTCTGCTCGGGCACGGCGTACCAGCCCACAAGCACCACTCGCAGCGACGCCAGCGCGGCCACAAGCTTCGGCGGCAGCGGCGCCGGGGCGGGCAGTTCCACGTCGACGAGAATGGAGGAGGGCGAGGGGTCCGACGGAGTCATGACGACAGTTCCGAGAGGGTGACGGAGCGTGCGTAGATGAGGTACCAGCCCGCCGCCGCGAGCAGGATCAGGCCGCCCAGAACAATCGAGAGCGGGTTCATGAACCCGATCAGGCCAAAACTTGCCAGGGCCCCGAGCGCGGGGACCACAGGATGCCCCGGGCACCGAAAGCTCGGCGCGTAGGAGTCCGGGTCGGCCCGGCGCAGCACCAGCAGGGCCACGCAGATGAGCCCGTACATCACGAGGTGAAGCAGCGAGGCCACCTCGGCAAGAATCTCGACGCGCCCGTACAGAATGAGCCCCAGGATGGGCCCGCCGGCCAGCAGCAGCGCCACGTGCGGCGTGCGGTAGCGCTTGTTCAGGGTCTCCACGCTGCGGGGCACAAGGTCGTCCCGGCTCAGGGCGTAGATGGACCGGGAGGCGCTCAAGATGGACGCGTTGGCGCTCGACAGGGTGGCCAAGAGCCCGCCGCCGAGCAGCGCAGCGGCCCCGAACGTGCCCGCAATCGAGCGCCCCACGTTCACGATGGCCGTTTCTCCGAGGGAGGACAACCGCTCGCTTCCCAGCAGACTGGTCCCGATAAAAATCGTGAGCACGTACAGCAGGCCCACGAGCACGACGCTCCCGATCATGGAGCGGGGCAGATTGCGGGCCGGGTTCTTAATTTCCCCCGCCACCGTCGCGATCTGCACGAAACCGAGGTAGGAGGTAAAGATCAACGCGGCGGTCGTAAAGACCGGGAGGACGCCGTACGGAAAGAACGCCTCCGGCACCTCCTCGCCCCCAAACACGCCGAGCACATCCAGTCCCCCGTGCCCCAGGAAGCCACCGAGCAGCGTGAGCAGGCTCGCGACGATCCAGTTCTGCAGGTCGCCCGTGTTCTCCGTGCCGGTAATGCTGACGCCGGTGAGGAGCACGGCTGTCGCCAGTGCCATCCCGACGACCGGCACCGGCACCCCCAGCCCGAGCTCCGTTGCCAGGTCCCGCAGGTAGTACCCAAACCCCATGAGGTAGAAGGCCGACGCAAAGACGAGGCCGAGCCACTGCCCCAGGCCCACCATGCACCCGGGCAGCGTGCCCAGCGCGCGCGAGACGAAGTAGTAGCCGCCGCCACTCTCCGGCATGGCCGTGGCGAGCTCCGAAGTGGGCAGGGCCACGAGCAGCGCGATGACGGCCCCGAGGGCAAACGAGAGCATGGCAGCCGGCCCGGCCTCTCCTGCGGCCAGCCCCGGAAACACAAAAATCCCTGCCCCTACCATGGTGCCCGTGCCGATGGCCAGCGCCTGCGTGAGGCCCAGGGTGCGTTCTAGCTCTCCGCCGCGGGCCGCCTCGCCAACGTCCGTAGGGCCTGCGTCTGTGCGGTCCGGTGCAGTCGATTCTTGGCCCATGAGATCAAAGAGATCCAGGAAGTCTATCGGAGCGCCGTGTGTTGCGGCAAAACGGAATGTTGCGGGCGCTCGGCAAGCAGAGCGGCCGCCCCGAAGCACTTGGCCCTCAACGACGCGCAATGCACTGCACGTGCGGAGGACCCTAAGAGAGCCCCCGCAACTATTGGTCGACAAAAAGATCGACGAACGCAAACGCGTCACCGTCGAACAGGCCTCGGTCGCTCAGCTTGAGCTGTGGAATGACGAGTAGCGACAGAAACGAGAGCGTCATGAACGGAGCCTCCATCGGGCTGCCCAGTTCCTGCTGCGCGTACTCGCTGAGGCGGGTGTAGCGGCGGGCCACCTCCTCGTACGGCCGGGCGCTCATAAGGCCGGCAATCGGCAGCGGCAGCACTCGGCTGCGGTCGGTCTCCTCCCCCACTGCACTGATGCCGCCTTCGTGCTGCACCACTGCGTTGACGGCGCGGGCCAGGGCGGCGTCGCTGGTGCCCACCGCCACCACGTTGTGCGAATCGTGCGCCACGCTGGAGGCAAGCGCCCCGCGCTCCAGCCCAAATCCCTGCACAAACGCAACGGCGGGCGTGCTCTCGGCCGCGTACCGGTTTACGACAGCCAGCTTGAGCACGTCGCGGGACGAGTCGGCGACCGCGTGCCCGTTTGCCACGGGCGTCTCCACGATCTCCGCCCCCGTCACAAGTTGGTTGTCCACGGCGGTAATCGTTCGCACCCGCGGCCCCTCCGCCGCCAGGCGAAACGCCGTCGGCGCCACCGGCTCCACCGCGAAGCGATTCGGCGTGTCGGACGCAGTCCGCTCGATGCGCGTCTCGCCGTGGGCCGCCACAAGCTCGCCCTCCACGTACGTCTTCTGTACGGACAGCGCGTCCAGGTCGTCCGCCACGAGGAAGTCGGCCGAGTCGCCTTCCCGCAGCAGCCCCACGTCCAGTCCGTAGTGCTGCACCGGATGCACGCAGGCAGCGCGGAGCACGTCGTAGCGGTCGTAGCCGCGGGCCAGGGCCCGGCGCACCAGCCCATTGATGTGGCCCGCCGCCAGGGCATCGGGGTGGCGGTCGTCGCTGCAAAACAGGAGCTGCTCCGGGGCCTCCTCCATGAGCGGGATCAGTTCGTCGAAGTTTTTGGCCGCCGAGCCTTCCCGGATGGCAATTTTCATCCCCGCGTCCAGCTTCTCACGGGCCTCCTCAATCGAGACGCACTCGTGATCGGTCTGGATGCCCGCCGCGGCGTACTGCTCCGCGTCGTCGCCGCGCACGCCCGGAGCGTGGCCGTCCACCGGCTTGTCGCGCACCTGCGCCGCCCGGATCTTGGACAGCACCTCCGGGGCCCCGTCCAGCACGCCGGGATAATTCATCATCTCGCTGAGATAGGGCACATCCTTGCGGTCCAGCAGCGCCGACACCGCGTCCGGCCCCAGCGTGGCCCCACTCGTCTCGAACGGCGTGGCCGGCACGCACGAAGGGGCGCCGAAGGCGAAGTGAAACGGCACCTGCGCGCCGTCCGCAATCATGTACTCGACGCCCTCCACGCCGAGCACATTCGCAATCTCGTGGGGATCGCTCACCGTGCCCACAGTGCCGTGCACCACCGCCGCCCGCGCAAACTCCGACGGCGGCAGCATGGAGCTCTCGACGTGAACGTGCGCGTCGATGAAGCCCGGCAGCAGGTACTGGTCCGGCACGTCGTCGGTGGGCTCGAT
>CAZFJR010000004.1:4640-47638 GCA_964519235.1 uncultured Salinivenus sp. | reverse complement strand
ATGCAGGATGGATCGCGTCCCGGGCCGCTCCGGGCGGGAGCGCCGGCCTCCCCCGCCCGGAGCGGCCCGGGACGCGATCCATCCTGCATTGCGCGGACAACGGGTTGTGAAGAGCGATGTCGGAACGGGTTCTTTGGATGTTACATCCTAAGAACTACCTTTTCCCATTGTTATCATCCTGAGGATTCTGTACCCGACCGGATGCGACTGAGCACATCCGCGATGCTCGCCGTAGGGACGCGGAAGATTACCGCGGTGGAGACTCATCTTCTGGATTGCTTTTTGGGCGGGAGGATCGATTTGGAGAAAGAGTGACCGCTCCGTTTTTCTCTTTAGGCAGTACTCGCCCACGGTCAATGCTCGGGCCAGCGCCCAGCATGGTTCCGCAGAGCAACCGAGCAGTCCGCGCAGCCTAGACCGGTCCTTTTCCCCTCCTCCGTGTGCGCGGAGGCTTTCCCTTATACTTGGCCACATCGTGAGTGTCTGCTCATCCGGAGGATGAGAGGGCAAGCAGCGACACTTTTTATTATTGAGGCACTTTACCATTGGAGCGGTCTACTTCTCCCATCCCCGGGCGCTCCTTGACTCTCGCGCCGGGGCGTCCATCGCGGCCGTGCTTCCTAGCTGTGCACGGTCCTTGCCGCCGCCTCTCGCCTCCCTTTCCTCATTGTCCCTTCGGGCCTTATGCCTTCTGCCCCCGATCGGCAGCCAAGCCCCCCCGCCCCGGAGCCGGATGGGAATGGAAGTGCGGCCGGCGTGACCATCCCCGAGACCGTAGGGCTGGTGCACGACTGGCTTCCGGTGTACGCAGGGGCCGAGCGGGTCTTGGAGCAGATGATTGCCGTGTTTCCCGAGGCCGAGCTGTACAGCCTCATCGACGTGGTTCCAGAGGGGCAGCGTGACTTCCTACAGGGAAAGCCGGTGGAGACCTCGTTCCTGCAGCACTTCCCGTTCGTGGCCCGGGCGTACCGCTACTACCTCCCGTTCGCGCCCCTCGCCATCGAACAGTTCGACCTTTCCGACCACGAGATTGTCGTGTCGTCGAGCTACGCGGTTGCCAAAGGCGCCCTCACGCGCGCCGACCAGTTGCACGTCAGCTACGTGCACAGCCCCATGCGGTACGCCTGGGACCTGTACCACGAGTATTTGCGGGCCGAGGGACTGGGCGAGCGGCTGCGCAACCTCCTTGCTCGTCCCCTCCTCCACTACATGCGCCTCTATGACGTGCAGACCGCCCCCCGGGCCGACGTGTTCGTTGCGAACTCGCAGCACGTGGCCCGGCGCATCTGGAACACGTACCGGCGGCGGGCCCACGTCGTCTACCCGCCGGTCGAGGTGAGCCGGTTCTCGCTACAGACGGAGAAAAACGATTACTTCCTGACCACCTCGCGCCTCGTTTCCTACAAGCGTGTGGACCTAATCGTGCGGGCCTTCACCGAGATGCCCGACCGCGAACTAATTGTGATTGGGGACGGGCCGCAACGGAAGCGGCTCAAACGCCTGGCCGGCCCCAACGTGCGGCTGCTCGGGCACCAGCCCGACGCGACAGTGGCCCGCTACATGGAGGGCGCCCGGGCGTTTGTGTTTGCCGCTGAGGAGGACTTCGGGATTGTACCGGTGGAGGCCCAGGCCTGCGGCACACCCGTCATTGCGTATGGACGGGGCGGAGCCACAGAAACCGTGGTGCCCGGCACCACCGGCGTGCTTTTCCCGCGTCAGGAGGTGGAGGCTGTGCGGCACGCCGTGGATACGTTTGTTGACGCGGAGCCGCAGTTCGCCCCCGCTCAGATCCGGGCGCACGCCGAGCAGTTTCGCGTCTCGGCGTTTCGCGCCGCCTTCTTGGAGCTGGTACAGGCCGCCTACGATCGCTTCCAGGACCCGGCCTGTTGGTCGGCGTCTCCACTTTCCGAACCAACCTGACCCCGCTCGGCCCCACCAGCCCCACCGCCTTCCACCGCCCTAGGCTTCGCGGCGCATGCTTCGCGTTTCCGTTCACCCCGCCGCCACTCGGGCACGATGTTCTGCCTTTCCTACCATTTTCAGACGCTCTCGGAGGGGGGGCCGGCGCAGTCGGAGTCCGGTTCGGCCGCTGCTGCCAACAGGGCCAGGCACAGCCCCTCCGAGCGGCAGCACGCCACACTCCGGACGCTACAACCGCACCCCACCTCCGAATGGCTGACCCTGCTCACCCTGGTGATGAGCGACGTGGTGGGCATCGTGCTGCTGTTTGCAGGGACGCAGGGGGCTACCGAGGCGTGGCTGCCCAGGGAGGCGGTCGAGGCGTACCCGGTGTCGGTCGTGCTGGCCCCGTCTTTGCTTTTGGCCCTTTGGGTGTCGGGGTTTTACCGCCTCGAGTTCACACATCCGGCCCTTGAGATGCAGCGCCTGGCCACCGTTACGGGCATTACTACGGGAACCGCCGTCCTGACGGTGCTAGCAGCCACCGGCAACGAGTGGGGCGCCCTTCTCGTGGCGGGAACAGGCCTGGCCGGCACAGCCGTTTTGCCGGTGCTCCGTGGCCTCACACGCATCGTCTGCGCCCGGTGGCCGTGGTGGGGACGCCCGGCAGTGGTGGTGGGCGCTCCGGACAGTACCGGCGACGTCCTAAACACGCTGCGCCGGTGGCCGGAAATTGGGCTGCGCCCGGTGGCCGTGCTCACAGAACGAGGCGCATCCGCCGTTTCGGAGTCGCCCCCCCGCGACCTCGGATGGGCCTCGTACCTGTCGCGCCGCTTCGGCACGTCCTACGCCCTCGTTTCCCTCCCCGATCTATCGCACGAGCGCCGCGCAAAGCTGCTGATGCAGTACACGCGGGTGTTCGACCATGTCTTTTTTACGCGCGACCCCTCCGGCGCCCCCGCCCTCTGGAGCACGAGCGCCTCGGGCGAGGGGCTGATGGGCTACAGCGTGCGCAGCGGAGCGGTGTCGCAGCGGGGGACCTGGGCCCTCAAGCGGGTCCTCGACGTGGTGGGAGCGGGGCTCCTTCTTCTACTTCTTGCCCCGCTGTTCGCGCTTATTGCCCTCTGCATCCGGCTCGACTCGTCCGGCCCCGTGCTCTACCGGCAGGAGCGGATGGGGCTGCGCGGGAGACACTTCACAGTGTTCAAGTTTCGCAGCATGCACCCCGACGCCGAGACTCGCCTCCACGACGTGCTGGCGCGCGACCCGGAGCGCCGCCGCGAGTACCAGACGTACCACAAGCTCGACGACGATCCTCGTGTAACGCCGGTAGGGGCCTTTTTGCGCCGCTACAGTCTCGATGAGTTGCCCCAGCTTCTAAACGTGGTGCGGGGCGAGATGAGCCTGGTGGGGCCGCGCCCCTACATGCCCACCGAAAGTCCCGACATGAATGGGCTCCAGGACGTGGTGCTGGACACGCCTCCGGGCATTACTGGGCTGTGGCAGGTGTCGGGGCGAAACTGCCTGAGCTTCGAGGCCCGAGTGGACCTAGACGTGCACTACGTTCAAAACTGGTCCTTGTGGCTGGATGCGTACCTGCTCCTCCGCACAGGCCCCACCCTGCTTGCGGGAGAGGGCCGGCCTTCCGAGACAGGCACCGCAGCTCCCCCCCCAGCCAACCCGTCTCCCAGCACGTCTCCGTCTGCCCCAACAGCCGCCCCCACCGACACCGCTCCGAACGCGCCCCCGGCCTCGCCGCCCCTCCTGCGGACGGAAGCCTCTGTGGGCGACCAGGCCCTCTGGCTCGGAAAGGCCGCGCTGTACGAGAGCTGCATCTGCCTCTCCGGCTGGCAGTGGTCCGGGCCCTACGAGCGGTGCATTTCCCTGGAGGCCATCACCCAGGTCGAAACCCAGGCCCACACCCGCCCCCCTCTGCTGGAGCTGCGTACCCGGACAGATACGGTCTCGCTCCGGCTAGAGACGGGGGTGATGCTGTGGCACTGGAAGCTCAAGGCGCTGGGGGTGGAGGTGACGGGCCGAGGCTGATTTCGCATCGGTGCGCGGGCGAGACTGCTCCACACACGTACTGCCTCTCCCGAAAACGATCTACGTCTCAGGTGCGGACTGCTCCGAACGTGGAGGAAAGAGCAGCGCCCACGCCCTGATCTTGGCCAACGAGTACACCCCGATTCGGCCTGCCCCCACCGCAGCCTCTCGAGAACGCAGCACAGAGACAGCGCACCCATGGGCTTCGTCAGTACGCTCTTCCTGGCCGCTTCCTTGGCCACCCTCACGATCTATCTCCGTCGCCTCGCCGGTCCCGCGCGCCGGTAGGGCGGGGCGTGTGGGCAGCGGACGGCGACCGATTAGTTTTCCGGGTACTCCAGGGTGGTGGGCTGCTGCACGTAGACCTTGTAGCCCTTTCCAGGAACAAGCTGCTCCAACACCTCAACGCTCTCGTCCGGCGCGTACGCCCGCCCTGCCTCGTCTTTCAGCAGCACCAGATCGCCCGCAATGGACGATATGGCCTCCTGAACCCCGAGCGGGGCCGCAGGAAAATACGGCACCCAGTTCCATCCCTGCTCAAGTGAAAGAGCTGGCGACCCAACCGGGTCCCCTTCAACGGTCAGGGTGACACTGGCCGTCGCGTGAATGAGATACGCCTCCTCCGCATTCCACGCACCAATTTCGTTCACGCCTGCCCCGGGTCGGTACTGCTCTCCAGCCTCGTTTTCGACGACGGTAACTGCGGACTCGACTCCTGCGAACACCGAGTCCATGGCGGGCGCGGTGGGCGACACGGACGCGGAGGCAATGTTCCACCCTTTCTGGAGCGGAATCACCTGTCCAGTGGAGGGGCTGCCGCCCTGCGTTGGGTCGCTGGTTTGTAGCGTGTACGACACCCCCTTGGATGCCGGAAGTGTCTTCGCAGTGCCCGGATTGCCGTGAAGATCCACGTGCACGGTGCGCACGCCCGTCATGCTCTGGTACGGGTCGTAGTAGGTGGACACGGAGAGCCGCACGTCCTGACTGTTTGGGAATGAGACGTAACCGTAGCGGGGGCCTACTCCGTCTTCGTAGTCTCGGCCCAGGCGAAGAGCATCGGTAGTCACCATTTCTGGAACCCCATCGCCGTCCGTGTCCTCGGGCATTGCCTGCCAGTTGGTCCCATCATAATACTCAATGGTGGTGTCGTCTATGTTCGAATGGTACTCGTCCCCGACCCGAAGGGGATTGGAGTGGCGAAGGTAAACGGGGAGCGACGCCCAAAGCTCGGTCACCTGATCGGCCTGGTTCGAGGCAAGGGTGTGGGTTACTTTCAGCCCGTTGGGCTGCACCGCAAACGTGTTTTCGACTTCAAAGCTGCCTTGAATCTCTGCCCCTGTCTGCTCGCCCGACTGTTCGGTGGTAGGAGACAGGCTGGGATCGTTGAAGACATTGTTGACTGTGACAGTCGGAGGGGACGCATCAGTATTAAACGTTGAGGTTCGGCTGAGTCCTCGACCACGAAGGAGAAGGGTCGTGAATCCGTTTCCGTTCTCGTCGCGGCCCCATACGTGGTGGCCTGCCTTCTTGTCAAGATTACTGAAGCATGTCGAATCTTCCGACCCGTCGTCACAGCCTGTCTTGCCGTGGCGGTTGATTAGCAGCACGCCCGTTTCCTCCGTCCAGAAGGTTTCGATCTTGCCACCGTACCAGCCGCCGTACCCGCCCTGCCGGGGCATGGCCTCTACAAAAAACCCGAAGGCTTTGCCGTCAGGCCCCACATCCTTGTACGACCAGAACTCCCTCCCCGTAGGAGGTCCCCCAAAGGCCTTGTTCCACGTATTGCCGTCTCGTTCGGCGGGCGGTGCCTCAAACCGGGGGTCCCCACTGTCTTTCATTCCCTTTAGTCGGCTGTACCATCCTTTCGGCGGTAGATACGGGGTGGACTTTGTCCATGGGCTCCAGCCGTTCCAGTCCTCGGGTGTGCCCGTGTACACCGAACTCATCTCGCCGTCGATGTAGGAGAGCTTGCTGTTGATGTTCTCTGCCATCGTTGTAGGGTCCGGCAGGTCGTTGGCCTTGAATGCGTGGTCCGCAAACCGGTCGCCAATGCTTACCGACTTCCATTCCGCCCCCGCCTGTCCGTGGGGAACGCCGTAGGAGGTGCGTCCCGAAAACCCGGCCCCTGCCGTAATGACCGAGTTTCCATTTAGCCCCCCCACGGCGGGGCTGTTGCGCTTGGGGTCGTAAAACATCTGGTACGTGCGCCAATCCTGCGCCCGCTTCACCACCTCTTCCAGCCACCCCCAGTCGTTGGCAATGTCTCCTGTTTCCCGGTCGGTAACGGCTTCCAGGGCCCCCAAAAGCTGGTAGATGGACTCGCCCATGTAAAACACGTCGGGCTGTCCACCTTCCAAGATCGGCCCGGATGGGGAGAACACGCCGTTTTCGGCGTCGGAGGTGAACACTTCGTGATTGGTTTCTAGGGCCCCGTCCGTATATCCGAAGAGGGCTGCCTTGGCCGCCTGCACGGCTCGCTCTTTCGTCTGTGCGCTGTTGGCGGCCATGTAGAGATCGGCGTAGGCATGGAGCGCAAACATGTCCATGTTGGTGTTGACTGCCCGTGGCCCCCGATCAATCTGGTCGTCAAGCAAAATGCGAAACCCTTCCTCGAACGCGCTCTGCACGTCGGTAGGCAGCACGTCTTTGCACCATCGGTACGCCTCGGCCCAGCCCAGCATCGCCTTGCCCTTCATGTCGTACCACCCGGACGCGCTGCCCGCCACCATCGACTCGTGGTGCATCATCATGTCCACGATGGCGACCACCATCGCACGACGCCCCAACGCAGGGTTCTGGTACCAGGGGTTTCCTTGCCCGCCCCCGTCGAGCGGAATGTCGAGTCGGTACAGAAAGGCGGGCTCATTGGACCAGGAGCGGGGCGGGTTGCCCCCGTAGTCGCCGTTTCCACGGGGCTCGTCGTTATTCCGAACCGTGCCCGTCGCCTCGATGCCCTTTCCATTTCCGTTGTCGAGGACGTACCAGGCCGACTCTCCCCGAGTGACGCTCGACGCGCTGAGTCCTTCCACCTGCAACCACAGGTCCGCTAAGGCATCCGTACTGGCGTACGTGCCGTCCCAGCTAATCGTCCCGTCGGGCAGCGTCACGTCCGTCTCTGTCAGCGTCTCGAGCCAGTTGTAGAGCGAAACCTGATACCCAAACTCTTGGGGCAGCAGTGCCTCCTCGTGCCACTCGATGGGGCCGACCTCCCAGTCGGCCGTCACATTTCTGTACACCTCGATAATCTCGTCGCTCGACTTGGCAGCGTCGTAGACCACAAACTCGCCGAAGGTCCCCACAAATCCTCCCCCTACGTTGACCCGATCCGTGGGGTTGGACTGGTCAAGGTCGTCGTCCTCTTCCTTGGTGAGGCTGCCTCCCATCTTGTTGCCCGACCAGAGGGTCGCCTCGTCTCCATCGTTCTCTAGCGAGATCAGAGCCCTCTTCTCGTATCCGATGTCGAGTCTCTCGTGGTTAATCCGGACAAACCCGCCGTTCACCCGTGTCTGCCCGAACCGATATTCCACGTTTTCGGCCCCTGCCTCTAGGCCAAATCCGTTCGTTTCCCCCTGGTAGTCGAAGTGGTGGATGACGCCGAACATGGCGTAGTCATTTCCGTTGATCTCGCGATCAAATCGGTCGGTGACCAGTTTGGCGTCGGAGTTTTGGAAGTAGAGGGTGGGCTTTCCCTTCTCGTCGAGTTCGGCACTTCCGTTGCGGGCGATAAGCGGCTGAGCACTCGCGTACTGCTGGGTCAGGTTGGGAGTGCCCTCAACCTGGGCGTACCAGGTGGTCACGTGGCCGTCCCCGCCGTCTACAAAATCTTCGATGGCGCCGGTATCGACCCATCCACTCTCCGCAAACCCGATGTCCTGCTCGGCTCCGTCGGAGGCGCGCCGCACCCGCACGACCGGGCCGTCGTACGCGGGGCGGAGCCGGCGAAGGCTGTACGCGGCGTACGCGTCGGGAAATTTTTCGAGAAGCAGCGTGTCGGCGAGCGGGACCGATGTGTTTGTGGGACGGGCCCGAGGCGCAGTGTTCTCGGACGGCAGTGCCACGCCCGTTCCCGTGGCGAACAGCCACAGGGCGCTTACGAAGGCGGCGGTGGCGGCAGTGCGAAGCATTGGAGACCTGCGGGCGGGTGTGAGAGATGGTCGTGTGCCACACGATCTCAAACTCTGTACCAGAATGGCATTTCTCGCCGAGCGTCTAATCCCCGGGGAAATCGTCGTGCGTCCTCAGCCTGTCTCGGAAGGAGCCGCGGGCAAGACCGCTACGTTTCTGCAACCGTCCCTACATTTTGAACGGCCGAGAGGGCGTGTTCGCGTCCTGGTACGGGGGCCACGGACGGGGCGATGTGGGCCTCGAGCACGTCCACAATGCGCTTTGCCGTGTCGCCGTCCCAGTAGGGCGGGCGCTCGGGAGAGGGGGTGGTCTCGGCCACCGCTTGCACGCGCTGCACCACGCAGGACGGGACAAGCGGAAGCAGCTCGTTGGTGCCACGCTCGATCGTGATGGGCCGCTCGGTGTTCTCCCGAAGCGTGAGGCAGGGCACGCCCAGGAAGGTGGTTTCCTCCTGAATGCCGCCGGAATCGGTGACCACGACGGCCGCCTCTTCCATCAGTCGCAGAAACTCCAGGTACCCCAGCGGCTCCAGCAGCCGGAGCCCTTCAATGGACGTGAGTGCCTGTTCCAGCCCAAATTCCTCGAAGCGGTTGCGCGTGCGGGGGTGCATGGGAAACACCACAGGTCGCTCCTCCGCGATCTCCTTGATGATTTGCAGAAGCTTGTAGATCCCCTCCTCGTGGTCCACGTTGGAGGGCCGGTGCATCGTCATGAGCGCGTAGTCCGTGTCCGCCACCCCGAGGTCCTCTGCGATGGCCATCTCGGCCGCTTTCTGCCGGAACTGGACGAGGGAGTCAATCATCAGGTTGCCGACAAAGAACACTTTCTCGTCGGCGACCCCCTCCGCGTGCAGGTGCTCAATCCCACTCTGCTCCGTCACGAAGAGATAGTCGGCAATCCGGTCGGTCACCAGTCGATTGATTTCCTCTGGCATGCGGCGGTCGCCACTCCGGAGGCCCGCCTCCACGTGAGCCACATCGATGTGCATCTTGGTGGCCACCAGGGCACAGGCCAGCGTTGAGTTGACATCCCCCACGACGAGCACCAGGTCCGGCTCTTCCTCTTCCACCACCTCTTCAAAGGCCGTCATCACACGGGCGGTCTGCTCCGCGTGGCTGCCGCTTCCCACACCCAGGTACACGTCGGGATGGGGCAGGCCCAGCTGGCGAAAGAAGACATCGCTCATCTGCTCGTCGTAGTGCTGGCCCGTGTGCACGATTTTGGACCGAAACCGATCATTCTGCTGCAGGGCGCGGTGCAGCGGGGCCACCTTCATGAAGTTGGGACGGGCCCCGACCACACTGAGAACTTTCGTGGGCGAGACGTCCGTGCGCCCGTCTGTATGCAGGGCAGTTGGCGCCGCGTTGCTCCCATGGCCGTCGCCCCCCGTGGGCGGAAGCACCTCCACGGTCTTCCCGGTGGCAAGGCCGTTGGGCGACCGGTGTGGTGCCGGCTCCGACGCGGCGGCGGGCAGGGGTGCGAAGCCCCCAAGCCGCCACACCCATACCAGGGCCACCGCCGCCGTGCCGACGACGAGCGCGTAGCCCCATCCCATCGGCAGCACGCCAACCAGCACCGCGGCACTTCCGAACCAGGCCGCCACTCCGTACAGGGTAAGCACGGCCGCCCGGTCGGAACTGCCGTCGACAAGGCGGTGGTGAATGTGGCTGCGGTCCGGCGCAAAGATGGTACGGTCCGAGAGCATTCGGCGCACAATTGCAACCCCTGTGTCTAGCACAGGCACGCCGAGCAGGAGCGGAGGAATGAGAAGGGCGAGGACGGGATCCGGATGCAGGCTCCCCTGCAGCGTGTATGCCGCCAGGAGATACCCGAGGAAGAGGCTTCCGGAATCCCCCATAAAAATGGAAGCCGGTTTAAAGTTGTACGGCAGAAAGCCCGCCAACGTCCCGGCCATCACAAGCCCGACGCCCATGAGGGCCCACTCGCCCTTTACCCCGAAGAGAGCGGCACACGCAAGAAACGCAATGCCAATCACGCCCGTGGCCAGCCCGTCCAGGCCGTCGATCAGATTGACCGCGTTGATGATGCCGACGACCCAGAGCAGCGAGAGAGGAATGCTGTAGAGCGACCCGCTCAAGCCGCTGCGCCCGGCCAGCAGCCCTCCATCTACCTGAATGTAGGCCCCGGCGTGGAGAAGCAAATAGGCCGCCACGAGTTGGAAGGCGAACTTGCCCTTGGGATCAAGTTCGTACTTGTCGTCCCAGAGCCCGGCCCCCAGCACCACGAACGCCCCCGCCCAAAACGGGAGGGCCTGCAGGGTTCCGGGCAGCTGTCCCTCCAGGCCAAAAAGCACAGCGAACGCGGCCATCGTCCCTCCTGCTACGGCGAGCCCTCCGCCCGTTGGCGTGGCCTGGACGTGCATGCTCCGGGCCTGCGTAGGCCGGTCAAGCAGATCGAAGCGGGACGCGTTCGTGCGGAGGATCCAAGTGAGCACCGCCGTGACCAAAACTCCTGCGGCGGCGCTTCCAACCAGACTGAGGAATAGAGAGGAAGCCATTTAGCGCGACTCATTTTTCGGCAGGACCGGCGAGGCCGCTGTAATCGGCCGCGAATCGTAGAACTCCCGTTCGCGGGACGCTGCGTCGACCAAGCGGCGGCGAGAGGTGAGGAGCCCCACCCTGTATTTCGAGTATGGCTCTTGTTTTCCGCGGAGCCATTGCTGGCGCTTTCGTACTAGCGCTTATCGAGTGACGTGCGTCCTAAGAATAATCGCGTCCCCGCGACAACGAGTAAGCATCTAGAGGCGGCGCCGGTCTACCTTTGGAGCACAGTGGCCACAGCAGACTTTCCGGAAGAGACAAAGATATGGATGAGGAATGCCTCCACCTTCGGCACAGGCGGCGGCTGAGCGGCTGAAACCGAAGAAATCGGGGGGTCCTCGTGTGGCTCTCTCCACTGCGATACGGGCGGGCCAGAAACGAAAATTTGGCGAAGGGGCGTTGGCCCGTGCGACATACTCCGGGCCAGACGAGACGTGCTCTGTAGACAGGGGGCACGAATAGCCCCGTACGGGGGCTGCGTTGCTACACTCTGCTCCGTTCTTCGTTTTCCCACGCCACGCGCTCCAGAAGAGACGCGTACATGCGCGCCAGCCCTTGCCGGTCGTAGTGGGCCTGCACGTGCTGGTACGCGTTCGTTGCCAGCTCTTCATGCAACGAAGGGGTGTCTTTGAGGCGACGAACCGCCTCCACGAGGGCCTCCGGGTCTTCGGGCGGTACGGGAATCCCAGCGCCAGCTTCTTCCACAATCTGCCGGGCCTCGCCCCGCACCCCAAGCACAATGGGCGTGCGGGTGGCCATGGCCTCAAACATTTTCGACGGAATGACCGTCTCGAAGAGCGGATCGTCGCGCAGGTGGACCACACTGGCGTCGCTGAGAGCAAGCAGGTACGGGACGGTGTGCTTGGGCACCTTGTCGATCAGGCGAAAATTATCGAGCTGCAATGCCTCTTGGCGGGCCTCTAGTTCGTCTCGCTTGGCCCCAGTGCCCACCACCATGAACACAATGCCGGGATCGTCGCAGCGCTCGGCCGCCTCCAACAACACATCGGCCCGGTGTGCCAGCCCAATGGTGCCGATGTAGCTGGCCACAAACGCTCCGTCTAGGTCGTGCGTCCGCCGCAGTGCCTCCAGGCGTTCCTCGTCGAGCGGCTCGTCCCACCCGTCGGTTTCGATGCCGTTCTTGACGACGGAGATTTTGTCCCGTGCGATTCCCTTATCGGCAATCGCCTTCTCAAATGCCTCCGTCACCACCACGATGCGATCGGCCGCCTCGTACAGGCGCTCCTCAATCCACTCGAAGAATCGAATGATGACATTTCGGTCCATGGCCCCGACCGCCACGACCGACTCGGGCCACAGGTCCCGAATTTCTAACACGAACGGCACGTCCTTCGTCTGCGCGACCCAGAACCCAGCCAGGGCCGCGAAGAACTGGGGCGACGTGGCCACCACGACGTCCGGTGTGGGCAGGCGAGCGGCGTACCAACTGGCCGACACCATAAACGACAGGTAGCTGAGCGTGCGCCGGACAACTCCCTCATTGGGCGAGACATACATCGGCACGCGGGTGGTTCGAATTCCGTCGCGCACCTCCTTCGTCAACCGGTTTTCGTACCCTTCGTAGACCTCCCCCTCTGGAAAATTGGGCACGCTGGTAAGCACGTCCACCGTGTGGCCATCGTCCACCCACTGGCACGCATGCTCGTAGGTGCGTGTGGCCGGGGCGTTCACCTCAGGCGGAAAGTAGTTGCTCAAAAACAGGATGTGCATGGCGAATGTGGGCCTTTAGGCACAAGGCAGAAAGAGGGCGAAGAGGGGAGCACGCACGGAGTAGAGCCGCGCACCTCGCAGGGGCAGGTGCGTGTCAGTACCGAAATTCGTAGCAGCATCGGAGCGGAAGGACGCCCGCGGATGCCAAAACGAGCACACAAATACGGTGCCGCACGCCGAAGCATGGGCAGTACCACCCCTGCGTCCGCCGGACCTCTCCCGCCACCACTCGCATCTGACACTGGTGCCCATCTCTGCTCAAGAGCACGTCGCGCCCGTCTTGCGAGACCTGCACGTCTGGATGAAGGTGCACGCGGCTTTCAGCGCGGTGCGCCCCGGTGCCCACGATCTCATCTTCCACACGCATGCGGCGCTCAGTGGTGTCCACCGTAACCCGCCGACGGTGTGAGACCTCCGCCCCGAGGCGCTGCCGGTACCCCTCGAACCTCCCCTCGAACACTGCTCCCGCCCCTGTGTCCCGCCACGTGACGTCTCGGGGCGCGTCTCGGCGGGCCACCCGAAACGCATCCCAGCATTCAATTTGGTCGCGGCCGTCAATCTCTACGGTGTTGTGGGCGGCCGTGCCCCGGACGTACCGACGCATCGGCCCCGCCGGATACTGGTAGACCCCACTGTCGACCACGAACCGCTTGCCGAAGAGAGACAGCTCGTAGCTGAAGATGTCCGCGTGGGCGTGGGCCATTAGGTACTCGGGCCCAGCCGCGCCGCCGTCGATCATCATCCACAGGTCGTCGGCGTTCAAGACGTAGTAGCCGGCGTCGGGGAAAGAGAAGCGGGCGGGCGGCTCTTCACCGAGCACCGAGTGGGCGTACTGGCGGAGCGCGGCTGGCGGCGGGGCAAGGTCGTGGGTGGCGTCGTTGAACAGTGCAAGGGTGCCGTCGGGGTGCACAACGCCGCTTAGGGCAGCGGTCATGTCTCGCGCCGCGCCCCGGAGGCGAGCCTGATCGGGGTGGGTATCCGGCAGAGCATGCACCACATCCAGCAGGCCCTCCAGCATGAGCGCGTGGTACAGGGGGCTCCGCTCGAAGTGGACCCCGTCGGGCAAAATTTGCTCGTCCAGTTCTGCGCGGTAGATCGACAGCCCCTGCTCCACCCATTGGTCCGCCTCGCCCTGCCCCTGCAAATAGCGCCCTGCCAGCACGAGGGCCCGGGCGTTTTCGAGGAGGTGGTTGCCGTAGACGTGCGTCTCGACGGTGCGGGACAGGTAGGCGGCCTGCTGATAGAGGCTTTCCAGAAGGTCGGAGGCCGTGAGGCCGGCCCGGCACCAGTTTACGATTCGGAGCGAGGTAGGATACGGGTGCCAGCCCACGCTCCGCCCCATCGGGTTGGCTGCGGTCCAGTCGCGGCACAGGGCCACCTGCTCGGTTGGCCCCAGGAGGTGTAGATAGTGAAAGTAGTGAAGCGTAAACCGCCAGAGCAGCGCCTGCTCTTCGGCGGCCCAATCCACGGGACGGCCCAGCAACGCGTTCTCGTTAAGAAAACAAAACCGCCCCTCCCGAATCGCGTCGCGTGCGTTCCAGGGATCGTGGTGCGGCACCGCGCCCGGCGCGAACGGCGTGGCCCGGAGGGAGGGCGGAGGCGCCGGGACTCGCTGGGCCGCCAGGCGGCGCTGGAGTGGGGCCACCAGCCGTCCCACGACCTGCCAGGGCCGAAGGTGTTGGAGGGTGCGTGCGTAGCGGGCAATCATTCGCTGTGAGCCTTTTGCGTGCGCTCGCGGCCGGGCATGCGCCGCGACCGGGCATGGGTTTGCGGGAGGACGCCCTGCGCCTTCACCGTCGAGACTGCACCTCGGCGGAGGAGGGCTCGGGCCTGGGAGACGCCTCCACGTCCTGCGTCCGCTGAAGCGGCACCGTTACGAGCGTGCCCACCCCAAACACCACGGTGTGCGACACCCGCACCGTCAGCGCCAGCGCGAAGGCCTCCGCCGCCCCGACGCCAATGAAGCCGAGCATGAGCACGTACAGCCCCTCTCGCACCCCCAGGGCCTGCGTCGTGATGGGGAGGCGAGAAAAGAACGTTGCGATGGGCATGACCGAAATGGCCTCCACAACGGTAACGCCGAGCCCAAAGGCCGTGCCCAACAGAAGCAGGTTCACGGTGGACACCAGCTGCTCCACGGCCGTGAGGCCGTAAAACACAAGCAGGGGCCGGGTCGGCACGCGCCAGTGCCTTCGCAGGTCCGGCAGCTGGGAGAACCAGTCCTGCATTGTCTCGGACGGAATGGCGCGGCTAAGCCGCGTGATGAGGGTCACCACCCGGTCCCGCATCATCACGAACGGAAGCACAAACAGCCCCCCCGCGCCCACAATGCAGGCCGGCAGCGCCCAGTACCAGGGGACAACCCCGTGCTCCAGGTTCAGGAGGTAGAACGAGCCGGCCGCCAGCGTCCCCAGCGCCGAGAGCCCCACGACCTTTTCGATAATCACCGACATCACGACGGGCTCCGTCTGCCCCGTTTCGTGGCTGAGGCCGGCCGTACGGGCAATGTCGCCCCCCACGCTCCACTGCACCACACGCTCCATGAGCCCCCCGCGCAGGTTGTGCACCAGCGCCGACAGGAGGCGGACCCGCACCCCCATGTGCCGGAGCAGGTACCGCCACTTTGCAGACATGAAGAAGCGGTCCCCCACGTCCACCATCACCATAGCCCCCACCCACACAGGATCGGCCCCGGCGATGGTGTCGAAAAACACGCCCCAATCAACCCGCCACATCACCAGCGCCAGGAGGCCCACCGCCAGGGCCACCTTCAGGAACGTAAGGAGACGTGCTTTCAGTCCAGACGCCATGGCGCTTGGAATTGCGGGAGAGGACAGCTGCGGGCCCGCAGTGCCGCGGGCTCCGCCGTGAGCCGCGCGGCCGTTGCTACAGGAACCCGTTCTCGAAGTACCACTGTGCTGTACGCTTCATGCCTTCCGCGTGGGGCACCTGGGGCTCGTACCCGAGGTGCTCGCGCGCCTTTTCGTAGGTGAAATAGCGGTTCTTGGTGAAAAACCCGACACGTCGCTCGTGCAGCGGCGGTTCAATGCCCAGGGGCTGGCACACGGCCTCGCAGGCCTTCGCGGCCATCATGAGGGGCTTCACGGGAAACTGCAGGCGAGGTGGCTCCACCTCCACAGCGTCCGCCACCAGCGTCACGAGATCCGCCAGGTACACCGGTTCGGGCCCGGCTAGGATGAACACGTCCTGAAGCGCCGCGTCCTTCCGGCCGCACAGGAGAAAGCCACGCACCAGATCGTCGATATAGGCGGGGTGGAACCAGACCTCCCCCGACCCAAACATGACGAACACCCCGCGGTGCACCATGCGAAACAGCTTCAGCATCCGCGTGTCGCCCGGGCCGTACATGCTGGAGGGGCGCATGATGACGCCCCGCGCCCCATTGTCGAACGCGTCCCACACCACCTTTTCTCCCTCCACCTTCGTCTTCTGGTAGACATCGCCCGGATTGAGGGGCGAGTCCTCACAACACGGAATTTCCTGCACGTCTCCGTGCACCCCAATGGTGCTGCAATGCACAAACCGCTCCAGCCCATGCTTCTGCGCGGCGTGCACGAGATGGTCGACCCCCCCCACGTTCACGTCCCAGAAGTACTGGTCGGACGGCTTGGCCGACCGGAACGGGGAGGCAAAGTTGTAGGCCTTGGCCACCCCTTCGCAGGCGCGCACTACGTCGTCGCGGTTGGTAATGTCACCCGCCACGAGTTCGACCCCCATCTCTTGGAGGGGCGCCGGGTCGGAGGGTGAGTCGGGGCGCACGAGGGCGCGCACGGGTGCGCCGCGTCGTCGGAGCTCTTGGGCAAGGGCGCCGCCGGCAAACCCGGTGGCCCCGATAATAAGAACTGGATCGTCCGTTGTATCGGGCGGTTCCATCACTGCGGACGGTCGTGGTGAGACGGGGGGTGGTGCGGGGCCTCGCGGGGCGTGTCGTCCGCCGGCAGGGCCTCTTCGAGCCAGTCGTAAAAGCGCGTGAGCTTGCTCCGGAACGCTTCGGGCGAGTAGTGCTCAGCCACTCGCTCGCGGGCGCGGGACGCCAGTTCGTCACGCCGCTTCTCGTTGTGGAGAAGACGCCCGATGGCGTCGGCCAGGGCTTCGGGGGTCGGGGCGGCCAGAGCAGCAATCTCCTCGTCGAGCACCTGCGTATGGGTTCGTTTGCGGGTTGCCACCACCGGCCGCCCGGAGTCGAGGTACGAGTAGATTTTCATAGGCGTGTTGGTGCCTTCAATGCGGGGCGACACCAGCACATCGGCCTGGCGCAGGTAGCCCCCGAGATCGTTGAGGGGACGCGGGCCTGCAAAGTGCACACGATCGGCGACGCCCCGGGTGGCCGCCCGGGCCCGGTACTGCTCGATGTGCGCGTCGCTGCCCCCAATGATGACGAGGTGCGCCGGGGTGCCGCGCTCGCATGCGATCTGGAAGGCATCGATGAGAAGCCCAATTCCTTGGTATCGCTCCAGGTTGCCTACGTACATCAGCAGCGGTCCCGTGACCGAAAAGGCCTCTCGGAGATCTTCGTCCACCTCGGCACCGTGAAGGAGGGATACGTCTTCGAGGCGGAGCACGGGCGTTCCCGGTGCGGCCTCCTGCACGCGCTCCTCAAGCGCCTTACACACCACCACCGCCCCGGCACTGTCCCGCAGGGCCTGCGCCTCCACCGCCTCCAGAACGGGCCGTGCCCACTGCGCCCCCGGCACGTCGCTCGCAAGCTGCTGGGGCATTGACGAGTCCATGTCGAACAGGTACGGCGTGGAGGTGGCCCGCCCGAGGCCCTGCGCAATGAACGCGGCTTCTTCCACCGCGTGGATCACGTCGTACTCGGCCTGCCGCAGCATCTGCGCGGCCTTCATCGCCATCGCCACGTCACACACCACTTTCTTGAGCGAAAACCCCGGCCCGATGTTTTCGGCGAACGGCAGTGCCGGAATTCGATGAAGTTGAGCGCCTTCCAAGGAAACAGACTCCCCCTCGTGATAGGCCAAGAGATCTACGTCGTGACCGACCTCAGAGAGCGTTTCCACCAACATGCGCACGGCAATCGGCGTGCCCCGCAGCTGGAAGAATGGTTGTGGAGCCAGAACGAGAATGCGCATGGCACCGTCTGCAACCCAGCGTAATGATGACAGGCGTCGGTACTCAGGAGCCCGAACGGATTCTGCCGCGTCCCCCGTAGGCCCCGATCAGAGCACGCCCCCACACGGCCGCAATGAACAGCAGCCCCAGATACGACGGATAGTCGCGAAGCGGCCCGGCGTGGATGTACTGATCGGTGACCCGAATGGTGTTTTTGCCCGTGAGCACGCCCCGCACCGACACCGTTGCGGGAGGCTCTGCGGACAGGCCCTCTGCCCGCAGCAGGACGCGCCCTCGGTAGTGCTCTAAGCGAGGGCCGCCGGGCGTTTCCACGTAGCGGGCCCGGTCGATGGCCACGGCGTGCCCCTGCCGTTCCAACGGGCGGCTGAGCGTGCCGATGGAGTGCGCATCCGCCGCGACGGGGCCCTGCAGCAGCAGAAGCGGCCCGGCCGCGTAGACTGCCAGCAGCCCTGCCATTGCGGCCAGCCGCCCCCATGACGGGCGCACGAGCGCCGGCGGCCGAGCGAACCCGCGCCATGCGTGCCAGCCCACGACGAACAGCCCTAGGGCGGTCAGTACATACGTGGGCCCGCTTTCGGGCCAGAACCATCCCCAGTTCGTGGCCTGCCACGACACCGGTGCGAGGAAATGCGCGCCGCTGCCCCACTTCGTCTGTAGGGCATCGAGCACGAGGTGAAGCCCCACATTTCCCCCCAGCACCGCGAAGGCCCGCTCTGGGCGTGGGGCAAGCAGGGCCGCGGCGGCACACACCAGCAGTCCCCCGAGAAGAGACGCCTGCGCAATGGTATAGGCCTGCAGGGCGTACGGATCAATTCCGGGCACCGCGTCGAGCAGGACCCGCTGCAGAATCCAGGGGAGATCCGGAACGAGGCACCCGAGATAGGCCCACCGCAGGTCGGCGTCTCGAAACCCGAGGCGTGTGGCCACGCCCTGTGCCCCTACGTGTGCGAGCGTGTTCGGCATTACGCGTACGCATCGGTGACGGATGTGGGAGGCTGAGCCCGTGGAAAGTGCCGCGCCACCCGCCGCAACTCGGCAGCGCGACGCTCTGCCCCCCACGCAAACAAGTCGCAGAGCGCCGGGGCCACCGCCAGAGCCCGTGTCGGATTGTCGCCAAGGGTGGTGCGTCGCAGGAGCAGGTCGTCGAGGTGCACCACCGCCTCTTCGTCGATCAGGCGGGCCAGGGACGAGCGCCAGTCGGACGAAGCCGTGTCCGGTGTCCACGTGTAGCCAAAACGACCACGCTCGCCATTCCGTCCCGCACACATCTGCTCGAACGCCGCTCGCTTCTCCTCCGATACCGACCGGCTCGGCACCACCTGCTTCATGCCCGCCTCGGCCGTGCTGTGGGCGGCGGTGAACTTGGTTCCCTGCACGCTGAACAGTCCCTCGGGACCGCCGCGCGCACCATGGTCGACCCAATGCTCCTTCTTGGCCAGTTGCGTGGAGCCGGGCTGTGTCGTCGGCAGATACCCGGCGTAGACCCGAAGCACGTCGCGGCGGCGCAGCTCGAAGTCGGGAAACGCCGCGTTTACGTCGCCCAGAAAATCGTCCATTTCGCTCGCGGAAGGGCGCGGGGAGCCGGACGCCGACTCGCGGGGAGCATGCCCCGTCCCAATGAGCAATTGCCCCTTCCAGGGATGCAGGAAGTAGTGATGGTCGGATTCCGGTGGCGTCTTCCCCACGGCGCAGTTGCCCGGCGCCTCTCGGTCAACCAGCACGTTCCAGGCGCTCAGGCACGGGCGCAGGCCGGGTGCGCCGCGGTCGAAGTGCTCGGCCACCTCTCGGCTCCACGGCCCCGCGGCGTTTACCACCGTGTCGGTCCGGAAGTGGTAGGTGCCGCCGTCGCCTGCGTCCTGGGCCTGGACGCCCTTCACGCGTCCCTGCTCCCGCAGCAGCCCCGTGGCCGGCATGTAGTTCAGCGCAGTCGCGCCCATTCGACACGCCGCCCGCAGAACCTCCATAAGCAGACGCTGCGAATCGGGCACGCGGGCGTCGTACCACAGGGCCCCACCGGCCAGCCCCTCCGGGTCGACGGCAGGAAACTGCCGCGCCACCGCAGAGGGCGAAAGAACCCGTCCGGGCGGCACCGCATGCACCCCGTTCGCCCATCGGTCTCGGCCTGGGAGCAAGAGACGATCTACCCAGAAGGCGAGCCGAAAGACCTCGGTGCGCATGATGCCGCGCTGGTAAAGGGGAATGAGCACCGGCAGGCGCTCCACGAGGTGCGGGAAGTGCTCCAGGAACCACCGCCGCTCTCGCCCAAATGTCCAGTACCGCCCCAGATTGAGCGTTTGGAGGTCCCGCAGCCCCCCGTGGATGATGCGCAGGCTGTTGTAGCTCGTCGCCCCCCCAAAGTCGTCCTTCTCCAGAAGCAACACAGAGCAATCCCGCAGTGTGGCCTCCAGGGCCACCATTGCGCCGTAAATGCCCCCGCCCACCACGACGAGGTCGTAGGAGCGGCGGGCGGCCGTGTCGGGGGTTCGCTCAATGCTCATAATTGGAATCGGGAACGAAGTTGAAGTCTCAACTGGTGGCGCACGAAGCGGAGCGCAGAGTCCCCGCGCCCGAACGGCCGGAGCGTGGTCGAGGGCTCCAGCAGCCGGTGCCGCAGGTGTTGGGCGGGCCGCTTCGGGTCGAGCCTGCCCCGAAGAATCGTCCCGAAGCGCCCCACGCGCCGAGCTTCACGCGGAAACGGGAGCGGATCTGTGCCCGGTAGATTCTTGATGCCCCGGACCGCCGCCGTCTGAAAGTGTGACGATCGCGGCCAGAGCGCCGGACGGTTGGCGTTGTCCCCTACGAAGAACGGGGGGAGCGCCGCGGCATTCTCGAGTAGCTCCCGCACCTGTTCCCCGCGCCGCCCCAGCCACTTGCCCACGCCCCAGGGCACCACCGGAAGCCCCCCTGCCCGCGCGATTCGACAGATCAGCGTCTCGGTCGCTTCTCCCGCCACAAACTGGTTTCGCGTACCCAGCGCCAGCACCTCCAGGTTCTCGCCGGACACCACCTGGCGCCCTGCCACCACCACAAGCCGCCCCCCTCGGGGCCTCTCCAAGCACAGAGACACCGGCTCGGCCGTGGGGCGCGTGCGCCAGGTCGTGGGGGCCAGCGCCCCGGCCTCCACGGCCGCTTTCAGCCGACCAAAGCCGTCCGGCGGCCCCGCCGAGGTCCCAAGCACGAACACCACACCCGCAGCGGCCTTGTGCCCACACCGCGCCACCGCCCTCGCGAGGTGAGCGTGCGCGCTGTCCACGAAGCTCCGGGCGTCGAATCCCGGGTAGAAGTGCCCGTGTGCATCGATGGCAATCGCGTCGGCAGTTTTCATAGGACTCGGTGCCAAACCGGAAGGCCCACCACAGCGCTCCGCCCAGGCGGCAGGGCCGTGCAGCGCACGAAGCAGATTACTCCACGTTTTCGGCCCATACTTCGTAGCCCCGCTGGGTATAATCGAAGCGCGTCTCTTCTTTCCGCCACTTCAGCGAGGCATTTTCCATGAGCCACGTTTCCAGGTCGCCCCGGATGGGCGCCGTCCGGTAGGTGTCCACGATGATCCACGTTCGGCCCTTCCGCTCCGCCACCGGCACCAGCCCTTGCCGCCACAGCGCTTTGGAATAGACCATGTTCACGCTCAGCGCCCCGTCGAAGTTGTACCGTGCCGAGGGCCCGAACACGAAAACGTCGTCCCCCTTCTCGTACTGCGCCTGCACGAAGCGCACCGGGTCTTTTATGCTAAGGCTTTCTCGCCCCAGGTAGTACGACAGGAAGCTCACCAGTAGGACGGCCGAGACCACCAGCGCTACGCTCCGGTTCGCGATTGTGGCGTGTTTGAGGCCGGTGGCCGTCTCGGTGCAAATCAGGCCGGACAGCGCAAAAAAGAGGGGCAGCGCGTAAAACATGTAGCGCGGCCGCGCCGGCGGCATAAAGACCGAGAAGGCCAGGATGGATGCCAGGGGGATGAGGGCAAGGAACGCAAACAGAAAAAATGTGGACGTGTCCGTCCGGTACAGGTACAGCAGTCCCAGCATGGCGCTGACAAAGACGACCACCTCCATATTCTCCACCACCCCCAGCATGTCTCGGAGGGCCGCGAGCCGAAGCCCCCCACCCCCCCCGCCCCACGACTCCGCAATCCCGAAGAGCTTCGGCGAGACCAGGGCAGCCGCCACCACGCAGACCGACAGGTGCACCCGCGCCATCGACCCCGACAGCACCATGCTCCGCCCCGACGCGTACCACGCCAGAAACGCCGAGTACGCCCCACAGGACACGACGACGAAGATGCCCGTTGCATGAAACGACACCGCCGCGAGGGACGACGCAAAAAATAGTGCGATGTGTACGTACCGCTCTTTCGTGAGCGCGAGGTAGTAGAAGTAGTACGACAGCGTGCCGAACAGAAACACCCCACTGTAGAAGCGAGCCATCTGCGAGTGAAAGAGGTGCCACTCGCTCAGGACCACAAACAGGGCCCCCACCACCGCCGCCCGCCGGGTGAGCATGCTGCGGCACATGACGTAGAAGGCCGGCACGCTCAGCACCCCGCACACCACCGCCGGCAGCCGGGCGGCCCAGGGCGTGGTGCCGAAGAGAGACTGGCTGAGCAGCACAAGGGCGTAGTAGGCAGACCCCACGAGGCCGCTGGCCCGCTCGGTCGCGTACATGATCGTGTAGTACTCATCTCCCGTCACGGGCCACTCCCAAATCCCGTATGCCCGCGTGACGAGAGCAATCAGGAACAGCGCACCAACGAGAAGCAGCTCTTGGGCCCGATCGCTCAGCTGGGAGAGTGGATTCCGACTCACGCTACGTCCTCACTGTCGCTATTCAGGATTTGAGTTGCGCCGTTTGGGAGAAGGCCCCGGGACGTTCCCACACGGCCGTCTCACGGTGCCCCCGGAAGGCCCGCGCCACCTCTCTTCACATCTCTTCACATCACCGCCGTCCCGTTGGCGGCGAGGTGTCCGGCGGCCCAGACCCATCGATCACTTCCTCGACCGTGTACTCCTCCACGTCTTCCGAACTGGTAAAGATCACAATCTCCCCCACCAGGCCAATCGCAAACAGAAGTGTGCCCAACACGATGAGCAGAATGCCCAGAAGCAGCATCGGTTTGTCCCGCAGGGGGACCCCCATGAAGAGCCGCTGAACGGTGAGGTACAGCGTGATGCCGCCGCCCCCCACGAACGCCGCGAGTCCGGTTGCCCCAAAGAATCGGAGCGGCTTGCGCGTGAACTTCGTCAGGAAAAAGACGGCCACCAAGTCGAGCAGCCGGTTCACATACGTTCCAACCGAGAGGTGGCTCTGGAATGTATCCTGGGACGTCTGAGGCGCCTCAATCTCCTTCACCCGGAACCCACGGTGGCTGGCCAGCACCGGCAGAAACCGGTGCTGATCCCCGTACAGATCAATCGCGTCGAGCACTTCCCGGCGCGCCGCCACTACGCTGCAGCCCAGGTCGTTGAAATCAAACCCGAGCAGCCCGTGAAGGACCGCGTGAAAGGCACGCACCTGAATCCGCGTTGCCAAGCCGTCCTCGCGGGGCGACCGTTGCACCACCACCATGTCGTTTTCCTCCAGATACGGGAAGAGGCGCGGGATGGCCGCCGGGTCGATCTGATGGTAGGCCGGAAGGGTGAGCAGAAAGGCTCCCTCCGCGTGGTCGAACGCGGCGGCCAGGACCGTCGCCCCTCCGTACCACTTCGAAAAGGTAAGAACCGTGATCGGCGCCCCGTTGTTGGCCAACCGGCGGAGGTCCTTCACAACGGTGGGCTGCTCCCCCTCCACCGCAAAGACAAACTCGTGCGGGTAGTCGAGCTCATCGAGTTGCGCCTTGTACTCCGCGTAAAGCTGGGGCATCGGGGCGGCGCGCTCCGGGTCCCGCACCGCGATTACAACGGAGAGAGCCGCCTGCTCCTCCCGGCGTTCGTCCAGCACAGGAGGCCTCGATTCCGAAACGTCGCGATGTTCAGCCATGGGCGTCACCCCGTTCACCAGAAATGCGCTGTGTCGTGACTTTGATCTCCAGAAGGTCGTCCACCCGAAGGTCCGCTCGTGCGTAGATCAGCGAGACAATGCCTCCAAGCATCAGCAGCGCAAGGCTCAGGGCACCCCAAAGCATGGCGGCCCCCAGAAACACGACGATGGTGTCCTCCGGCCTCTGCACGAGCCGATAGGCCCCCAGAAGCAACGATGCGCCGCACAGCCCCCCGCTCAGTGCCGATAGCATGCCGTACCCGAACAGCGGATAGCGGGCGGCCGTGAGGACTGTCTTCAGGGACAAAAGATCAATCAGCACCTTGTACACCCGCGCCAGCCCATACTTCGACTCCCCGAACCTGCGCGGATGGTGCTGCACTTCCACCTGTGCCATCTTTACCCCCGTCAGGGCTAGGATCGTGGGGAGAAGGCGATGCATCTCCGAATAGAGGGGAAATCGTTTGATCACGTCTGCCCGGTAGGCCCGGAGGGCGCACCCGTTGTCAATGACCGGGGTTCCCGTCACCTTCCGGATCAGCCAGTTCGCAATCTGCGACGGCAGTTCTCGCAGCAGGAACGACTCTGTCCGGCGCTCCCGGTACCCGGCCACCACGTCGCACCCCTCCCGAATTTTCTGCACCAGCCGCCCGATGTCTTCGGGATCGTTCTGCAGGTCCCCGTCCATGGTCACGATGACCTCGCCCTGCGCCTGGTCGAACCCGGCGTGGAGGGCGGCCGTTTGCCCAAAGTTCTTTTTGAGCTTCACGACCTTGAAGCGGCCGTCCTGCCGCGCGGCCCCACGGGCCTGCTCAAACGTGTCGTCCGCGCTTCCGTCGTCCACCAACAGCACCTCGAAGGGGTGGCCCATCGGCTCTACCGCCTCCGCGATTGCGCGGCAGAGAGGATGCACCGAGGCGCTTTCGTTGTAGAGCGGAACGACAATCGACAGGTCCATCGCGCTGTTCGTTCGGCAGGAGGTATCGTTCGGCAGGAGGTACGGGGCGGGAACGGAACCGCCTCCGCCCTGTGTTCGGGACGGGAATCGAGCGGATTTGGACAAGGCACCGGGTCTGGGCGACCCTCGTCTAAATTGTGCGTTTGAATCTAAAACAAATGTTCGACACGGGATAGGCCTTCGTCCTCTTCCTTCGGTCGGAAAATTGAGGGGTCGGCCATCAAGGCTTTTTCCACGGGGCTGGCCGTCTGGTCCTGTGCAGCGCTCCTTTTCCGTTGCTTCTGTCTACCCCCCGTGTCTACTCCTGCGGGGAGCGTTCAGGGGGGCGGCAGGAGGCCACCTGCACCGGCTCGTTGTCGCGAAGCGACGCCTCCGTCGCAAAAATGGCCCGCATTCCCGCCATCAGTTCGTTGAAGGCGATAGGCGCACGTCCGCGCTCGCAGAACCCGTCGATCGTGGCGCTCACTTGGTTGGGCTGGCCCTTGTCCTGGTTCCAGGCCCGCGACGTGCGGGTGCTTCCCTTGGCAGTCACCTCGAGGCGGCGAAAGTCGTCCAGCACAGCGACCGTGCCCCCCCCGTACACCTCCAGGCGCTCTTTCGGGGCGGCGTCATCGCCCACCGTGTTGTAGCAGAGCGTTCCGGTGGAGCCCCCGTCGAACGTGACGGTGATGGAGACATTGTCGGTGTCGGCGTGGTCGTGACGCCCCAGGGAAAGCGACTGCGCATACACCTGGACCGGCCGCTCGCCACAGACGTGCTGCATTAGGTCCACGAAGTGCACCATTTCTCCCACGAGCATGCCCCCTCCCTCCTCGTCACGGTGCAGCCAGGAGTCGGTGCCGATGGCCCCACTGTTCACCCGGTACACCATCTGCTTCGGACGCCCCTCCGGAAACGCGTCGCAGAGCTCTTGCACCATCGGGGCGAAGCGGCGGTTGAGTCCCACCATCAGCCCGGTGGGAGGGCCCTGCTGGGCCGCCTCGTATGCGTCTCGGAGCGACGCCAGCTGTGACGAATGCACCCCCATCGGCTTTTCCACAAACACGTGCTTGCCGGCCTCCAGGGCCCGCCTCGCAAACTCGGCGTGCGTGCTGTGACGGGTGGCAATGAACACCGCGTCGATACGCTCATCGTCTAGCAGGGGCTGTAGGTCGGTCGTGCAAAACTCGAAGCCGAACTTCTCGGCCTTTTGCTGTGCGTTCATGCCGGTGGCGGTCACCAGGCCCATCAGTTCTGCACGGGCGTGCTCTCGCACCGCTGGAATGAGATGCACCGACGCGTAGTTGCCCGCTCCCACGAAGCCCACCCCGAGCTGATCGGGCGGCACGTGCGTGTTGCCGGGCTGTACGCGCACCACCTCCTCCTGGGGCTGCTCCACGTCGTAGTCCAGCACAATCCCGACGTGCGGCTCGGTGCCGTTCTGGATAAGGTCGTACGCGCTAAGGGCTTCTGCAAAACGGAACCGGTGCGTGGTAAGGGCCTCCACGTCGAGTTTGTTCTCGGCCATGAGGGCCAGGACCGCCTCCATGTTGCGCTGCTCGGTCCAGCGGACATAGTCGTACGGGTAGTCGACGCCGCCCTCCTCGTACGATGGGTCGTAACGACCGGGGCCATACGACATGGACACCTTCACCTCGAGCTCTTTGTGGTAGTAGGCGTCCCGGGGAATGTCCATCCCCACCTTGCCGACGACCACCACGGTGCCCTTGCGTCGGGTAAAGGCCCCTGCCTGCTCAATCGGCTCGTTGCTGTCGGTGGCCGCCGTGATGAGCGTATGGTCGGCCCCGTGCCCCCCGGTAAACGCCTCCACCGCGGCCTCCGCATCCTCTTCCGACGACACCACGCCGCAGTCCAGCCCCATCTCTTCGGCCTGCCGCACCTTCGCGGGGTCCAGGTCCATGCCAATCACCCGGCAGCCGTTGGCCTTCAGGAGCTGTACCGTGAGCAGCCCAATGAGGCCGAGCCCCACCACCGCCACGTGTTCGCCGAGCTGCGGCTCCGCAAGGCGCACCCCCTGCAGCGCAATGCTGCCGACCGTTGCGTAGGCCGCCTCCGGGAACGACACCCCGTCCGGAATGTCCGCGACCAGATTCTTCGGGACAAAGTTCACCTCGGCGTGGTTGGCGTACCCGGCCCCGGCCATCGCCACACGGTCTCCGACCTGCAGGCCGCGCACTTCCTCTCCCACCTGCTCTACGATGCCCGCGGCGCTGTAGCCGAGGGGCATTGGCCGTTCCATCTTCGACATCACCTTCTGGAAAGTATTCCACACTCCCTCCTGTCGGACCTTCTGAAGCACCTTCTTCACAAGGTCGGGGCGGGCCTGCGCCTTTCCCAGATAGCTTTTCTGGGCAAGATCGATGAGCATCTTTTCCGTGCCCGCGCTGATTAGCGAGGCCGCCGTACGCACACGAACCCCTTTCGCCTGCAGGGTGGGCGGCGGAACGGTTTCGAGCGTGGTTTCGCCGGTTTTCACGTTCTGAAGGACCTGCTTCATGCGTAGTATGTGCTTATGATGGGGAACTCTGATGGGGAATTCGTTCGGAAACAGACGCGACGGGCTCTCCCCTTCAACCTCCCTCCCAGGAGACATTGGGAAACCGCTCCGCCATCGAAAACCGATACACGGCTCTATTTTTGTAGTAGCTGTTCGGATAAAAGCGGACCTCTTTCCCCAACAGCGCCCCCAGAATGCCAAGGTGAAGGCGGTTCGTGAAAATTCGCTCGAAGTGGCTCAGGTACGCCAGTAGAAAGACCGTTGCCTTCCGGGCCCGAGACGGAGGGTAGACCCCATGTTCGAAGATCCGTGAGGCATCCACGTTTACAGGCGGCACACCATGGTCCGTGCGCTCCACATCGGTCCGCATGGCCGGAAGTATGCTTCTCCGAGAGCCCAGGCCCTGCACGAGTCGGAAAAGTGCAGACACGCCGAGGCGCCCTCGGACCTGATGGGTGAGAAGCTCCGGATCAAAGCCCGGCACTCGGCCCAACGCGCTACCCCCCAATGCCGCGTGCAATGTGACGCCCCAACGCAGCGGCTGAAGGGCCGTGACGGTTCAAGAGTCGGTCTGCGTCGAGCCGAAACGCCATGTCATCAGCAAGGTGCACGTCCTGGTCATTCATATGCCGCTGCACCCAGTTGTAGGAGACTCGCTCTCGGCAGAAGACGTCCACGTCGCCCTTCATCTCCAACAGCAGGCGCTCATTTCCCCGAACGGTGTGTGGCAGAAGCGCCATGTGTGCCGCCTCCGAGTGGTGACGGCGAAAAAAGGTGCGCGCTTCCGTGTACGTTGATTTCCCTAAATTTCCGCCTCCTCCGTACACTACCACCTTCCCGGTACTGCTAAAGTCCTCGTTCCACCGAACTACCTCGTACGGGCGCTCCGCTCGCTCGAGCAACTGGTATGTGCCGAGTGCAATCGCCGAGTCCCCTGCATTCCCCGGGTTCGGGCAGAAGAGCAGTGTCCCCTCTCCAATCTTTTCGAGGTACTCCTGGACCTTTCTCATTTTACCGTGTCGGACTCCCTTTCGTAGATCTTTCCTCGTGCCTTCCCCCGATCAGCATGTTCTGAGCGACCGGTGATTTTCCAAGCACTGCACCGCGCTGGGGGCCTCGTGGATGTCCAGCTTTCGGGCAAAGGCAGCACCGGACGCCAACACATCCGGGATGTCTTCTTTTTCCAAGATTTTGGGATGCGCGTTCCCCTCAGACCAGTCGATGTACCGTCTCTTCTTTCGAGAGAGCTTTTCCACATCTGGGTGGTTGCAAAGAAGCGTTTGGAAAAAGCACTCATCCGGAATATGAACGTACCGCATAAACCGGACAACGTCCGGGCGTTTCTCGATGAAATCGAATGCCCGGTCGACATCCCAGCGCGTAAGCGTCCACCACTGCGACCCAAAGTAGGGCGTTACCGGCCAGGCTCGGTCAGGGCACACTGCGGCGAGGCGTCGCGACGCTGCATTTGCGATTCGGCCCCACGGCCAGCCCCAGTCGTGAAAGAAGTACCGATTCCAGCGCCGGTACCACGACGGGTCCTCGTCGTGCCAGTGCCCAATTCGCGAGACCTCTATGTTGTCGAGCCAAGCAACAAGCTCGTCCGTAGGATGCACAGGATAATCGCGTCCGCTCAGCAGGGTGAACGTGTCGTAGGAGGCACGGGCACGGGCCAGGGCCAACAGATCGAGGGTGGCCCGCACCATGCGATAGCCGCCCCACCGAATGTCGTACCGCTGAATCGTCTCGGTGGCCAGGCGTCGCGCCTTCTCAAACGTGTCGTTGGACTCGGCGTCTAGATGCAGAAACGGATCGAGACGCGGATGCGCCACCGACTCCAGAAGCAATTCGAGCTGCGCTGGATTGTCGTGCGCAAGGATGAGGACGGCATGTTTGGGGGCGGTAGACACGCGGTTCAGAACGAGTTTCGGATCGCCTTTGCTTGTCTGTTCTTTTACACCGAAGCCCGGCCCTGCGGCTGTCCCTCTCACGCCACACGGATCCACCCGTACATGTTCGGGCCTTTTCGACGGGCGCGCGTGCCCTTTGCGAACACGCGCCCCCTACGAAAAAGCTGCGCGCACGCCCGCAATCCATCCTTTGGCTCCGCGCCACCATCCTCCTCGCTGTAGACGTTCGACCGCCGAGCACGGAGCCACCCTTGCCTCTCGGCGATGCCTCGCGTAGAGCCAATGATTTTGGTTGAGCCACCGTCCTCCTACGTCCCACGGCTTCGGGATTCCGACAAAGTGAATAATGCCGTCGGTGGCCTGCCGCTCTCGCAGCTTAGTGTCCGGGCTGGCCCGTTTGTTGTACCGGATTCGCAGGTCCAAGAAGTCTCCGTGGAAGATTGCGTTCTGGGCTGCCTGGTCGGCCCCGCTGTATGCTTCGTTCTTGGCCCTCATGACCCCCACCACCTGCTCTGTCAGCCCCCTGCGGCCCCACTCCTCTACATCGATGAGAAGAACCCCGGCATTGAACGACTTTTTGCGTAGGTCCAGTCCTTCCGAGGCGAAAAACCGCCGATTCTGCGTTTCCGCCAAGGGCCCGTACGACACTGCCCCGATGGGGTAGCCCTCCAGGTCCCGGTCGTAGAGATCGGCGATCCCGTCTGCCACGATCGTGTCGGCGTCCAGGTAGACGATCCGGTTCGTCTCTTCTCGAAGCAGCGCGGGAAGCAGAGGCTTGGCAAACGTAATGGCTTCTCCGTGCAGTCCCTCCCAGCCAGCGAACCGGTCAAGGTCAATGCTTCGCACCCGGACCTCGGCCCTGGGAAAGGGGGCGAGGGTCTCGCGCAACTGGGCGATATCGCCGGGGCAGAAGTCGTCCTGGAACGCCCAAATCACCACGCGCCGGTTCGCTGCGTTCGCCGCCACACTAAAAGCGCTCACGCAGAGGGGAGGAAGTACTTTTCGATTGACGCAGTAGCAAACGTGGATTTTTTCTTCCATGTCGCCTCGGCCCGCTTCTGATGGTATCCTCGCCGCTCGCTCTCCGGAGCCTCCGCCCAATCGGCCTCAGCGCATAATGGCCCGGAGTCCTGAGACAATGCCTTTGGCCACTCGGCCAACGCCGTCGTCCCGGACAATTTCTGGCACCGACCGCGGCACGACGCTGGCCCGCCGCCGGCACTCCTCGTAGAGCATATAGTTTTTGTGCAACCACTTCCCGCCTATGTCCCACGGCTTCGGAATCCCGACAAAATGGAGAATCCCGTCGGCGGCCTGCTCGGCCGTCAGCCGCTGATCGGGGCTCGCGCGCTTGTTGTATCGGATGCGGAGCGGGCAGAAGTCGTCGTGGAATGCGACGTTCAGAAAGGGCTGGTCGCTCTCCGTTCGTTCTTGGTCCGCCGCGCGCACACGCTCCACGATTTCGTCGGTCCTGGACTGTTTTCTCCACCGCTCAACGTCGATGGCCATGACCCCGGCATTGAATCCGTCTTGGTCCAGGTCGACCCCCTGGGCGCGGTAAAAATCCGCCTCCATCGAGGCCCCGAGCGGCTCGTACGAGACGGCCCCAATCGTGCATCCCTCCAGGGACGTGTCGAAGAGGTCCTCCACTCCGCCCACCGCGAGGGTGTCCGCGTCCAGGTACACGATGCGACGTGCCTCATCGGCCATGCGATCGGGCAGCAGGATGCGCGCAAAGGTCATCGCGTCGCCGTGGAGGCCCTTCACCCCGCGGAAGGCAGAGAGATCGATGGGGTGGACCTCGAGGCGTACGTTGGGGAAGGGACGGAGCGTTGTCTTAAGGCGCGTCTCGTCGGCCGGCGAGAATTCCTGCTGGAGCACCCATATGGTCACGGGCCGCTCCGCCCGCACGCTCTCTGCAACGCTGTGGGCACTTACGCAGAGGGGCTCGATCATCTTTCGGTTTGCGCAGTAGCAGGCGTGCAGTCGGTTTTCCATACGAAAAGTGAGAGCGGGTGGAGAATATGCCCTTCAGCAGGGCCGGGGCCGTGCGGGAGAGGTCCGTTGTCGGACTCACAGGTCTTGCGGCATTACGCCTCCTCCGGGGCCGTCTGCTCCAGTTCGTACCACTTTGCCTTGGCGTGGAACCGCTGGATGCCCTTGAGTACGCAGTAAATGAATCCGGGCTTGCCGTCGAGGAATCCGAGACGGAGCACGTAGTGGTACAGGAACGTGAGCAGCGGAAAGCCCGGCACCTGCACAAGCGCCTGCTTGAGCCAGCGCCGGCGCTGGGCTTGGTTGCCAAACAGGGACGGCTCCAAGGCCCCCTTGTCTCCCTGGTGGTACACCTGCGCTTCCCACTCGGAATACTCGTTGTGCTTTTCGATGTAGCGGTACAGAGAGTTCCAGTTTTCGTGACGGATCGGATGCTGGAGCCGCCCCACGTCTCCGTCCACCACCACGTGCTCGTGCACCTCAATGTCGCTCATCGACTCGTCCTGGCCCTCGAACCGCTGCTCGTAGCGCCCCTTCCCGTGCCGGAAGAGGAACAGCTTCCACAGGTCGAACCCGCCGTACTGGAGCCGCCGCCCCAGGAAGTGGAGTTGAAAACGCAGCCAGTAGCCGTCGTACGTGTCGGTCTGGATGGCTTCCGCGATTTCACGCTTGATGGGGTCGAGCAGAATTTCGTCCGCGTCCAGAAGTAAGATCCAGTCGTTGTCAAACGAGTAGGTATCCAGTGCCCACTGTCGCTTCTTCGGCCACCCTCCGTCGTAGTAGAACTGGATGACCTCAGCGCCCGCGTCCTCCGCAATGGAGACGGTATCGTCGGTGCTTTGCGAGTCGACCACAACGATCTCGTCGGCCCATTCGTCGAGGGAGGCAAGACACCGGGGCAGGTTCGCCTCTTCGTTGCGGGTGGGAATGAGCACCGAGACCGGGACGGTCTCTTCGGGGTCTGTTGTCATCCGGGGTGCTGTGGTGTTTTTGGCAGGAGTAGACGCAATCGGGGTGGGCTGAAGACGGGCGTGGGGCGAGACGGACGGGCACAAGAGCGGGGCTCGCGACGCACCTACACGGGCTACGTGCGGGCCGCCGCCCGGAAGATCTCTGCCAGCCGCCGTGCGTACCGCCTCCACGAAAAACGTTCTGCGCGCTGGGCGGATTTGCGCCTCAGCTCGTCCGCGCGCTGTTTGTCGCTGAGGACAGCGTGGACGGCGTCGGCGCACCCGGAGGCGTCGAAAGGGGAAAAGTACACGCCGGCGTCGGCACACACCTCCCGGTTCACGGGCGTATCGGCCGCCACCACCGGCAGGCCCGAGGCCATCGCCTCCACCATTGAATGACCAAACGACTCGGTGAACGATGGAAAGACGTACGCGTCGGCCGCCCGGTAAAGCGGGGGAAGTTTGTCGTGGGACACGTACCCCAGTTCCGTCCAGGCGTCGGCCACGCCCAGCTTTCTCGCCCGGGCCGTCAGGGCGTCGTACTCCGCAGTGTCCGACGTCTGTTCGCGGGAGGTGGTGGTAACGAGCGTAAGGCCGGGGTGCTGGTCGCGCAGGCGGGGCAGGGCCTCGACGAGGGTTTCCAGGTTCTTGTGGATCGCGTAGGTGGACACGTTGAGGAGCGTAGGCCCCTCGCTGTCTTCCTTGATGCAGGGACCGGGCGCGGACGGCGCGGGCTCGGCGCCGAAGGTATCGGCGTCGAAGCCGTAGTGGAGCGGGTGCGTGGCCGTTCCGTCGAGGGACACGTGCGACGCCACGGTGGCCTGCATGGCCTGAGTGGGAAACAGCACGGTGTCGGCGGCCCAGATGGACAGCAGACTGTGCCAGCGACGAAGCCGTGTCCCCCGAAAACTCCGACCGAGTTCTTCGCACTTTGCCTGGAACTGCGGATCGAAGTATTTCATGTTGCGCACCAGCAGGACCTGCGGCACGGGGCTCCAGAGCGTCCCGAAGCCCGTGGCCGAGAAAAGCACGTCGACCCGTTCCCGTGCCGCACGCCGCGGCACCGCCACCTGGTCGAAATACAAGCGCCGCAGCCCCTGCGTGCTGGCGTAGGGGTAGGGCCGCACCTCCACGCGGGCCCGCTTGGGCAGCGCGGCCGTCGTGCCCTCTGGAACGTACACGATGATGTGTGCCCGCGGGAGCTCTTCGGGGAGCCGATCCAGGATGTTCTGCAGGTGGGTGACGGCCCCGCCCATGTGGGCGGAGGCGGCGTTGAGCAAGATGCGCATGGCTACCGTCCGCCCCCCTGTGCCTGCCGCTGTGCCAGGGCGGGCGCTCGGGCGCGGGCGGCCTGCTGCGCCGGCGCCGGGCGCGTAGAGGAGCGGGGCTCTCGGAGGGCGGCGACGTGGGCAAAAGCCATCACGAACCAAAGAAAGAACCCCATCCCTCCGATTGAGAAAAATACCATCTCACCGAAGTTAATAAACAACGCCGCCCCCATCATCCAGAACAACGTAGGGTCGGGGTGCTGCACCGTTGGCATAAACAGAAACAGCAGGAGCGCGATTGTGAGCAGCGCCCCGATGAGGCCCGTCTCTTCGAGCACGGCGGTGGGCATAAAGCCCTTCTCCACCGATGCGCTCAGCGGGATGCCGTACGGCCCCCGCTCCAGCTCGCGCGCAAAGCGCACCGGATCGGAGGGAGCGCCAAACCCGATTCCGGTGAGCGGCTTCTCGCGAAAGTTGGCCATCGACTGGTCCATGAGCCCGCCGCGCGACTCTTCGAGAGCCTGCACCAGGGAAGCGCTCTGGCTGTCCTTGGCCAGAAACGCCTGCAGGTCGGCCTGGATGGAGGTCCACTGCACCGCCATCAGGGCCAGAGCGGTAAGGACGCCGAGCATCACCGTGGGCCGCACCAGGGTTCGCCCAAGGTCGACGGCCCAGGTGTCGGGCTTAAGGCTGAACCCGAGGGCCGTGGTTAGAGCCCCGGCGAGCAGAAACGCCAGCAGCGACGTACGTGACAGGGACAGGTACATGCCCGCCACCCCTACGCCCACGCACACGAGGATCAGCCACGAGGTGCGCTGCCGAAAGAAATAGAGTCCGGTCATAAGCGCCGTGATCGCGGCCACAACGGGCCCGAACGTCTGCGGATGCGTTAGAATGCCCTGGAAGCCGACCCCATTGGTAGAGTATCCGCCGGGGAGCACGTACAAGGGCAGGCTGGCCAGCAGAATGAACGCCCCGAGCGTGAAAAGCCACGAGAGCCAGTAGTCGGCCAGGTGGCGCGTCCGGTAGAAGCCGGTGACAGTGACGAGCGTTCCCAAGGTAAAGGTCGTCAGCTTGAGGCCCGAGACCAACGGAAACGTGCTCGACACGACCGAGAGGGGCAGCACAACCGCAAAAAACACGAGAAGCATGTACCCTACGCGTGGCATGCCCTTGCCCGCAAACACGCCGTCCCAGACCATGCGCCCGAAGACGGCAAACAGGACCACCCAGCGCCCCAACGAGATGCTTGTTTTGCCCAGCACGATGAGAAAGGCGAGCATTCCGAGGGCCTCGACGGAGCGCCGCGAGCCACGGAGGCCGTGAAGTGCAATTCCGCCGCAGATGGCAAGCCCGAACGAGCCCGGCGTAAACCACGCAAGGGCCACGAGGGCCGCCCAGACGTACATCCAGTTGCGCAGGATGTACGGCCCATTCCAGATTTGTCCGCGGTTATCGGACGGTGCGTGCTGGCGAGCGGTCGCTTGCATACCAGTCATGGATCCCTGAGGTGAGTGTATCGGCCCAGCGGGCCGGCGTGTACTGCTTGGACAGCATGTGGCTGCGCGCGCCCATTCGCTGCCGCCGTTCGTCCGGCAGCGCAGACAGGGTGCGCATGCATCGTGCAAGGTGTCGTGCGCTTTCGGATTGGACGAGGTACCCGTTGTAGCGATCCCGGAGTAGGTGAACGGCGGCCCCGCAGGCCTCCGAGCAAAGGAGCGGACGCCCGGCCGCAGCGGCCTCCGCCACCACCACGCCCCACGGCTCCTCGCGGCTCGGGAGCACGAGGGCACCGGCTTCGGCCATGAGGTCCGGCAGGGCGTCGGGCTGCACGAAGCCCCTGTTCTCAATGCCGGGACGGTCGTCGAGGAGCCCCTCCCGCGGCCCGCTCCCTGCACAAATTAGCCGCCAGGGCGTCTCCGTCTCGGCCCGGTACGTGGCGTAGGCGTCGGCGAGCAGGTCTACCCCTTTTCGGCGAATGTACCGGCCTACAAACAAAAATGCCCGCGGCAACGCGCCGGTTCGCTGTGCCGCAAAGGCCTCCCAGTCGCAGCCGTACACCCCGTCCCAGCACTGCGCCCCCCGGAAGCCGAGGCGGCGCGCAAACTGCCGCTGTCGCTCGCCCGCCACCCAGAGCACGTCGATGGCCGAATGCAGGTACCACGGCGCGATGAGGCGCGCTCCCTGCTGGCGCCACGACCCGGTCCACTGCTCATCGGACCCCGCAACGACTACCACCCCCCGATCTCGCATGGCACGCGCCACCTGTAGGTAACCGTCGTCGAACCACCCCGACATAAACACCGCGTCCGGCGCAAACGTCTTCAGGAGGTCTGCCATGTCGGCCACGCTCAGCGCGTTGCGATCGTAGAGGTGGTCGATCTCGTCGAAGTGGCGGTCGTCGAACGGGGCGTTGTCGGCCGGAGGAACGCGCACGACGAGCAGCTTCACGCCGTGGCGTTGCCGAAGCGTGCGGAAGCATGCCGCCATGTGGGGAGAGAGCCGCGAGTGAAGCACCGCAAGCCGGGTCAGTTCGGGGCCGGCACCTTCGTTCATGACAGCAGGGAGTGGTACACCGTGAGGGTGCGCTTCGCGTTTTCTGCCCAACCAAAGCGTTGGCGGTACGTCTCGAACGCGTGCCTGTGCCCGGTCGCGAGACGCCGATGCAGGGCCGCGATGCCGTCGGCGAGGGCTGTGGGCGTATCGCCAGAGCAGGCCACCCCAATGTCGCACGTGTCCACCGTTTCGCGGAGCACCGGGGCCGAGCTGACGAGGACGGGACGCTCGTAGTGGGCCGCCACGTTGAGCACGCCACTCTGCGAGGTGAACGACTCGTCGTACGGCAGGGCCACCCAATCGGCCGCCGCAAACAGCGCCCCGACCTCTTCGTCGTCCAGCCGACGCGGCAGAAACCGAACGTCGTCCGCCAGTCCCAGTTCGCCCGCCAGACGCTGGTAGTGATCCACCCCGCGGTGACGGCCGTCCTCCGGCCCGGCCACGACGAGGTACGGTCGCGGGTCGGTGCGCGCCTGTGCCCGCAGCAACCCCCCCAGGTTTTTGCCGTCCCGCAGCTTCCCAAAGAAAAGCGCCACCCGTCGGTCCGTCGGCAAATCCCAGTGCTGGCGCAGGGCTTGCTGCGAGGAGTCGACGGCGCCGTGCGTGTAGGGCCCGTGCGGCACCACGTGGATCCGCTCTTCGGGCACGCCGGCAAATGCAGACAGCTCGCGAACCTGGTATTCTGAGTGCACGAAGAGCGCGTCGGCAAACCGGTAAAAGGCCTTCAATTGTCGGTTTTCCCACGTCCGGCTGAGGATGCTCTTTCCGCGCTTCACGTCGTGGGCGGAGGCAACAACACGCACGTTCGCCCGCTCCACCTTGGGCCGCCAGTAGGGAAATGAAAGGTGGTTGATGTTCGCGAGGTGCAGTACATCGAGTGCTGCCGTACGGGCATGCTCGATGGCCCGCTTGGGGTTTACAAACTGTCCTTTCAGAAACCGCCACCGCCGCAGTGTCGGGATGTCGTGCGAGAGACGCGCGAGCCCGTCCCAGGTGGCATAGCCGTCGGCGTGCGCCCACTTGTAATCCGGCGTGCAGAGGGCCTCGACAGCCACTTCGTCGCGGCGCCCTAGGGCCGTCATGAGCCGGTGCGTGTACCGCCCAATGCCGCCCCCGGGAAAAAAGATGTAGAAGCCGACGCGCAGCGGACGACTGGGGCTAGGCACGGGAGGCGGAAGCGGATTGGGGCGAGGTCTGAGCGTGCTGGTAGAGGCGGAGTAGCCGGTCGATGTGCTGCCTGGGCCGAAACCGTTCTTTGATGAGCGAAATACCGCGCGCCCCAAAGGCCCGCAACCGGTCGTCGTCGGCCAGAAGACGCTCCACCCGTGCTGCGATGGCCGTCCCATCTTTGGGGGGTACGCGGTACCCGGTGCTGTCCTCGCGGCACCACTCCGGCACGCCCCCCAGGTCCGAGGCCACCACCGGCACCCCGCGGCTGAGGGCCTCCAGGCCCACGATGCCGAGGGTTTCGGGCCAGAGCGACGGAAACACAAACACCGACGTGCGGTCCAGGAGGTCTACCACCTCGTCCCGGGAGGCCCACCCGTGCAGGTCCAGTCGCTCGGCGCAGCCGTGCTTCGAAGCCAGCACGCGGAGCGTGTCGGCCACATCTGCGGAAATGCTGCCCACCATGCGCCCCTGCACCGACGACGGCAGCTTCCCCAGGGCCTCGATGAAGTACTCGTGGCCCTTGTTGGCCGCGATGCGCCCCAGGTACGTGATGGTTGGCGGATCGGGGAGGGGGCGGGGGGTCTCCGCCGGGGCAAGCTCGCAGAAGTACGGAAGCACAGCCATGTCGGCATCCTGGAACCCGGACTGCTCGTACTTGGCGCGCGCGCCATTGCTTGGCGCAATGACCCGCGCGAACCGATCCGCGTGCTCAATTCCCCACTTCGCCCGGCGGTAGAAGTACGCGGCGTATTGGGGGCGCGGGGTTACACAGCGCTTTGCGAGGGTTGTCGCGAAGCACCCGAGCCCGCAGGTGCGCTCGCACACCGCCTGTGGGCGCTCGTGAAAAAAGTTGTTGGCGGGGCAGACCCACCGGTAGTCGTGCGTGGTGATCACGGTGGGCCCGTAGGCGAGGCTGGCCTGCAGCGCCCCTACGTTCTGCACGTTGTGGACGTGAACCAGATCCGGCGCCTCCTCTCGGAGCACCCGTGCCATCTGCGTGCGCGCCTGCTTCTCGGCCCGGAACCCCGCCGTTCCCAGCGCCGGTACGTGACGGGCCGGTTCGTGCAGCGACGGATCGCCGTCCCCGTACGCCACCACGGGCACCACGCCGCGCTCGCGCAGCCGCGGCAGCGCCCCGAAGAGATAGGTCTCCACCCCGCCCTTATGGGCCAGGTGCTCATTGACGTGAAGGACCTTCACCGTGCTTCTGCGCACTTGCGCTCAGGGTTTGCGGGCAAACAGCGTAATTCCGCGCCGGAGGCTGGGCACCGCCAGCTCCAGCAGCCGCCGCAGTCCCGACTGCGGCCAGTAGTCACAATACCAGATGCCTTCGACGTCGAGCCCCTCTCCCTCCACATATTCGCGGAGCTCTGCCTTCGTGTACTCTCGAAAGTGCCCCGGGTTGGAAAGGTCCTCCTGAATCTGCTCGTACGGCTGCTCTCCGCAGAGCATCTGGAGCCGTTTTTTCGCGTCCACGGCGTTCGGGGTCTGAATAATGAGGTAGCCCCCCGGGGCGACGTACTCCTTCAGGAAGTTGATCACGAGCGAGGGCGCCGTGTGAAGATGCTCAATCACCTCCGCCATAACCACCACGTCGTGCTGCTCGGTTTCCGGCCACAGCGCCTCCGTGTCGGCGTTGTTGAGGTCAAACTCGAAGTGCTGCTGGAAGTCCGACTCCGAGACCAGCCGCTCGTTTTTCCACCCCAGCGTGTTGATCACCACCTCGCTCCCCACGCACTCGTTCAGCACCGTCGTTTGAATGTGCGGCCCCACGTCCAGCAGCCGGGGGCTCTCCGCCCCCGCCCGCTCCAGCACCTCCGAGACAATCTTTACGTTGAAGGCAATCCGCTCTTTGTGGTAGCGGAGATAGTCCAGTTCTTCTTGTTTCAGCGCGTCAGTCTCGGCAATCTGCTCGACGTGCTTCGTGGATACGTTCGCGGTGCTCACAGGACGTGCCAGGTTCATGCGCAACGCGAAGGCCTTTTGGCTGTGTGCTCCGTCATACGTTTCTCCCATCTCAATTCCGTCAAATATTGTTCCCACATCTGCCGATCTCGCTGCCTCGAGACCAGGCGCCCCGCAATGTTCGCGAGGTCGGCGTAGGCCTTTAGCGTTACACTAGGAGGTTGCGAGGAGGACGTGCCCGCCACTCCACGCGCAAGGCGCCACGGAAAGTCGCCCAGAACCCGCTTCAGGACTGCCCACCAGCGAGGGGTGTCTCCTTCTCGCAGTTCGTACAGAACCCGGTTTCGAATGACCTGTCGCATTCGGCGCCGCTCTTGCGCCTCGGTGGTGGTGGAGCCGCCCGAAAAATGCCGCACGTGTGCGTCTCGGCAAAACCCCACGGCCCGACCCTGTGCCCGGATTCGGCGGCATAGGTCGTAGTCTTCGTAGTAGCTGCCGTATACCGGGTCAAACGGGCCTGTGTCTCGTAGCACAGCGGTGCGCACCAGGAGGGCGGGGGCCGGAGCGGTCTGTGTCGTCAGAATCCGCTGCCCCCCCTCTTCGCGCTTCAGTGTGGCCTCTTGCGCCTCCGAGAGGCAGTCCAGAAAGCTGGGGTCCCACCCGTCGTCTTCGTAGGTGCGTATCAGGGGAGACACGGCGCCGAAGCGAGAATGGGTGGCCAGTCCTTGCAGGCACGCGTCCACCCATCCGGGGGGGCTTATGGTGTCCTGGTTCAGGAACAGCACTGTCTCTCGCAGCCGTGAGGCCTCCACGAGGGCAAAGTTATTCGCCTCTGCAAATCCCATAGGACGAGGGGTGGACAGCACCTCCGCCTCGAATGCGGAGAGGTCCAGCTCGTCGAGGACGGTGTTGCCTGCATTGTCCACCAGCACCAAGTGCAGGGGGTCCGCGCTCGCGTCGGCCAGCGTCTCGAGGCACGCCGGAAGCCACGCGTCCCCGTGGTATGCAATCAGCAAAACGGTAGCCATGGGCCCGGGTGTGGGATCTATGCGGGGCGGCCGGTGATGTCGCTCCACGTCTCGGGGTAGTGGCGCCGAAGTCCTGCGGCACTGGTGGACGCCGGTACCCCGCCCTCAAAGTAATCGCTTCGGAGAAAGGGCAGAAACGCTTCTGGGTCACACCGGAATTTTAGATCACGGGGAAATCGATCGAGCCACTCGTCCACGTCCACGCCAAGCTCTCGGCCGGCTAATTCACCCGCAAGATCAAGCAACCGTGCCCGATGCTCTCGAACGCGCCGCAGGGTGCGGTCTCGAATTTTCTCTGGACCAACATCTTGGGCAAGCATGCGCTGTACGCCCTGCTGCACCGCCTCGGCCGTCGGCTCTACAATGGCGCAGTAGTCTTCGTCGAAGAAGACGTCCCGTCCCCCCTCACTTGGCGTCGAGACCACCGGCAGGCCGCAAAGCAGGTATTCAATGGAGGCCCGGTTCGTCCCCTCCACGGCTGAAAGAATAAGCCCCGTACGTGCCCGGTTCAGGGCCGTAGCCACCTCCGCACGAGAGAAATACGTGTACTCGCCCCCCTGGAAATTGAGCCACGCGGCTCCCTCCAGACGCGCCTTCATTTCCTCGAAGTACGTCTCGTTGTCGACCACCGTGATCATGGCGAGGTTGTCCACGAGGCGCGCAAGCTCGACCCGCTTCACCCGGATCATCCGTGCGTTCATGATCGCGTCGTATTCCGCGTCGACGTCCGGCTGAATGCGAAATTGGTCTTCGCGGGTAAACGCATTTTTGTTGATGAACCGCACATCGGCTCCAGTTATCCGCCGAACACGCTTCTGCTCCTCTTTGTCGGGCGCCAGGATCGTTAGGCTGCACGCACTGTGCCGGCGCCGAAACTCTTCGACCTGGCGGCGGAGGAAGTGCGCTTTCCAACGACTAATCTTCGAGTGAAACGCTAGGACAAACCGCGCCGTGGTTCCCCCCAGCGCTCGCGCCATGTAGAATACGTTCCCGAGTGTTGGTCCGGAGGTTGTATAAATCACCCAGGGATCTCGGGCCAGGGGGTAAAAGGTAAATCGGTCAGTCCGGTACAGCCGCAATGGGCGCGTGCGCGCCCGAATGTACGCCCACGTGTCTTCCGGCACTACGTGGCGGAGGGGAGCCTTAACGGCCTCAGGGACGAGTGTACGCGCCCATTTTAATGTCTTCATTCTCAAAATCGATGGGCCGAGGTTCGAAAATCCAGCTGGTCGTTAGGCCCCTGTGCCGAGCGGTGCGTTCGGATAAGGTCGCCGAAACGCCCTAGCGGACGGGCAGTCCGTGCTGGGCAAAGAGCGCTCGCACTTGCTCAATCTCGTGCTCCTCGTAGGGACACTCTGGAGCGAGAGGGGCGAGGGCGCGCATCGCTGCTTGCCCAATTCTCCGCCCCCGCTTCACCGAGTTCTTGAGCTGCCAGGCGTGATCCGACACGTCGAACAGCCCCAGCCGCCTGGCCACACGGTTGATCAGTCGGAGCACGCACACGCGCTTATCATCGAGAGATTCGTTCATGCGTTCCTCTTCCAGGCCCAGCCCTCCCATCCCGATTACCTGGCACACCGTCTCCACTAACCCTCGGCCCGATCCTCTGAACGCCTCTAGCTCAAGCGCAATCGTCTCGCCGTCCCCAAACACGGAGGCCCACCGCTGGAGGGCCCCCTTGTGGTCGCACCGTCGAATGTGCTCCTGCGCAAATGCTACGATGCTTCTCGCTTCTCGGCCAAACTTTATCTGCTGCTTGTACTCCGACTTGACGAAGTCGATGGGCCGTCGCTTCACCATGAGCACGGTGGCCGCCTCGATCCCGGCCTCGTTTACGTGCTTTCTTATCTCCCATATTTTTTCCCGCTCGATCGTGTACAGCAACTCGCTGCTAACGATGAACGTCTCGTAGCGGCTTTCTCGGATTTCTCGTGCGATGCGCGCCCAGTGCTCGAAATCGCCGTCAAGGGGGGCAGCCCTGTGGTGTGCGTACTGTCCATCTCCCCTGCTCTCGGGCAGCCGGGCGGCCTGCACGTAGTGGCCGCCGCGCGCGTGCAGAACGTCGTTGTTCTTCGCGAGCGTCTTCTGGATCGTCGTGCTTCCCGCCTTCCGGGCCCCAATGTGTATGATCAGTTTTTTCACGGCGCCTGCCGACGATTTTCCAATCGTGCATCGGCCCCGCACCCTCCCACCTCTGCAGCGAGCGTGCGGATGCGGCGTTTATATACGCGTTCGTGGTAGTCTTCGGCGGCCGTTTTGCGTGCGTTCTGCTTCATCTTTCGGCGCAGTTGGGGCGTGTCCAGAAGGCATCGGAGGGCATCTGTAAGCGCCTCTACGTGTCCGTAGGGCACGAGAAGGCCTGTCGTCTTGTCCGTTACAATCTCGCGCAGTCCGCCCACGGCAGTGGCCACCACCGGCGTACCCGCCGCGAAGGCTTCGATGGCTGTGCGGCCGAAAGGCTCGGCGCGGGACGGAATGCAGGCGAGGTCGCACGCGCGATAGAAGCCCGGCATGTCGTCCACCCAGCCCAGGAAGATCACCTGATCCTGGATGCCGAGGGACTGGCTTGTCGCCTTCAGCCGCTCGGCAAAGTCCGACGCGCCTTCTCCCGTGACGGCCACGCGGAGGTTTCGGGCGCGGAGCAGGGGCGCGACGGCCTTCAGAAAAAAGGGATGCCCCTTCATGGGCCGAAGCGTTCCGGGGACGCCGATGAGAGGGCTGCTGCCCTGCAGCCCGAGATGCCGTCGGGCTTCTTGAGGCGTACGCTCGTCTTCAAAGAACGCCGCCCGTACGGCGTTGGGCACAATCTTTCCTCCGTCGAACGCGTCGCCGAGCAGGTTGCGGGCCGTCGCGGCCGAGTTGGCGACGAGGCGGTCGGCGTGCGCCCGGACAAGGCGCCGTACCAGCGGGCGCGCCCACCCTGGGGCGTGCATCTCTCCACCAACGTCGGAAAACATTTCTCGCAGGTGCCATATGCACGGGAGGCCCGCCCGACGCGCCGCCACGGCTCCCGCCAGGCTTACCACTGTGTTCACGTACACGAGTCGGGGCGCAACATCGTCCACCAGCGCCGTGAACGCACGGGCCCGTCGCCACTCCAGCCATCCGTCCTTCAGAAACTGATGCGTCCGTTCCCGCCGAAGCCAGTTGTCGTGGGGCACGACGTGCGTCGTGTGTCCCGCCGCCCTGTACCGCTCGACCATGGCCCCGTCGTGCCCGAAGGCCACGTGGACCTTCCACCCCGCTTCCCGCAGTCCATTGGCCAGCAGGAGGCCGCTGTGGGCCGACCCGTCCGGCGCGCTGCTCCGCTGCAC
>CAZFJR010000004.1:0-4540 GCA_964519235.1 uncultured Salinivenus sp. | reverse complement strand
CGGTCGGTGAGAGGGATGCGTTGCTCCCCGACCGCTGCCGACACGCACGCCTTCACCCGCTCCCTCGATGCCGATACCGATACCAGCATGTCGGGGCAGCGATACTCCTCGAACAGCCTCTCGTACTTGTGGCTCCAGCTGGTCCCAATCGCCGGAACGCCCTGCGAAAGGGCGCCCACCAGTGCGTGAAAGCGAGACCCGACCACGAGATGACTCTCCCCCAGGAAGCGCTTGAGCGCAACCGGGCCCGGGCTCTGCCGAATCGGCACCTCGCGCTCCGCTCGTTCCTGGATGCGGGCCGCCAGCGTGTCGTCGTCGGTCTCGTGGACCAGCAGCACCGGCTCCAGCCCGACCTCTGCCACCGCCTCGATGCACGTGTCCATTAGCGGCACGTAGGCCGCCGCCTCGTCTTGGGTCTCGGCCTTGTCGATCATTCGCTGGTTGGGCACAATGGTGGCCCGCCGCGACGCATCGCTTTCGGTGGAGCCGTGCGGCGCAACCAGGTTTGTGAAGTCGGGGGCCTGCCTCAGGTGTGCGGCGCTTCCCGCCACTTCTCGGGCGTACCGCATAGAGGTGTCGTCCCGCGCAAACACAAGGTCGGCGGCGTCGACGACCCGAGCAAAGGCCGACTGGATCGCAGGAATTTCGAACGGGCCCAGCGCCTGCGGAAGCAGCACCACGTGCTTGCCGGACTGCTTGGCCGCCTCCACGCGCTCCGCAAACTGGATCGTCCGCTCGGGAGGATGCTGATCTCCGAACGCAAACCCGGAGGCGTCAAGCAGTACGTCCGTGTCTTCATCCCGCACAAGCCCGAACGAGCGGCGAAACTCCCTCGGCATCAAGGCCACTGCCACACGCGAACGGCCCCATCCGTTCAGCGCCACCTTTTGGAGCAGCCCGTACTGCGCCCGCTCTTGATAGCTCCCAAAAAACTGGTCGACTGCTAGCTGCACGTTGGAACGCTCCGCAAAGTGCTCGCGGACCGCCACGAGCATCAGTTCCGCCCCTTTGTTCTGCGTGTTTGTTCCTGTTACTTCGACAATCATATGTCGTTGGCCTAGGAGCACGGTGGCGGCTGTGGCGGAGCCCCCTGCGCTTGGGGGAGGAATGCGGACCGCGCTCCCACCGCCGCGGCCCATTTAACAGGGATTTCGGAGCGTTTTTTCTTCGTGTACAGCAGGCAGGTGCCAGACGTCTTCAAAACTCGAAAAGCGAATGGTCGTCCGGCGATACGTAGCTCTCCAGGAACTGGTGGCGGAGGCCCTTCGTCTCTCGCCGAAACCACTCGCGCTCCGACGGGCGCAAGATGGCGTCCGGAAGAAATGGCGAGGCCCACCGAGAGAGCGTCCGGCCGGGCTGACGCCCCGCAACAACGTTGTGCCGCACACGCTTCAGCATCCGGCTCCAGGGAGCGGGCACTCTCTTCTGCACAACGTTTAAACCACGAACGAAGTGGAGAATCGAGTCTGAGGGAGACACGTTTTCTTCGCGCTTTCTTCCCTGTGCACTAAGCCCCACCACCTCCGCAAAGCGCCCAACCACATCGTCGTGCTTGTCGTACAATTCCATCACGATATTCTCTCCCCCAAGCACGTCCCTCCACGTGTCTAGCACGCGTTTGTAGTCAAAACACCATTTCTTCTGCTTAATAATGCGTTTGAATTCTTTCTCGTATCCTTCTTGCTTTACGGCTTGGGCGTAGTAGGATTTTGCCATGTCGAGGTGGTTTCTCACGAATACCACCACCGTTATATCCACACCGTCGAGCGTCTTCTGAATGCCTTCCACGTCTTCTGGACGTGCCGGCCAGAAAAACTCGCTGCTGATGACCGATCGTTTCGCCCTCGTGTGCTCGATCTCCCCCCGCACTTTTTTTCTTAACCTCTGCGCTTCCGGACCCTCGACCCGACTCGAATAACGCTCCACGCAGCTCCACGCCAACCAGTGATGGCCGGCGTGCATGCCCTTGGCGCTCACGTCGCGTCCGGTTTCCACGTAGAGCGTGTCTTCCTTCTGGAGGTGCCGCTCTGCGTTTGTGCTGAGAAAAGACTGGATGGCAGAGGTCCCCGTCTTGTGCATCCCAATGTGGAGAACGACCTCGCGGTTCTGCACTTTCTTGCCCCACGCTTTGCTTTGCCGTACGCGACACTCTTCTCTTTTTCCGGCGATTCCAGGAAAAGAAGAGAGACGGAGGGCGAATGCGCCGCCCGCCGCTACAGTTCGTTGCCGTTACAGTTCGTTGAAGGTGCACATCTGCCGGTTGGGCTTTTTCTGCGAGTACGCCACCATTCCGTCGGGATCGGGGTAGCCCACCGCCATGAACATGACGGGCCGCTGGTCCGGCTCCAGTCCCAAGACCGCGTCGGCCTCCTGCTCGTACTCCTCGATGTCGGGCCAGTTGATGCAGCATGTGCTCAGCCCCAGCGACTCGGCCGCGTAGACGAACGACATGGCGGCCAGCGACGCATCGATGTAGATCAGATGGCGGTCGCGCTCCCCGTAGTAGTTGCGCAACTCGCCCACCAGCACGATAATGGCGGGGAAGTTGTGTGCAAATCCTTTGGTGCCGGGCGGCAGAGGGGCCACCTTCTCCACCAACTCCGGATCGTCGAAGACACGAAACTCGAAGGGCTGCCGGTTGCAGGCGCTCGGCGACAGGCTCGCTACGTCTACGGCCTTCCGAATTCGCTCGCGGGGCACGGGCTCTTGGCGAAACCACCGCACCGAGCGCCGCCGTTTCGAGAGCTCAAGAAGGTCTTCGTAGTCGACGCTGGAGGGCTCCGACAGATCGCGCATGTAGGGACGCTTCGGGCGACCGTTCGCCCGCGAACGGCCGTTTTCCGGGACCGCATTTTTCTGAAACGAGGGCGTCGGCATCTTGGCAAACCGCTCGCGCTGCTCGTCGATGCGCGGATGAGACCCGGTGATGGCAAAGTACTTTTCCAGAACGTCGTGCGCCCACTCCAGCTCTTCGTCCGGAACGAGGGCCCCGTTTCCTCGCGCCTGCACTGCGCGCTCGTAGAAATCGACGGTCTCTCGGATGTACCCGACTGCAAAAATGTCTCGGCGCGGCTTGCTGAGAATGCCCTTTTCGAGCCGGTGAATGCCTCGGCGGAGCACGCTGGAGGTCTCTGCCGTTTCGTCTTGACTCTGTTCGTGCACCAGGCGGCCCTTCAGAACGGCTCGGTGCTCACGGTCGAAGGAGCGGTTGAAGAGCGCGTAGTAGAAGGAGGCAAACACTGGTGAGTAGACCCCGAGGCGCATCAGGTGCCGGTCGCACCAATTCCAGGCCCATCGCAGCCGGCGGGCCAAGGCCGCCGTAAGCCGACTCCAAAAATCCAGTGCGGTCATGGGAGTCGTTCGTTGTCTATTCGGCGTCTTCCGTTGAGGCATTGGAGTTGGCGGCGCGGCACAGAGGGGGCTGTGGTCTGTCTGCACTTCTGTCGCCGGATGACGCCCCCCTGGTGGCTTCAGGTGTGGGCTTCAGGTGTGGGCTTCAGGTGTGGGCTTGCAGAATCTGCCGGAGGCGGGAGAGATCGACCGCGAAGTCGGCGTTTTTCTCGGCGTCCGACTCGCCAGCAATGCTGTGGTAGTCGTGACCCAGCGACTCGCTCAGCCACCGGTAGTGCGTAAACGGCACGCCCGGAAAGAACTCCACGATGGTGCAGCCGGTCGCGAACATCATGTTCGTAAGCCCGGCCCCGTGGGGGCCCACGATCCAGTCGGCCTTACTGAATCGGCGCACCTGCTCTCGGATGGAAAGAGTTTCGGCCCGTACAGTCTCGAAGCCGTGCTCCGAGAGGCAGCGGGTCACTGCCGGTTCGTTGAGCACCCGCCGCGTGTCCCCCTCCGCTCGCGATACGTAATAGCGCCGCCCCTGCGTGTTCACGTCGTCATCGGGCGCCAGGGCCTCCACCACGTTCTTTCTGAGGTTCCTCACAAAGCGCGCCGGAAGGTATCCGCAGTAGTCGTCCGTCATGGGCGGCACGTAGAGCATCTCGCGGGCGTGCACCCACTCTTCCCGACTCGTGGCCCGGTGCAGCCGCACGCCCGCCGGGGCCAGCCGCTCAATCATCTGGACCAACTGGTCTGGATAGCCAGAGGGGAGAGTCACGACGGGCATCTCCTCTAGGCGGTGCAAGGCCTGGAGCCGAGGAATTTCGTCGACCCATCGGTGATAGTAGTTGCCGTGGTACCGTCCGCCTTTTAGACTCGTGCACTGCTCGACAGTCTCCACAGCGTGGCGCGCAGGAGGTGCCCCATCGTACGCCCCGGCCCGGAGCCGCTTGAGGGTGCGGTAGTGCGAGGGCAGCGTTTCGGCGACTAGCTTGCCCTGCGGCGTCATGACAATTCCCTCGTCGAGCCACACCCGTACGTTCTGGAGCCGGTACGCCCGTCGCGCGGGAAGACGACGTGTCAGCTCCCTCGCTCCCTTGGAGTGCCTTCTCTGCGCGTGCAGGGTATGTGCGTCCCGCAGCGGAACAACCTCTTTCAGGTGCCGATGCGCAACGCGCGCATCATGTACCGACACAACGTCCGG
>CAZFJR010000003.1:48643-49632 GCA_964519235.1 uncultured Salinivenus sp. | reverse complement strand
GGCGTGGCCCATGCGGCGCGCAAGCGTGAGGCGCACGGCCAGATAGTCGACCAGCGAGATGGGATAGGCCTCCTGCCAGGGCGTGTTGCCGCGGCGGGCCCGCCACTTGATGAAGCCCACCCAGCCGGGCAGCGCGGCGAGGTGGTGCGCAAAGATGGACTCCCATTGCTCTTCGGGGTATCCGGCCAGCACTTCCTCGAACGCCGCCGCCACCGTCGCGGGGACGTCGGAGGACCGCGCGATGCCGGGCACGGCGGTGTCGTAGGGCGCCACCGTGCGCCACGCCGCGTAGAAGCCGTCCTCGCGGCTGGGCATGGCCCAGTCGGCCTGGCCCTGGTCCAGGAAGGCCGCCAGCCACTTCGTCATCACGCGGTTGAGGGGGTGGTCGGTGGGCGTCGAGGGCTGACGGTCGCCCTCGTCCCTCTCCATCCGGTCCAGCAGCACCTCCGGGCGCTGCGTAATGCCGTGCTCGGCGAGCCGGCGCGCAAGGACGTCCGGGTCGATCTCCCCGTTCTCCCACGCCTGCCGGAAAACGCGCGCGCCCGGGTAGCCCTGCCCGCCGAACAGCTGCTCGGCCTGCTGCACGGCGCGGTCGAAGGGCTGGTCCTCGAACCCGACGAGCGGGTTGGCGGCGTTAAACGTCTGCAGGGGCCAGAGCGGCCCCACGTACTCGGCCGCGTTCTCGATGCGGGCCCGGAGGACGGAGCGATCAGTGGGCATGGTACTGTTCGCGGTTGTGCAGGAGGGTGGTCGGAACGGGCTGGGAGGTGTTGAGGAGCGTCACGTAGAGGCGCGTGCTGGCCCGGTGCCAGCCCCGGTCGAGGGCCACGTACGCCAAAACAAAGACCGCGACCAGGCCCCAGTGCAGGGGGGTGAGCGCGGTGGGCGCCTCGGCCATCGGCAGGGTGTGCAGGACGGCCCCCACGCCGTTGTAGACCGCCGCGTAGAGGCCGATGGCCGGGAGCAGCACGGCGGGCACGGCCCACAGG
>CAZFJR010000003.1:18747-48633 GCA_964519235.1 uncultured Salinivenus sp. | reverse complement strand
CTCGGCCCGGCGCACGAGCGAGCGGGTGGCGTGGAGCACAGCGATCACGACAAAGAGAGTGAGCACCGTGCCGCTGTTGAGCGCCGTTAGCGACTTGCCGGTGAGGGTGGCGAAGAGGGCGCCGCCCGCGACCGCCGTCATGAGCGTCACGAGGCCGCCAATCACAGAGGGCGCGGGGCGCTCGCCCGGTGTCGGCTGCGTGTGTTCGACCACCGAGCCGGCGGCGAGGAAGAGGTAGGCCTTGTAGAAGCCGTGCAGGAGAAGGTGCGCGATGGCCGCGGGGATGAACCCGAGGCCGGCCTGCAGCACCATGAAGCCCATCTGCGCGACCGTCGAGGAACCAAGCTGCCGCTTCACGTCGGTCTGCACGAGCATCCAGGTCTGCCCCAGCAGTGCGCTCACGCCGCCCACGAACACGATGCCCAGCATCACCGCCGAGAGCTCGAACACGACAGGCGCGAAGCGCGCGAGAAGCACGCCGCCCGCGTTCACCAGTCCCGCGTGCATGAAGCCGGACACCGGTGTGGGCGCCGTCATCGACGACAGCAGCCAGCGGTGAAACGGCACGAGGGCCGACTGAATCATCGCGGCCAGGACGAGCAGGACCGACGCCGCGACGACGACAGGCGCCGAGAGCGTCCCGACCGCCGCCAGCACCCCGCCGATCGTCCACGCGCCCGCCTGTACGCCCAGCAGCCCGAGCGCCCCAGCCAGCAGGGCGCTGCCGCTCAGGAAGGACCGCCGGGCGTACCCCGACGCCGCCCGCGCCTGCGGCCAGCCCCGGACGTGCCCGATCAGGTCGGCCAGCACCCAGCCCATCGCCGTCCACGCCAGTACAAAGAGCACCAGGTGGTTGGCCGCCGTCAGCAACAGCACGATGAGCGTGAGGCCGAAGAGGCGAGCGTAGAAACGGTCCAGGTGCCTGGCACCCGCCATGTAGCGGCGCGAAAAGCTGTGCACGATGCCGCTCACAAACGTCGTGACGGCGGCCATGAGGCGCGTGAGGCCATCGATCCGCAGGAACGTGTCTCCGGCCCAACCCGGATCGGGGGGCCAGACAAGCAGGCCGAGGCTGAGTGCAAAAAGCCCCCAGGTGAGGCGCGTGAGCACAGTGGGCATACGGCGAGAGCAAATCGGTTCGTACAGGAGGGAATGCGTGTCTCGTCGACAGGGCTTGGGCGGACAAACCCGGTCGGACAAACAAAAAAGACCGACACGCAGCGCCGGCCGGGGCGCTGAATGTCGGTCTACAGTCGTTGCACCCGCTCGTGCCGATCTGGGATCGGCGGAACGTGTGCGCGGCTTGCGTGCCGGACAATGTGCGGCTGCGGAACCGGCTCGCCGGGACGGCGCTCCGTTTCAACAGCATTCCATAATGTAGGGACCGCCCCTAGTGGGCGCAAGGGAGTACGCTTCCCCTTACCGAAAGTTCAAGCTTCGTTCCTATCAGCGTTTCAGGGCGGCTTCCAGATCTTCATCAAGGGTAAAGACAAAGACGCGCTCGCCCGTTCGAGCGCTGATGTCAGCGTGCATGCTCACCACCTCGGTGCCAGTTTCATCCTCGACGAGCCCGTTGAGGGCGTCGCTACAGCTCTCAATGACCCGCCGCCGCATCTGTTTGATGAGTTCGACGCCGTCGTCCTCGTGACTGAGTTGGCGCTCGGCCGGGCTCAGGATGCCCTGGAGCTTAACCACAACGAGGTTTTCGACGATAAACGACTTCGCTTCCTTCGGCCCCCGTCCCAATTGATCGCGCTCGAACTGTGTGAGGGCCTCGGTCACCGCGGCCTCAACCTGTCCTTTCGTTTTGTCGGACGGGAGGGTCGAAGAAGACATGCCTGGCCGGGAGGATGCGTGACGGAAGAGCGACAGCGAACGGAGAAGCAACAGCAGGCATACGGGAGGCGGTCTCGACCTGTTCGCAGGAGGGATCTTCGCCGAACAGCGATCCGCTGCCCGCTCTGTTGAGGATACTGCGCAGAAGCGCCCTACGGGCTGTCTGGCTCTGAGACCGCAGGATCCAGGTCCGGAATGGCGGATGTTCTGCGCAGGAACGCAAGCAACACGTCTCTCGGCACGTCTGTCTCAGAAAGATTGAGGCGGAGCATCGCCCGGTCGCTTTCGTGGGTAACAGCCGTCAGAACAGGGGGCGTTGGTTGGAGGTGCTGTGCGGCCGCCCGATCCACCACGAGTTCAATCGTCCGTCCTTCGTTCAGGAGACGGACGGCCTCCACGTCGGCCCAGGACACCCGAAACGCTGTGTGGCCGTCGGCCCGCATGACGATGCGAGACTGGGTGAGACGAACCATGACGTCGGTCGCCTCGTCCGGGAACTGTCGGGCTAAAAGGACGGCGATTCCTCCGGCCACGAGCGACGCGCCCCCGACGCCCAGCGCGAGGGTCCAGCCGTTAGAGGCCGCCCATACGTCCAGCGCCTCAAGCACTAGGAACAGCCCCACCGCTACCATTCCCGCCAGCACTCGCCAGAGATACCCCCCACATCCCGCCGGCGCCTGCTGGTTGATCGTGAGGCCATTTGGCACACGTCTTCGGGCCGCCCGCACGTCGTCGTATCGCGTGCGGCGCTCCGGGTCGCGGAGAACCTGATAGGCCTGTTTTATCTTCTGGAACCGTTCCGCGGCCTTCGGATCATCCGGGTTGTGGTCTGGATGGGTTGCCCGTGCCTTCTCGCGGTACGCCGATCGAATTTCTTCGGCCGACGCCGACGGATGCACCCCGAGCCGCGCGTAATGGTCCACTGCGGAGGCGTCAGGGGAGTCGCTCATGCCAGGGCGGGGCGGCGAATCTGGCTCGTTCTGCCGTTCCCAATCGGTGCGTAGGCGTGTGGGAGTACGGGAGGGGCCGGACCGCCCACCAATACCCCGCCACGCTTTTTCCCTCCCTGCACTTTTCGCCAGCGCGGGGCAGGATCAGGCCACGACCTCTGCGGGCGTGCGGACGTCAAACCGTTCCGGGGCGGGCACGATGGTGTCGAGCACGCGCGCCGACGAGAGCACGCCGGGGATGCCGGCGCCGGGATGCGTCCCGGCCCCTGCAAAGTAAAGGTGCTCAACGTCCTCGCTCTTGTTGTGCGGGCGAAACCAGGCACTCTGCGTCAGCTTCGGCTCCACGCTGAAGGCCGCCCCCTTCAGGCTCTTGTAGTCCGTCTTGAATTCGCGGGGCGTAAGCATGCGGCTGCTCACGAGGTGTTCGCCGAGGTCCGGCAGGATCGTATCTGCCAGGTAGTTCTCGACGGCCTGCCGGTAGGGCTCGGCCTGCCGGCGCCAGTCGACGCCGCTTTCCAGGTGCGGCACGGGCGACAAGACGTAGAACGCATCTTGCCCTGCAGGCGCCATGGAGGGATCTGTCTTCGTGGGGCGGTGCAGGTAGAGGCTGAAGTCGTCCGCCAGGTCCTTGTGATCGAAGATGTCGTCGAGCAAGCCCTTGTACCGGGGCCCCAGCAAAATCGTGTGGTGCTCCACGTCCTCGTAGGTGCGGTCCGTCCCGAAGTACCAGACGAACAGGCTCATCGAGTAGTCCATGTCCTCCACCTTGCGGTCCGTCCACGTGTCGCGGTGCTCGGGCGCCACGAGGTGCCGGTAGGTCCAGCCCACGTCGGCGTTGGAGACCACGAGGTCGGCGGGTATTTCCTCGCCCGAGGAGAGGCGCACCCCGCTGGCCGTCTCGTCCTCCACCAGAATCTGATCGACCTCCGCGCCGTAGCGCTGCGTGACGTCGAGGTCCGCAAGGAGGTCCGACAGGCCCTGCACGAGCGAGCCGGTGCCGCCCATGGCGTACCACACGCCCCACTTGCGCTCCAGATGGGCGATGAGCGTGTAGATGGAGGTCGTGCTGAACGGGTTCCCCCCCACCAGCAGCGGGTGGAAGGACAGCACCTTCCGAATCTTGGGGTGGGAGATGTACTTGGAGACGAGGCTGTGCACCGTGCGGTGGCTCTCCAGCTTCATCATCGCCGGCACGATGCGGAGCATGTCCGTCACGTTGTCGAACGGCACGTGGCCGAGCTCCTCGAAGCCGACCTCGAAGATCTCTTCGCTTTTTTCCAGAAAGCGCCGGTACCCGTCCACGTCCTCCGGCGCGAAGCGGCGAATTTCCTCCACCATTTCTTCGGTGTCACCAGTATAGTTGAAAGCCGTGCCGTCGTGGAAGCGGATGCGGTAGAAGGGATCGACCGGCACGAGGTCCACGTCGTCCTCCAGGTCGCGCCCGCAGAGCGACCAGAGCTCCTCAAAGAGAAACGGCGCGGTGATGACGGTGGGCCCGGCGTCGAACGTAAATCCGTCCTGCTCGAAGACGCGGGCCCGGCCGCCCGGCTGGTCGAGGCGGTCGACGAGCGTGACGCGAAAGCCACGCGCCCGCAGCCGAACGGCCGAGGCGAGGCCCCCGAAGCCGGCCCCCACAACCACGGCGTGGGGCGCATCGGGCCCCGCCGGACGGGGAGCGGTGCGCGTGTTCAGGGAAGCATCGTCGCGGTGGGCGAGGCGGGTGAGCCAGCTCATGCGTTCACGTGGAAGAGACGAATGGAATACGGAATGGCGGAACGGGGCTACGACAGAGGGAGTTCGCCCCGCATCACCACAGTTTGGTTACGTGTGAAAAGTCGCGCTCCGCCTGCCCGTCTCGGCACGCGGGAGCCGTGAAGAAGCCCCGCGTACCAGGCCCCTCGCCGTTGCGCTTCCGTGCCCTTGCGCGGCCCGCCCCTCCCCCGCGTCGTCTGCATTTTCAGGGGCCCTCGTGATTCGGTCTCTACCGGTCGACCTTCTCTTCGCAAGGCTGCTTCGCTTCAGCCTCAGTGTACTCTGGGGGCTGAGCCGCGCGGTGCCCTGAACACGGGCGGGACGTCGCGTCCTACGCCGGTGCCTCTTCGGCGTCGCGGAGGGCTTCTTGCAGCGCCCCCTCCAGTTTTTCCGCCGTAAACGGCTTGGCGAGGAAGGCCTGCGCCCCGGCGTCCAGCGCCTCCTCCGTGCACCCGTCGGCCACCCCGCTGGCCGCCACAATGGGGAGGTTCGGATGCTGCGCGTGGAGGGTACGGATGAGCTCAAGTCCGCCCATGCCCGGCATCCGAAGGTCGGTCACGACGCCGTCGATGGCGTCTCCCTCTTTCTCCACCCGCCGGAGGCCCGCAGCAGCGTCGAGCGCCGTCACCACCTCATAGCCCACAGCCTCCAGCGTTTGCTGGGCCGATTCCAGCACAAACTCCTCGTCGTCCACCACGAGAATGCGCTTCCCATCGCCCTCGTACGGCGCCCGCTCCAGCGCGGACGTGCCGTTTTCGCGCGTGTCTGGCGTCACGTCCTCCTCCGCCACCGGCAGATACATCCAGAATGTGGTGCCCATCCCTTTTTCGCTTTCCACATCCAGGAAGCCATCGTGGCTTTGGATGATGCTATAGGCCGTCGACAGCCCCAGGCCCGTGCCCTCGCCCTCCTCCTTGGTGGAGAAGAACGGTTCAAAGATCTTGTCGACCACATCATCGGGCATGCCGATTCCGGTGTCGCGCACAGCAATGCGAACGTAGGACCCCGGCTCCGCCTCAATGTTGCGGCGGGCGTCGCTCTCGCTGAAGTGCACGTTGCGCGCGTCGATGGACAGAGTGCCGCCGTCGGGCATGGCGTCGCGGGCGTTGACGCACAGGTTCATGAGCACCTGTTGGATTTGCGTCGCATCGCCCACAATCGGGCGCAAGTCGTCGGCGGTCCGCGTCTGCACTTCAATGTCTTCCGGGAACGTCTCTTCGGTCATCTCCTCCACCTCTTCGATGACCAGCTCCGGCCGTAGGGCCACCCGCTCTCCCTCTACGCCCCGGGCAAAGGCCAGCACCTGCTCCACCATGTCCGAGCCCCGCTCCGCGCTCTTGTGGATCATCGAGAGCGTCCGTTCCACCTTTGCGTCGTCCTGCTCCACGCGGCGCCGCAGCACCTTTACCCCCAGCGTGATGGGCACCAGCAGGTTGCCCAGGTCGTGCGCGATGCCGCCCACCAGCCGGCCGATGCTCTCCATGCGCTGGGAGCGGAGCATCTGGCTCTCCAGCTGCTTGCGCTCGGTAATGTCGGTGTTGATGACGAGGACGTGCTTGGGCGCCCCGGCACTGTCGCGCACCAGGGTCCAGCGGCTCTCCACGATGCGCTCCTCCCCGTCCTTGGTCTGCATGCGGAGCTCACCGGTCCACTCCCCCTCGTCCATCATCGTCTCGTGGCACTCCTGCAGCTTGCCGTTCTCCTCCGGGTCGTAGAGGCATTCGTGGGCCCACTTGCCCAGGATCTCCTCCTTCGACCATCCCGTGAGCCGCTCGGCGCTCTTGTTCCAGTACACGATGCGGCCGTCCATGTCGTGGGCCAGGATGGCGTCGCGCGCCTTGTCCAGGAGCTGGGCCTGCTCGCGGATGCGGCGCTCGGCCTCTTTGCGCTCGGTGATGTCGCGGTAGGTGACGGCCACGCCATTCTCTACCTTCACCGCCATCACGTGGAACCACGCGTCGAGGGTCTCGGTGTCGTAGCGGATTTCCATTTCGGCCGGCTCGCCCGTCTCCACCACCTGGCGGTAGGCTTCAAACAGCCCTTTCTCTTCTTGCTTCGGCATGGTTTCGCGGAGGCGCACGCCCACCATGTCCTCGGCGCTGCTCCCAATCAGCTTCTCGGCCTGCGGGTTGACCAGCGCGCACTCGAAGTCAACAATGGTGTTGGTCTCGTCGCGGATGGCCGAGAAGACCATCACGCCGTCGAGCGAGCTGCTAAGGACGCTCGACAGCAGATCACGGGAGGTCTGCAAGGCTTCTTCCTTGAGCCGCTCGGCGGTAATGTCGTCGAAGGAGACGAGGACAGCGTAGGGAGCGTCCTCGCCCGTCCGAAACAGCGGCTGGGCATTGACGCGGATCCAGCGGGGCGGTGCGTCGGGCGGGTAGATGCCCATCACCTCGTCCCGCACCGGCTCGCGCTCGATCAGCGCCCGCCAGTAGGGAAACTCGACGTTGGGCAGGGGGGTGCCGTCCTCCCGGATGCCGTTCCAGATGTCGTCGTCGAAGCGGCTGCCCACGATCTCGTCGAGCGAGCGCCCCAGGATGTTCTGGGCCGCCTCGTTGCCGTCGCGGAAGACGCCTTCGTCGTCCATCAGCAGGACGCCCTCGCTGATGGTGCCGACGAGCTTGTCGAAGCGGTGATCCACCTGACGACGAAGGTTTTTGGCGTGGCGCTCCTCTGTGCGGTCGATGACGGAGAGCAGAACGCCCTGCTCCGCGCTCTCTTCGGCCCGCCACGGGCGCACTTCCCAGTCTAGTCGGTAGGTGGGCCCGTCGGGCTGTGTGAGCACCCGCTCGTAGCCCTGTCGCCGCTGGTGGGCGTCGAGGCTCTGCGCGAAGGCCTCGTGCCACGCCCCGTCGGGGTCGGCAAACACCTCAAAGAAGAGGCGCCGGTCCGTGGGCGGCGGGAGCGCCTCTTCGGGTGGGGTCGCAACATCGGTGGTGCCGATTTGGTCCAGCGAGATGGGAGTGCGCGTTTCAGCACTGTCGGTCTGGAAGACCTCCAGCCACTGAGGGCTGTGCGTGAGAATGCGCCATTCCTCGTCGAGCAGGGCCACGGGAGCGGGCATCGCCTCTACGGCTTCCGTGAGCTCTTCCAGAGGCGTTACGATGGGCTCCGTGGTGCAGACCTCCGTTTCGGCGGAGGACGAAGGTAGATGCGGCATATCGTTTTGCGGTTGGTGAAACGGAGAGTCTCCGCTCCGACGGGCGCGTGCAACGCCGCCCCGGTGTCATTCGGTTGAAAGCCCACGGCGCGCCGCCGTTTCCCCGGCGCGTCTCCCTGTGCGGGCTAATCCGTGCGGTCGGCCTGTAAGTGGCGCCGGAGGGCGGGCACAGAGTCGCCGCCGTACCGGCGCAGGAAGGCGTTGGCCACAGTGTAGGCGACGGTGGCCTCCGCCACGGTGGAGGCGGCCGGCACGCTCGTAATGTCGCTCCGCTCGTACCGGGTGGGCTCGGGCTCGCCCGTGGCGGTGTCGACCGAGTCGAGCGGCTTGATGAGGGTGGGAATCGGCTTCATGTAGCCACGGACCACGAGAGGCATGCCGGTGGACGTGCCGCCTTCGGTGCCGCCCGCATGATTGCTGCGGCGCGGGTAGGCCTGCTCGCCGTTGTCGCGGGGCTCGATGGGATCGTGCACCTGCGAGCCACGGCGCCGTGCATTGAAAAATCCGTCGCCCACCTCGGCCGCTTTCTGCGCCTGGATGGAGCAGATGGCCTGCACCAGCTGCCCGTCGAGGCGACGATCCCAGTGCACGTAGGAGCCCAGTCCGGGCGGCACGCCGGTAACCACCACCTCGTACACCCCGCCCAAGGAGTCCCGTTCTTTCTTCACCTGATCGATGTGGTCTACGCAGCGCTCCGTCATGTCGTCGTCGAGCATGCGCGTGGCACTCTCGTCGGCCGCTTCGTAAAGCGCGCTCGCTCCCCCGTTGTCAATCAGCGCGTTGCGCCGCTCCGCCCACTCTTCGGGGGCCTCGTACCCCACGTCGCCGATGCGCACCACGTGGCTGCCCACCTCCATGCCAAACTCGTTGAGGAGGCGGCGGGCCACGGAGCAGCAGGCCACGCGCATGGCCGTCTCGCGGGCGCTGGATCGGTCAATGACCGGGCGGATGTCGTCGTGTTCGTATTTCTGCTTGCCCGCTAGGTCGGCGTGGCCGGGGCGGGGCATCGTCACTCGCTCCAGGTCCTCCGGCGGGTCGCCCTCAATGGCCATTTTTTCGGGCCAGCCCGCTTTGTCTTTCTCGTAAGCGCCATTGTCGATGCGGAAGGCGATGGGACTGCCCAGCGTTTCTTCAAAGCGAACGCCGGAATAGATGTGCACCTTGTCGTTCTCAATTTTGGAGCGCCCGCCTCGACCGTAGCCGAGCCAGCGCCGGGCCAGGTGTTCGTTGATGTCGTCGGGCGCCAGGGAAAGCTGCGCCGGGGCGCCTTCGAGAATGCCAATGATGGCTTCGCCGTGTGACTCGCCAGCGGTGAGGTATCGAAGCATGTAGGGGTTATAGGTTGGCAGGTTGAAGGTTAAACGTTGTGGACCCTAGGCTGCTGAGTGCATGCACCCGTACCAGAACGATGGACTCTCAACTTTCCAACGTTCAACGTTCCAACGCCCTACTCGATTTCGTAGAAGGCAGGGGTGCCGTCGCGGCGACGCACCTGCACCAGCACTGCGCCCTCCCTATCGGCAAGGTGGTCCACCACGTCGGCTGGCGTGTCCACGCGCCTGTCGTCGAGGTGCGTAATGACTACGTTGCGCGGAATCCCGGCGGCTGCTGCCGCACCTCCGCTCTCTACGTACGCCACGTACGCCCCCGTCTCCATCCCAAACGCGGCGGCTTCTTCGGCCGAGAGGCCGCGAAGGCCAACGCTCCAGCCCTCGATCTCCGTAACGGCGTTGCTGTTCTGGTCGTCGGGTGGCTGCATCCGGGGCGCTTCCGACTCGGCGTCGGGGCCGGCCCGGAGGTCACTCAGCCATCTCTCGTAGACGGGTGTGTCCTTGCCCATCAGTTTCACGCGCAGGGCCCGCTCGGCCCCGCTCCGCCACACGCCCACGGCCACCGTGTCGCCCGGGCGCCGCAGCGCAACGAGACTCTGAAGATCGTTGGGGGCGTTCACCGCTTCGCCGGCCACCGACACCACCACGTCTCCCTTTTGCAACCCCGCCCGGTCCGCCGCACTGCCCCGCTGTACGTTTTCAATGTACACCCCGCGGATGTCGCGAAGACCCAGGTCCGCCGCCCGGTCGGCGTCCACCGGTCGGATGCTCACGCCGAGGTAGCCCCGCCGCACATCCCCGTACGCAATCAGGTCCGTGGCCACCCGCTTCACCAGCGCCGACGGGATCGCAAAGCCGTAGCCCTCTGTTCGACGGCTCCGGCTCGCAATGGCGGTGTTGATGCCAACGAGCTCCCCCTGCAGGTTTACGAGCGGCCCCCCTGAATTGCCGGGGTTGATGGCGGCGTCGGTCTGGATAAAATTCTCGATCCGAAACTGGTCTTCAATGATGTTGATTTGGCGCCCGAGTGCACTCACGATCCCGGCCGTGACGGTGGACGTAAGCTGCAGCGGGTTGCCGACCGCTACCACCCAGTCCCCCACCTGTACGCGGTTGGAGTTGCCGAAGGGGAGGGCCGGAAACGCCTCGTCCCCGTCGACCTTGAGCACCGCAAGATCGGTTGCCGAGTCTGTGCCGAGGACGCGCGCCCTGAACTCACGCTTGTCTGACAGGCGCACCCGTACCTGCTCCGCCCCCTCCACCACGTGGCTGTTGGTCACAATGTGCCCGTCTGGACTGATGAAGACACCGCTCCCGAGGCTCTGCGCGGGACGGCCAAAGGGGGTCTCTCCGCTGTCTCCCTCTCCGCCCGTCTCCACGCGGATGGTAACGACCCCGGCCGTCACCTCCTTGGCCACGCGGCGAAACAGCCGGTTCAGCGCCGCGGGGGGCGGACCGCCGTCCCGCCATGCGCTCGGCACCGATGCGGTTCGGGTCGTGCCCGGCTGCTCGCTCACCTCCACGCGCTCAACGATGCGCGTGACGGATCCGGGCTCGGACTCCTCGCCCGCCACCATCATCACGAGAACGCCCGCCAGAAGGCCCACCAGCACAAGGCCAATTCCGGCAAGCAGGGATGCGGTCCGCCTCGGTAGAGCCATTGTGGAGGGGCATGGAATTGTGGGCTGATGGTTGAGCCTCCACCCCAGATCCGCGGAATTGTTTCGGGGGCGGGCCGCCGATGGCCCGTCTGCGGCGGGCCTCGTCGCCTCTGTCGTGTGAAACGAATGACACAAATGAAGGGGGCTGTTTCAGGGCACGGCCTGCCCCTGCGAGGAGGAACGGTAGGTTTTCTCATGACCTGTCTTCCCGTTCGTGCTTACGGTTCGTCGTCCCTCTGACCGACCGTTTCCTCCGAGGTCTGCGGGAATTCGACTATAAACGTGCTCCCTTCGTCTTTCTCCGTTTCCACCCGGATGTGACCGTTCATCTGCTCGGCCAGGCGCGCCGAGATGGCGAGGCCCAGCCCATTTCCTTCGTACGTTCGGCCGCGTCCTCGCGACTCCTGCTTAAACTCCTCGAAAAGGTCCGGCAGGAATTCCTCGTCGATGCCGATGCCGGTGTCCTCCACCTCTACGTATGCCCGGTCGCCCTCCTGCCCCACCGCAACCGTCACGTGCCCGTCGTGCGTGTATTTGACAGCGTTCTCGACCAGGTTGCGCAGGATTTGCTCGAGATACTGGTCGTTCACGTCGGCCCGAACAGGAGCATCCGGGGTCTCCACGCGCAGGGCAAGCCCTTTTTCCGCGGCGTCCTCTTGGAGATCGGAGGCGACGCGACGCACGCAGGGCCCGAGCGCAGTGGGGGAGAGGCGTACGTCGTCCTCGTTGCCGGAGCGGAGCATCGAGAGGTCCAGAAGAGCGTTCAGGGTTCGCTTGAGCCGCTGGCCGTTCTGCTCAATCATATTTAGAAATTCCGTGTGCTCACCGTTCACCGTATCTCGCAGCACCTCAAGGGCGCCCAGGATGTTGGTAAGCGGCGTGCGGAGTTCGTGGGAGGTGGTGGCCAGGAAGTCCTCCTTCAGGCGGTTGGCCTCGCGGAGGCGCTCGTTGGCCTTCTTGAGCCGCTTGGCCACCACACGCTCCCGCTCCAACTCCCGCACTCGCTCCCGAGCACGCCGCTTCTCCTTCTTGATTTGGTAGTACCGACGGTATCCGTAGGCGACGGCGATGAAGGTAAGCCCATAGAAGAAATACGCCCATACGGAGCGGTACCAAGGAGGCAGAATGTTGAGGGTCAGGGAGGCCGTCTTGCTGATCCGCCCCCGGTCGTTTCGGGCCTGCACGCGGAGGTAATAGGTTCCTTCCCAGAGATTCCGGTAGCGCCGGCTTGCCTTGTCCGTCCAGTCGGTCCATCCGTCAGTGCGACCGGCGAGCTTGTATCGATACTGGTGAGACTCCACGGAGCCGAAAAGCGGAGCGGCTACGTCGACGCGCACGTCCCGGCCGTATGGAACGGTCAAGGACGAGTCTCCGGCAAGCCCGGAGGAATGCCCCCCGTAGACAACCCGTCCCCGGCGGAGCGTCGTGACCTGACGCACGAGTGCCGAGAAGCTTACAGTCTGTGGCTCAACAAATGCACGCCGCCCCAGTGCGTAGCGGATGAGCCGCCGCTGATCCCCAAGCCAAAGCGTGCTGTCCCGGCCGACGAAAAGGCGGGTGTCCTCGGACTTTGGGAAATTTAAGAAGTCGACGGTTTTCCAGTCGGAGACCCTACCTTCTTTGTGGTGCCCCCTGAAGACCCGGTCGCCCACGATCACCCAGAACGTGTCGCCGCTTACTTGAAAGGAGTTGACGCGAGGCGCGTCTGCCCCCTCAATATCGGGCAGAAGCGACGCGCTCCGGACAAGCCGCCAGGCGTCCGGGGCCCGATCCGGGTTTTCAATCCGAAAGAAGCCCTCTTTCGACCAGACAGTGACCCGGTCGTTCACAACACTCACTCCCTTGGCTCCCCCCGGAAGGCCCTCCTGCTCGCCATACCGCGTCAAGGACGTGACCCGTCGCCGGTCGCTCGACAGTCTGCCCCTGATAACAGTGCCTTCGGTCGTGCTCATCCAGAGCGTCCGGGGCTCCTCAATGGCCAGTGACCGGATCTCCCCCTGGATCCCGTTGATTGGGAAGGAAGTCCACCCATTTTGCCCCTGCCGCAGCCCCTTGAGGCCGGATCGGGTTCCCGCATACACAATTTCCGTCCCTCTCGGACTTGAAAAGTCGTACGTGAATGCCCAGTTGGCAACTCTGCGTCTATCACGTCCGCCAATCTCGAAAACGCCTTTTTCCTGTGTAGCCACCAGGAGGTCCCCGTTCACCGCGATCATATCCCACACCAGAGGCAGATTTTCCCGCCGCTCAAAGTGAGCCTGCTTCCCAAGCCCTCGTTCCCCACGGTCCTTAAGCACATACAGTCCACTTCCCGTCGCTACATATATCGTATCGTTGGGCTGATAGACGCCGCGCACCGCTCCTTCGAGTCCTGTACTTTCATCGTGGAGCGTCAGCGGGACGTTCAGGTTGACCCGAAACACTCCTCCGCTGTTCAATGCCATCCAGAGCTGTCCCTCCCGGTCCGCGAACACGTGGTTCACAACCTTGTCGGGGAGCAAAGATGAGCCGTCTAAAGCGTGAACCACTTCCCCTTCAGCGTCAATGACAAGAACGCCGCCCTTGAGCGTCGCCAGTGCGTACCGGTCTCCCGGAAGCCGACGCCCATGATACAAGTTTTTTTCTTGCAAGTAGGAGGTAAGCCCAGGTGCGAAGGGACGGAATGTCGTTCCGTCGTACAGCAAAAGCCCTTCGTTCTGGGTAGCCACGAGCAGATCCCCGTCCGGGTGGCGAGCCATCATGTAAATCGGCGTCTGGCGGAACGTCTCCCCGCCCGGCACGACCTCCAGCGAATCGTCTCGCATCCGGAGAAGGCCCCTGTCCTGTTCGCGAACGTAAAGTGTACCGTCGGCGACGAACGACGTGTGGAACTTGGTTCCGCTGGACCAGGAGGTTATTTCCGTTCCGTCCCACCGGAAGAGATACTGGTTGGACTGATAATACACCCCGTCCTCCAGGACATGCGTCCCCCATACATCCTTGAAGTCTCGCGTCTCCTCGGAGACGTGTTCGTAGAGGGACCTGTACCGGAGCACGCCCACTGAGTCGGGACGCAGGTACCCAAAGTCTCCTTTTGCCCCCACGAAGACGAGGCTGTCCGTCGCCAGAGATCGAACGAATGTGCCGGTGGTCGTTGGAATGAGACGCCACCGCTCCCCGTCGTATTGCAAGACGCCATCGTTATTGGCGACATAGATCAACCCCCGATCATCCTGAACGACGTCCCAGTTCTGCGGCGACTGCTGGTACTCCGGCGGGGCGTAATGCTGACTCGGAAACGGAATCCCTCCTCCCTCCTGCGCGTCCGGCTGCCCGACAACAGTGTGTGCACCTGCGATGAGCAGGAGAGCTAGAATTCTGGGTACTTTTCGGCCCATGGGTTACGATTTCAACCACTAAATATGTAAAAATTACACGAGTTGTGAAAGAAAAGTACGTTTTTTTCGCCCATTAGAGTTTGGAGCGATTAATGCTTCTATTCATAGCGAGTTGGCGATTTAACCTCATTCCAACGATCAACAACCTTTTAGCTCCATGGAACGTCGAGCACCTTCTACAATCGCCTCTTTCTTCACCGTCATTCTCCTCGCTGGAACGGTCTTGCTCGGCGGCTGCAGCGACAGCCTCACGGGCACGACTCCGCCTCCCGAGAAGAGTTCGACAATTCAGCAGCACGCAGACCACAACACAAATAACGAAGATCCGGGCGGAGACACCTCTCCGGCGGCTGGTCACAACACATCTAATGAAGACTAGCACTAATGAAGACTAGCACTCTGTGGCCCACTTCCTCTACCGCCCTATGACGTTTCTGCTGTGCTGTGCTTGATGCTCCCACTCTCAAGGCTTTTGCCTCCACGATCGCCACGTTTGCGATTGTCGTTGCCGTTGGCACGTTCACGAGCGCCGTTGGCCAGGACACGGCGCCGCACTCGGCGGCCCCGGCGGCGGACCCGTACGAGAACGTGGCTTCCGAAACCAACGTAGCGGCGCACAATCGTCCGGGGCAGCCAGTTCCGGACGCCGCGCACAACATTCCGTAGTCTGCGGCGAGCAGAACACGACCGCCGTCGCCCGTTGGTACTTGCGTGCACGTTTTTCACCCTTTGGCGTGCAAAATTCGGACCTAGGCTTAGCGCGTGTGTGTTCGGTTTCGAGGATTACACTTTTCGTTCTATGAAGCCGGTTCGGACGCTTCCGTCGACCAATGCGCGCCAGTTACTGCGATGGCTACTACGTCCCCTTGCCTGAGGGGCATCCCTTCCCGATGGCAAAGTTTCCAGCCCTGCACCGCCTGCTCCGCCGGGACGGGATGCTTGGCCCGGAGGACGTCGTGGCTCCACGCCAGGCCGATTGGGCAGCCCTGCGCCGCGTCCACACGGCCAGTTACCTCTCTGCTCTCGCCGAAGGCACCCTCTCCGACCACGCAGAGCGGCGGATGGGGCTGCCGTGGTCCAAGCGGCTCGTCTACCGGTCCCGCCTGGCCGTGCAGGGCACCATCAACGCTGCATTCATGGCGCTCACCGACGGGCTCGCCGCCAACCTCGCGGGGGGCACGCACCACGCGTTTCCGGGGCACGGGGAGGGATTCTGTGTGCTTAACGACGTAGCGGTGGCCATTCGCGTGCTCCAAACGGCCTGCTGGGTCCGGCGCGTGCTCATCGTCGACCTGGACGTGCACCAGGGCAACGCCAACGCAGCGGTGTTCGCCGAAGACGACTCCGTGTTCACCTTCTCAATGCACGGGGCCAAGAACTACCCTTTCAAGAAGCCGCCTTCTTCGCTCGACGTGCCGTTGGACGACGGGACGGGGGACGAGGCGTATCTGAGCACGCTTAAGGCTTATCTCCCGCGCGCCTTGGAGGCAGCGCAGCCGGATCTGGTGTTCTACCTCGGCGGCATCGACGTGGCGACGAACGACCGATTCGGGCGCATCTCGCTGACGCGGGAGGGCCTCCACGCCCGTGACCGATACGTGATGCAGCAGATCCGTACCCGCGATCTGCCGGTCGTGCTCTTGCTTTCGGGCGGCTACGCAGAGACTCCTGAAGAGACGGCGGATCTCCACGCGGTAATGTACCGGGAGGCGGCGCGCGTCTTCGGCGCGGCCGCGCCTCGTGGCTAGCCCTCTCTCAAACGCCAGTCAAACGCTCTCCCCCGAACGCCGCCCCTGTACCACCCGCGGCCGCCCGCTCAGGTCGTCCCGGAGGCGCACCGCACGCAGCCCCCCCCGACGGAACAGGGCGGCAACTTCCTCGGCGTACTCGGCGTGCACCTCGCACACCACCGCCCCATCCGGCCGGCACAGCGCAGAGGCCCAGGGAAGCAGCGCCCGGTAGAACCGCAGCGGGTCCTCGCCGGCAAAAAGCGACAGGTCGGGATCGTATTCGCGGACGACGGGCGGCAGGGCGCTGGCTTCTTCGTCGGGAATGTAGGGGGGGTTGGACACCAGCACATCCAGCGAGGACGGGAGGGTCTCCGGCACGGTGTCCGCCAGCACGTCTTCCTGCGTGAACTGCACGTCGAGTCCAAGCGCATCGGCATTGGCCCGGGCCACAGCGAGGGCGTCGGGGCTTATGTCGCAGGCGTGGACCGTCGCGTTGGGGCGCTCGTGTTTGAGGGCCAGGGCAATGCAGCCGCTTCCCGTGCCCACGTCAAGGAGACAGGGTGCGTCCACGTCGCCGAGGCTGTCGAGCGCCCGCTCCACCACCGTCTCTGTCTCGGGACGCGGCACCATCACGTCGGGGGACACCTGAATCCGGAGCCCATAGAAGGAGGTGTGTCCCAGCACGTGCTGGAGCGGTTCGCCCTGCACTCGGCGTTTGACCATGGCCTCGAATCGCCGCGCCGCGTCAGGATTAACCAGCCGGTCTGCGTGAGCATAGAGCCAGGCCCGGCTGGCCTCCAGCACCTCGGCCAGCATCCACTCTGCCGTTCGCCGCGGGGGAGCGCACCCGGCAGCCTCGAGGCGTCGTGTTGCGCGGTCGAGAAGAGAAAGCGAGGTGGGGTGGGCCTCACCGGCGTTCTCTCCGTCAGAGTTGCGGGGGTGGTTCATCGGACGAACCTGTTCGGCGCCACTGCTACGAGCTGGTGCGAGCGCGGGCGGATGGATCGCACGGCTGCGCGGTTGCAACCACGCGCGCGGCCTTGAGGCCCAACTATCGGCGCACTCGAAACGATGCAAAATCGCCCGTCGCGTCGGTCCACTCCGCTTTTACCTCCTGCACCTCTGCCATGCGCGGGCCCTGCCGGACGGCCTCGGCGAGGGATTCCAGGGCGTCGCGTGGCCCTTCCGCCTCCAGCCGAACCGATCCGTCAGACTCGTTGCGCACCCACCCGCGCACGCCAAGTCGCCGCGCACGCGCCTGCGTGAAATTCCGGAACCCAACGCCCTGCACGCGCCCTGTCACTCGGGCGGACAGGCGATCCTGCGTTTCCGTTTCCATGGGCACTGCCAGAGAGATTGGTCACGAACTCGAACGAAGATATAAGAACAGCTGCGCCCCAGATGGTTTCCGCAACGCTACAGAAGCCTCCGACTCACAGAAGCCCCCGGCTCGTCGTCCATTCCCGGAAGCCCTCCACGAGTTGCTCGAAAGAGTCGAGTACGAAGAGTTCGTCTTGGAGGTTGTACACCTCGTAGTCGTCCTTCTCCACAATGTGCTCGGCGTCGAAGGGGTGCAGCGTCACGTCGTCGGAGAGGGCGTGGGTCACCTCTTCGTTCGACGAGACAATGCCAGCCCCGAAGATTCGCTTCTCGCCCTGCTCCCGAATCAGGCCAAACTCCACCGTAAACCAGTGGAAGCGCTCCAGCCGCGGCCGGTCGGCGCCTTCTGCATTAAGGGCGGCCCGGCCGAACAGCTGGTAGAAGTCCGCAAAGTCGGGCTGCGTGAGCATTGGCATGTGCCCGAACATGTCGTGGAAACAGTCCGGAGCCGGCGTGTAGTCCAATTCGTCGCGGCCGCGGACGTAGTTGGTCGACGGAAATTTGCGTTCCGACAGCAGCGTAAAGAAGTCTTTTTCGTGGATGAGGCCCGGCACGTTGGCCACCGTCCAGCCGGTCTGGTCGTCGAGCCGACGGCTGAGGTTAGCGAGATCAGGGATCCGTCCGGGCTCAATCTGGAGCGCCTCCTGTCCGTTCATGTAGGCGTTGCAGGCCCGGCCCGGGAGCTGTTCCATCTGGCGCTCCACGAGAATGCGCCACGTCTCGTGGTCTTCTTCCGGATAGTCTGGATAGTCGATGTCATCCCCAATCGGCGGTTCGCCGTCCAGCTTCTGCGGAATTGTGCGGGGGTCCACGTCCTCCTGCTCGTCCTGCGCTTTTTCAAAGGCCGAGCGTTCCTCCTCGGGCGTGGTGGTGTCGGTCACGTCGTTGCTCATGGTATCACCTCGAAGGTCTTGGACAAGGGGGCGGAATGGTACAGAACGTCTCAGAAAGCCTTTTGTCGGGTCGCTTTGGAAGCGCTTTTACCCAGAAAGGGAGTGCGGTAGAGGTTTTCTGAAGATCAGGGTTATACGAACGAGCAGCGGGGAGCGATGATTCTGCGTCCGTCTCTAGGGCTGCAGCCGTCGGGGGGCTGCAACCGTCGGGCTACGGCGACCGGGCTTCTTCAACACGGATGAGCCAGGCCACCCCCACGTACCCCAGGAACGCCGCGGCGCTCATCGTGAGGCCCGCTCGCGTCACGCGCGCCCCACTCCCGATGACCTCCTCCGCCATCACCATGATGCCGAGGAAGAGAACCGCGAGGCCGCACGCCCCGGCAATGACGTGCGTCCAGGTCCGGAAAGCCCGTGCGTCGAACATGGACGGTGACGGTTGAGGGGACAGGACGGTTGTGATGTCGGGACAGGCCGGGAGGCCCAGCGCTACGACTTCTGTCGTGCGCCGGTCTGCCCGCCGTTCAGGAGGCGTGGGCCGGCACCTGCTCGGGCTTCCACTTGATGTTGCAGCCCATCGAGGGGCGCTGCTCCATGGTGACCTCGCCCGCCTCCAGTAGCTCGTCGAGCGCATGCTTCAGGTCGCCGCCGTGGGCATCCGCCCCGTCGGGGCGCGTCTCGTCGAAGCGGCCTCGGTAGACCAGCGCCCGGTCTGCGTCGAAGACGTAGAAGTCGGGCGTACAGGCGGCCCGGTAGGCCGTAGCCACTTCCTGCGACTCGTCGTAAAGGTAGGGAAAGGGGTAGTTTTTTTCCTCTGCCCGCTCGGCCATGCTCTCGAACGAGTCGTCCGGGTAGCGCTCCGCGTCGTTCGCGCTGATTCCGATGAACTGCACGCCGCGCTCCTGGTAGGCGCGTGCCACTTCGAGAAGCGCGTCCTCGATGTGCTTCACGTACGGGCAGTGGTTGCACATGAACACGACCACGAGCGCCTCCGCATCCTCGTAGTCCGCAAGTGAGCGGCGCTCCTCCCCGTGCTCATCCACCGCCGGGTTGGCGGCGGGCAGAGAAAAGTCAGGGGCCGCGTGCCCCAGTTCCAACATTGTCGACTCGGTAACGGCCATGATGCGTGAAGGACTTGGTGCAATAGACGTGTACGAAGGGAAAACTCTGAGAGTATGAGACAGCAACGCAAACGGCGAGGTTCTGCGAGCACACAATCTGCCAGCACACAACGGGGCACCGGCCGGTGCTCCTCTTCGTGCCCTAGCCTCCCGTCCTGGCGTCCTTCAGCGTTGCGCAACGCTCCGATTACACGACGCTCCGATTACGCAACGCTTCGGTAGAGATCATGCTCCTCGATGTACGTGTGCACGGCCTCAGGGACGAGATAGCGGATGGAGCGTCCGGCCCGGCGCCGTGCCCGCACCTCCGTTCCCGATACTTCCATGACCGGAGCGGCCACGTAGCGCACCTGGTTTGCGAATCGGGGCTCGGCAACCGCCTCGATCGCCCCCGGACGTTTGTACACAATGAGCGGCACCCGCTCGGCAATCTCATCGGGCCGGTGCCACTCGGCAAAATGGTCCAGGCTATCGCTTCCAATAATGAGGCCAAAGTCCGTACCGGGCCGCTGCTCCTGCAGCACCCGGAGGGTTTCTACGGTGTACGAAACGCCTTCTCGCTGCACCTCCAGGTCGCACACGCGGAAGTTTGGGTTGGGCCCCGCAACGCGCTGGGTCATGGCAAGCCGGTGGCTCACGGCCGCCAGCTCACTGTTGGGCTTGTGCGGCGGGGTGGCATTCGGAATCCACCACACCTCGGCGAGATCGAACTGGTCCCGCACCACCTCGGCAACGATGAGATGGGCGACGTGGGGAGGGTTGAAAGAGCCTCCGAAGAGACCGATGTCCATGGTAGCTCGGGCCTGGGGTGGCCCCCTCCGCTTAGTTGGAGCCGCGGGACGTGTCTTCCTGGGCAAGCGATTGCTGTTGGTCGCGGGCCTGCACGTCGTCGAGCTTGCGCCGCGCCTCACTATACAGGTCCTCGGCCCGGCTAAGCAGGTTGCTTTCGGGAAAGAGCTGCGTTAGACGGTTGTAGTTCTCAATTGCTTTCTGGTAGCGCTCCGCCTGCTTTTTCTGGATGCTGCGGTCCGCGTATCGAACGTAGGTGCGCACGGCCCCAAGCAGCGCGTCGTCGGCCCAGGGGGTATCGGGGTAGCGGTCGAAGGTGTCTTCGTACACGGTGGAAGCGGCCTCCCACATGTCTCGCCGCTCATAGAGCTGGCCCGCGGCGTACTTCTTGTGAGCGAGCTTGGCCCGAAGCTCGTTGATTTTCTTCTTCGCCTCCGGCACAAGCTCGTGGTCGGGGTACCGGTCGGTGAAGAGACGGAAGAGCGAGATGGCCTGCCGCGAGTCCGACTGCCCCAGCCGGTACATCGGGGAGCGGAGGTAGTAGGAGTTGGCCCGCTCAAACTCAGCCCGGGGCAGCATCTCGTCGTTGCGGTACAGCTGCGCAAAGCGCTTGAACTCGTTGGCGGCGACCAGGTGCTTTCCGAGCTTGCGTTGGGCCATGGCCAGCTTGAACCGCGCATCGGGCGCCCACTGGTTGCCGCGCCCATACTCGAAGACGGCCCGAAAGAGGCGAATGGCCTCCTGGTAGTCTTCCTCCTCCATCTGAGCCACGCCTTTCTGGTAGGCGTCCTGGGGCCCTCTGTACGTGAGGCGGCCGCTGCCTGAACAGCCAATCAGGGCCCCGGCAAGCACAACGAGCAGAACGGGGACGAGAACCGAGGTTCGCATGAAAGAGGGCCAGAACCGAGACACAGCCAGTGGAATCCGCTCCGGGACGGACAGGGAGCGCTCGCTTGGACGTCGTAAGGCGCGGATGATACAACGCGGGGTCGAAACGGCAGGGGGGAGTGCCTGTTCCTCTGTCGGCTTTTAAGCCCCGATGGATCGCGGCGTAGCCCGAAGGGAGCGGCCCCCTTCGCGGTCACCGCAGCAGCTCAATCTGCTGATTGCGGTAGCGATGGATGAACATGGACTGGTTGGCGTTTTTCCCCTCAAACCCGATTCGCATCCCCAACCCCTTGTGCACCGGGGCCGTCCGGAGCGACCGCGGAGAGAGGCGCCCGGACGCGCCGGCAACCGTCAGCAGGAAGTGTGCCACGTCGTATCCTGTATAGGCCAAGCGCCGGCCGTCGGTCGACAACTCGTCGGGCGTGGTGCCGGTAAGGAGCCGGTACCGGCGAACGAAGCGCTGCACGGCGGGCCGGTTCGTTTGCACGTGGAAGCCATTCGTGTACGTGGCCGTAGCGGCACTGGCCGCCTCCGTGAACGGGAGGTTGTGCCACTCGGCGTTGCCCAGCACACGCACACCGGGAAGCGCCTGTCGCATGCCCGTGAGAGCCCCCTGAATTTTCCCAGCGGCCCCCCGCCCCGACACGGGAAGATACAGGGCCTCGGGCCGTGCCAGAAGCGAGTCGGTCAGCGTCGAATCCTCGTCGATGAGCGTGGGCAGCCGCGACCACTGGCGTCCCCCCGAGAGGGGAATCGTGAGGGGCACCTCCAGGCCTTGACGGCGCGCCTCCGCCCGGAACCCTTCCGCCATGCGGGCACTCAGACGGCTGCCCTGCTCGTACACGATGCCCACGCGGTTGAGAAGGAGGCCGTTTTTCGCCACCCGCGCCATGATGCGTCCGCGGTCGGGGATGGTGGGGTTGGCCTGGAAGACGTAGGTGCGCCCCGCCGAGACGCTTGGGGCCGTGGCGATCGGGGCCATGAGGGGCACGCCGGCCCGCTCGGCCCGCGTGCCCGCCGGTCGCGCCGCCGCGCTTCGAATCGGGCCCACAATCACGTCGACGTTGTCGAGGCGCACGAGCGAGTCCACTGCCGCGCGGGCGCTCTCCGGCTTCGGGCCCGTCTGGCGGAAAAACATCTTGGCCGCCCACCGAGGCCGCCGGGTCTGCTCCGTCACGATTCGGAGCGAGTCGACGCGGACTGTATCGGTGGGGGCCGCCACTGTAGTGCTGCCGTCGGCCGCGGCGAGGCTGTCGCTGTGCACGTCGGCCGTGTCGTACACCTCGAAGGTGTCGGCGGCCGCGGCGAGGCCACGGGGCTGCACGTACCGGCGACGAAGGCCGTTGTGCTCGTCGACGGCGAGGCGGAGTCCGTTAAACAGCGCCTGCGACAACGACACCTGCGTGTCGCTCATCGGAAGCGTTACCCCGATCCGAAGGGTATCGCGCGTCTGTTCGCTGCGTTTTTCACGCCGGCGGGCTCGTTCTAACAAGGCCTCGGCCTGCGACCGGTAGCTCGTTTCCGGGTAGCGGTTCAAAAGGGTGCGCAGCCGGTCGGCCGCCTCCGCGTAGCGCCGCAGTTGCATGAGCGCCTTCCCGCTCATCAGGAGCGCAGCGGTGGTCTTTCGGTTAAGTGCGTACTCGGTGACAAGTTGGAAGCGCTCGAAGGCCATGTCGTACCGGCCCCGCTCGAACGCCGCGACGCCCTCCTCAAACAGCAACTCGGCGTTCGGGGTCTCCGGGATTTCGCCGGGCGGCTGCTGAGCATGCCCCGGCGTTGCCCCCGCCCCTACATGAACAACAAGGGCAAGTGCAAGGCCCCAGATCACTCCGACACGTCGGCTCACCATGAAAGCAGCGGGTGCGATGCAGAAAACGGTTCAAAAAGGTGCGGGCGGCTGCAGAAAGACACAGGCTCAGTCCGGCACACGACACGCAGCGGGCGTATTCTCCTCATGTCTCCCCACCCTCAACCTGCCCTCAGGGTTCTGGGAGGCCTCACTCCCACTCGATGGTGGCGGGCGGCTTGGAGCTCACGTCGTACACCGTGCGGTTGATGCCCGGCACCTCGTTGACGATGCGGTTGGAGACGCGGCCCAGGAACGCGTGCGGGAGGTGGGCCCAATCGGCCGTCATGCCGTCGACGCTCGTCACGGCCCGGAGGGCACACACGTTTTCGTAGGTGCGCTCGTCGCCCATCACGCCCACGGTCTGTACAGGCAGCAACACGGCAAAGGCCTGCCACACCTCGTCGTAGAGATCGTTTGCGCGCAGCTCGTCGATAAAGATGGCGTCGGCCTCGCGGAGCAGGGCCAATCGCTCGGGCGTAACCGCATCGAGGATGCGGATGGAGAGGCCCGGGCCGGGAAACGGGTGGCGGTCCACGATAGGGGCCGGCACGTCGAGCAGGCGGCCAATTTCGCGCACCTCATCCTTAAACAGCTCCCGGAACGGCTCAATGAGCTCGAAGTCCAGCTCCTCGGGCAGCCCGCCGACGTTGTGATGCGTCTTGATGGTGGCCGAGGGGCCTTTGAACGAGACGCTCTCGATGAGGTCGGGGTAGAGGGTGCCCTGTGCGAGGAACGTGGGGCGGTGCCCCAAATCGGCAGCGATCTCCTGGGTCTGTTCCTCGAACACCTCGATGAACGTGTTGCCCACAATCGTGCGCTTCTCTTCCGGGTCCGTCACCCCGTCGAGGCGCGCCAGGAAGCGGTCCGTGGCGTCGGTGGTGCGCAGGTCCATGTCGAAGTGCCCGCGGAACGTGTCTTGCACCTGGGCCCACTCGCCCTTCCGCAGCAGGCCGTTGTTCACGAAGATGCAGTGCAGTTGGTCGCCGAGGGCGCGCTGCAGCAGGGCCGCGGCCACCGAGGAGTCCACGCCGCCGGAGAGGCCGAGGATGACGTGGCGGTCGCCCACACGCTCCCGAATGGTGTGCACCTGCTCCTCCACGAACGAGGCGGGGGTCCAGTCGCCGCTGCACCCGCAGATCTCGTACGCGAAGTTCTCCAGGATCTGATGCCCAAAATCCGTGTGCACCACCTCCGGGTGAAACTGCACGCCGTAGTAGGGCCCGTCGGTGTCGCGCACGGCGGCCACCGGGGCGTTGTCCGTGTGCGCGATAACCTCGTACCCGTCGGGAAGGGCCGTGAGGTGGTCGCTGTGGCTCATCCAGACCGTCGAGCCGCTGGGCACGTCCGCGAAGAGCTGCGACCTCTTGCCGCCGTTGGGCTGCACATCAATCTGCGCCCGTCCAAACTCGCGCCGCTGCGCCCGTTCCACCTCGCCCCCGAACTGGTGCGCCATGGCCTGCAGCCCGTAGCAGATGCCCAGCACCGGCACCGGCGTGCCGTCGGGGCGGTGGAGCTCAAAGAGCGCCGGGTCGAGCGCCGGCCCTTCGTCGTCGTAGACCGAGCAGGGCCCGCCCGAGAGGATGACGCCGTGGGGATCGAGGGCCGCGACCTCCGCCGTGTCCACCGTGCACGGATGGATTTCGGAGTACACCCCGGTCTCGCGCACCCGCCGCGCAATGAGTTGGGTGTACTGGGACCCAAAGTCCAGAATAACGATCTTTTCGTGCATCTTGGCCTGTGTTGTATTGCGCGTTTCGCACTGCATGTGAACTGGTTCCGGCGAGCCCGTACGCAATACGCACCGTGCGACAGGCGCTACGCGATAGGCGCTACGCGATAGGCACCAGGCAATACGCTGCACTTGGAGCTCTCAGCCACGGTTCCGGCCCGCCGTTACGTCACCTCCGCGTAGGCGTCGGCCTTCATCAGGTCCTCGATCTCGTCGGGGGTCTCAATTTCGATTTCGATCATCCATCCGTCGCCGTACGGATCATCGTTGACGACCTCTGGAGACAGCTCGAGCTCGTCGTTAAAGGCGGTGATGGTGCCGCTGACGGGCATGTACAGCTCCGACACTGTTTTTACGGCCTCCACGGTGCCAAAAATATCGTCCTTGCCCAGCTCAGTGCCTTCGGGCTCCAGCTCCACGAACACGATGTCGCCGAGCTCGCTCTGCGCAAAGTCGGTGATGCCCACGGTAGCCGTGCCGTTCTCAACGCGGAGCCACTCGTGGTCTTCGGTGTAGTAAAGATCGTCGGGCGTGTCCATTCGTTGGGGGATGGGATGGTTACAAGAGTGTACGTGCGTGAAGGTACGAGACGGCCTGGCGAATCAAAAGGGCGGGTCTGCGGGGCGCTACGACCGTGCCGGGACCCCCTTCTCTTGGAGGGCGGTCACGACCGGGGGCGGCACGAATTTCGACACGTCGCCGTCCCACCGGTGCGCGTCTCGCACCATCGACGAGCTGATAAGGGCGTACTCCTCGGACGTCATGAAGAAGACGGTTTCCAGTTCTGGGGCGAGCTTGCGGTTTGCGAAAGCCATCCGAAACTCGGCGTCGAAGTCGCTCACCTGCCGCAGGCCCCGCACCAAGGCGACGGCCCCGACATGGCGGGCCCGGTCCACAATGAGCCCCTCGTGGGCCGCCACCCGCACCCCGTCGAGGTCTTGGGTACACCGGCGCACCAGATCGGTTCGCTCCTGCGTGGAAAACAGCGTCTCTTTCTCCACATTCACGCCCACAGTGACCTCCACCCGGTCGAAGACGCGGAGCGCGCGCTCCAGGACGTCCCGGTGGCCAAACGTGAAGGGATCGAACGTGCCGGGGTACAGGGCAAAATCGTTCATGGGGCGGGGCGGCTGAGACCGAGGGAGGCGGGGCGCATCACGCGTCCTCCGTGGTGGAGAGCGACGCGTCCTCTCCCGGCTGTTCGTCGGGCGGCAGCGGCGGCCGGAACAAGCTCACGATGGTGCGCCCGTAGGAGCGGCTCGTCATGAGGCGCGGGTGTTCGTCGAACCAGTCGTGGGAGCTGTGCTCCAGCGTAAAGACGCCGTCGGTGTGGAGGTGGGGCACCGCCAGGTCGGGCATCTCTTGCATGGCCTCCAGTTTGTAGGGCGGGTCGGCCATGATGAGATCAAGCTCAGGACCGCCGTACGACCGCAGATACTCCACCGCGTCGCCCTGAATGAAGATGCACTTGTCTTCTACCCCTAGTTTTTCGGCGTTTTCCTGGGCGTACTGCAGCACCGACCGGTCCTGCTCCACGAAGGTCGCGAGTACGGCGCCCCGGCTGATGGCTTCGAGCCCGAGAGCGCCGGTGCCGGAAAACAGATCGAGCACCTCGGCCCCCTCAAGGTAGATGCGCGCGTCGATCAGTCCAAAGAGTGCCTCTCGGGTGCGGGCGGTGGAAGGGCGGGTTTGATGGCCCGAGGGGGTCTTAAGGCTGTGGCCGCCGAACCGACCGGCGATTAGTTTCATGGTGGATCGGAGCGAATTTGAACGGATGCGGTGGGGAGGGCCTGTGCCCGTCTCCCTCACGGATGGTAGAGAGTTTGCCCCGAAAGAGATCCCGTCCGTTCCCTGTCGGGACTGGGCGCCTTGTCTTTTCCGCCCGATTTTTGTTCAGGGGCCGGTCTCGTCTGGCTGGGCCGCCAGGGCGCCCCCGATGCAGGGCACGTACAGGCGAGCCATCTCATCCGCGGAATGCTCCCCTGTGAAGCGCAGGCCGGCGCAGGGATCCAGCAGTCTCGGCTCGGCCCCAAACACCTCCGCAATGAGCCCGTCGGGAGACGGGGCGGCATCGGGCCCGTAGACACATGATTTTTCAATCTGCTCCGGCGATACCCCGATTCGGTTCAAGAACCCGATGGCGTGATAGACGCGGTTTTCGAGCGCCCGCGCCTCTCGTGCAGCATGGGCGTGGTGCCACTGTCCGCTGCGCGTGAGGGTGTATTCGGTATGCGTGGAGTACTGGCCGAGGGCGAGCCGGTACGGGCAGGCGGGCGCATCCTGATCGGCCGGCGCGGGCCGTCGTAGCACCTGTGCAGCAGCCTCAGGACTGGTCACTCGGATCAGGTTGGAGGCCGGCAACGAAGCGGTGAGCGCCTTCATGCGCTCGGCCACGGCCCGGGGCACTGCCAGCACGTGCACCCACTCGACGGCCTCTCCGTCTACCTCGGCGGTGCGGACGGACCGCGAGGTCGTTTGGAGCGCCTCAGAGGAGCGCGTGTCTGTGACCAGTGCGGCCTGGTACGCGATGCGACGCTCTCGGTCTGCGTCGTCGAGCCCCCGGGAAAGCGGCATGAAGAAGCTGTAGGCGTCCAACGGGTCGGTCACCCACCCGATCCGGGGCGCCGCCGTGCCCCCAAGCATCTCGCCCACGAGTGCCCTCACCTGGTCCGCGGCCTCCGCGGCCCGCTCCCCCGCCCAGAGCGCATGTGCCACGTCCAAATCAGCGGACTCCTGAGCCAGGCGGCGCAGCACGAGCCCCGACTCTCCGCGCTCGATCTCGGCGCACCGGAGCGTGTCTTCCTGAATGTGAACCGCGGCTGCAGTCGACTGCGTCATGGCCGTCGCGCGAGGTCAATCAGGAAGGACGAGGAGACGGGCGGGGCAAGGAAGCAGATGTGCGCGGGCGCTGCCTCAGGCGGCAGCTACTCCCAGCTGGCTGCATTCGCCTGGGTGGGATCCCCCGTCAGCGTTCCAATCTTGTCGTCCGTATCCGGGTCTTCCAGAAGGTACGTCTCCACCCGGCCCGTATCACTCACGGTGTAGGGGAACCGCGTTCCAGAGCGCGGAGAATACAGGAGCGAATCCAGATTGATCTCCGCCCCAAATACGCTGTCCTGCCGGGTCGACAGGATGGTGTCCTTGCGGATGTGCTGTAGCAAGAGGTTGAGGGAGTCTGGGTAGGCAGCGCTGTCCCGCTCATAGTCGACGAGAGCCGTCCGGATGTTCGCCATCCGGGCGCGCGTGTCCTCGGTAATGCGCTGCTGCCGTTCAATGCGCTCGTAGGGCTCGGTGATCGACTGGTAGAGGAAGTACGCAAGCCCCGCAATGACGATTACCAGGGCGACTTGGATGCCAGTCTGAATCGTTCCGCTGCTCGATGCCATATGGGCCGTTCGTTCGTGATGACGAGAAGATGAGCGGGAAATCCGCCCGGCGCGCCAGTGCGAGGCGCAGGCGGACTGGTGAGGATTGGCTCGAAAATAGGAGGCTCCATCGCGAAATGCAATTTCCTCGCCTCCCTCAAACAGCGGTTGTGCAGCCCCGTGCCCCGGCAAGACCGGCGCGCTGGGCCTTGCCCCCGCCCGGCACGAACGCCGAAAACAAAGCGCACGTCCCTGTGTTGGAACCGTCTGGTTTTCGCATTTTGTCGATAGGCGCCGCGGTTTTTGTGACCAACCTCTTGATCAATATCGATCACGTCGCTACCCTTCGCAATGCCCGGGCGGAAACGTTTCCGGACCCGGTGCATGCCGCTGCCCACTGCGAACAGGCTGGTGCGGACGGCATCGTGTTTCACCTACGGGAGGACCGCCGCCACATCACCGAACGCGACGCCCGGCTCCTAAACAAAACAGTTCAGGGCAAGCTCGACTTCGAGCTGTCGACGGAGGCGGAGGTTGTGTCCATCTGCTGCGACGTGTCGCCGGACCTGGCGACGCTGGTGCCCGAGCGGCGCGAGGAGGTTACTACGGAGGGCGGCCTCGACGTGGCCGCCAACCGGGCGCGGCTGGCCGAGGTTGTCCCGCGCCTCTACGACGCGGGCGTAGGGCAGGTCAGCCTGTTCGTAGACCCGGTGCCGGCCCAGATCGAGGCCGCGGCCGAAAGCGGCGCCAACTGCGTGGAGCTGCACACCGGCGACTTTGCGGAGGCCGACACCGACGCCACGCGCCGCGAAGAGGCTCAGCGCCTGGCCGCGGGCGCCGAGGCCGCCCACGAAGCCGGACTTCGCGTGCACGCCGGCCACGGGCTGGACTACAACAATTTTCCGCTTTTCCAGAACACTGTCCCCCACGTCGCCGAAGTGTCTATCGGCTTTGCCATCATGGCACGGGCCATCTTGGGGGGCATGGAGTCGGCGGTGCGGGACATGTCCGCAACCGTGAAGGGCTCACGAGCATAAACGCCGTGCCTCTTGCTGTTGTCTTTTCTTTGCCGCCCCCCCTGTATGGAAGACTCTGCTCCCTTGTTTGAAGACATCTCCGACGACCACACGAGCGGTTACGTAGCCATCGTGGGCAAGCCCAATGTGGGCAAGAGCACGCTCATGAACGCGCTGCTTGGCGAAAAGCTTTCCATCGTCACAAAAAAGCCGCAGACCACGCGCCACCGCGTCATCGGAATCCACTCCGGGCCAGAACATCAGGCCATTTTCCTCGACACGCCGGGCATCATTGAGCCGCGGTACGAGCTTCACGAGAGCATGATGGGACAGGTGCAGGGGGCAATCCAAGACGCCGATCTTCTGCTTTTCCTCCACGAGGCGACGCAGGACGAGCCCGACACGCAAAGCCTTGAGAAAATTGGGGACACGCCGGCCTTTCTCGTGCTTACGAAGATGGACCTGCTGCCGCAGGAGGAGGCCCTTCCGCTCGTCGAGTCGTACGAGGACCTGCGCGCGTTCGACGAGGTGGTGCCCACGTCGGCCAAGCGGGGCTTTAACCTCCAGACGCTTCTCCACCTGGTCCTCGACACCCTGCCGGAGGGGCCGCCCTACTACCCGAAGGAGATGATCAGCGAGCACCCGGAGCGCTTCTTCGTAGCGGAGATGATTCGGGAGAAGGTGTACAAGCACTACCACCAGGAAATCCCCTACTCCGTGCAAGTGAACATCGTCGCCTACGAGGAGCGGTCCGGCCAGCAGAAAGACTACATCGACGCGGAGATTGTGGTGATGGAGGAGTCGCACAAGGGCATCCTGATCGGGGAAGGCGGGAAGGCCCTCAAAAAAGTGGGAATGACGGCCCGGGAAGACATTGAGGCCTTTGTGGAGCGCCCCGTCTACCTCAACCTGCACGTGAAGGTGCAGGAGAACTGGCGCGATCGCAAAAGCATTCTGCGCTCGTACGGCTACCGGTCGTAGCCTACCCGGCAGGGTGTTGCGACAGATGGGGCTTGGAGAACGCGCCGGGCGTGGTGCGGCCTCCTGGCGTGGCCT
>CAZFJR010000003.1:15461-18647 GCA_964519235.1 uncultured Salinivenus sp. | reverse complement strand
GGCCTCCTGGCGTGGCCTTCGTAGCGGCCCTGCGTCCGTCGGGCACACTGCGGCCTGCCCCATCCCCCACTGCTCGTCACCGAGGCTGGATGGTGAGCCCCGTCTCCACTGCCTGCCGGTGGACATCGGGGACGGCGGCAGGGGGCACCGTGTGCTGTTGCAGCTCTCGGCGGCGCCGGTAGGTGCGTCGGAGCTGTTGAAAGGCCTCTGCGCGGGCTTCGCGAGGGCGCACGGGGATGGACCGCAGCGCCGTGTCGTCGGCCTGCAGGTCATAGGCCTGGCGGGCGAGGTGGTGGCGCCATTCCGTTGGAGGCAATCGAGGATCAGGCGGCGTGCACTGCAGGGCGTCTTTCGCCGTGGGGCGGATGGTCGCGGTCCCGGTCCACGTGGGCTCCACCCCGAGCTGTTCGCACAGGGCTCGGTACAGCATGTCCGTTCCGCGCACCTTCCCGTCATGGGCGTACCCAGCGATGTGCGGCGTCGCCACGTCGGCGGCCTGCACGAGGGGCGGGGCGGGCGACGGCTCCTGCTCCCACACGTCCAGTCCCATCGCCGCCACAGCGCCTCGTCTCCGCGCCGCCAGCAGCGCATCGCCGCTCACAACACGCCCCCGCGACGTGTTCAGGAGCCAGGCGCCGTCGCGCAACCGATCCAGAAACGCTGTGTCCACCAGATGGTGCGTCGGGGCCGGTCCGTCGGTCGTTAGCGGGACGTGGAGCGTCACGATGTCGGACGTCTGCAGCACAGGCGTTAGCGGGCGAAAGTCGTGGGGGTGTCCGTCCGCCTCGGCGGCGCGGGCGCGGGGCGGATCGTTTTTGAGCACGGTTAGCCCCAGAGCCGGCAGGCGGCGGGCGAGGCGTCCCCCAATGTTGCCGCACCCGATGATGCCCACCGTACGCCCCTCTAGCGACACGCCGCGCCGCCGCGCCAACAGGAGCAGGGCCACCACCACGTAGTCGGCTACAGAGTCGGCGTTGGAGCCAGGAGCGTGCGCAAAGGGGATTTCGCGTGCTTGCAGAAAGGCCTGATCCACGTGATCTGTCCCGATGGTGGCCGACCCCACAAACCGAAGAGAGGCCCCGTCGAGCAACTCTGGGCCGACTGGGGTTACGCTCCGAACCAGGAGCACATCCGCCGCCTGAACGTCCACGGGCTCAATCGTCCGTCCGGGCTTGGTCCGCACCGTTCCGAACCGCTCGAAGGCCTCGTTTACGCAGGGAATATTTTCGTCCGCGAGAATTTGGAGATCCGTCATGGATACAACAACGATGTATGGAGAGCAAGACAAAGTGAGAGCGAGCCCCCAGAAGAAGCCCTTCCGTTAAGGTTCTACTGAGTGCCGGTTAAGCTCCAAAAAATGACCGATTAAGGACACGAAAACCGGGCGTGAACAAAAAGATTATACCTTTGGCCGAACATTTTCGGATGCCACCTCAGGCCATTTTTGGAAACTCAGGACGGGGCATAGAGTTACTTTGCTTCCTAACGGTGAACATCTCATGGCGGTCATCTTCGCCGTGCATTTCTCCTGAGGCGTCTCGTTTCCTTTCGCCTCGCTACCGGTTCACAGGCCTTCGAATAGCGCTCCCTCGTCCATGAGCAAACGCAGCTTTGTTCTCTGCGCCTCCTTTGGCACCCTCGTGCTCTCGGCTGGATCAGTGCCCCCGTCTTCCAGTCCTTCCGACGGCGCCCCACTCTCGTCGTCCGCTGGTCTTCTTCCAGAGCACACACCGACTGCGTCCGCTGCACCCGACGCCCCCGAGCCCCCTTCTGACGACGCGGCTGTGGAGCGCCTGAGCATGGCCTACGGGCCCTCGTCTCCCACGCCAAGGCGCCTTCCCCCTACAGGCAGCCGTTCTCACGCCCTTCTCCCCCCGCCGGTAGAGGTGGACGAGCCAACGCTCTGGCTCGCCCGCGCCATCTATTCTGAAACCAAGCGGCCCCACGAACAGGAACTGGTGGCCTGGGTGGTGCGCAACCGCGTGGACACTGGCTACCGGGGCCAGAGCACCTACCGGGGCGTGGTGCTCGATCCCTACCAGTTCAGCGCCTTCAACCCCGGCTCCGCAAAGCGCGCGTTTCTGCGCCAGCTCCGCCCCAGGACCCCACTGCCGCGATGGCGGCAAGCCTTGTGGGTGGCGCACTATGTGCGTCACGCTTCCCCGGCCTACCGGCCCTTCTCAATTGAAACGCGACACTTCTACAGCGAACGCTCCATGGACGGGCGCCCGGTGCCGTACTGGGCGGAGGGCTCCCGGTTTGTGCCCCCGAACCAGCGCCGCTACACCGTCGACGAGCGGCGGTTTCGCTTCTTCAAGCAAGTTTCGTAGGCACAGGTCTTTCGGGCAGGCCCGGGCAACGCAGGACGGCCCCTCCGCGCAGCGTCGTGCTTTCCAGTGCGCGCCCGGATGTGCGCTCACAGCCCTCGGCTCTCTGTCGATGCTGCACGCGCCTGGCCGCCTTCGCCTCGGCCCGTCCCAGTGCCGGCGAGCGCACCTAGAAAAGCACGTTTAGGCGAAGGGCAAAGGCGCTCAGCGATTGCTCCGCCGGGTTGAAGTCCGTCCCCTCAATCGAGAAGTCGTCGACGTAGTCCGTGGCCCCAAACTCGTACCGCAGTTCGGGCTGAAGCGTGAGCCCGACGCCCGGCACCGATACGTCCGCCCCAACCCCGACGTTAAAGGTGAACGAGAGGTCTTCCAGGCCGTCGTCCAAGGCGTCGTTGTCGCTTCGTGGGAGAAACGCGTTGGGGCCGCCGACCAGATACGGACTCACAAGCGGAAACGGGAAGACCGTGACTCGCAGGTCCAACGGCACCTCCAAGGCTGTCACGTCGACCTGGTCGATGTCCTCCACCCCCGCAAAATCGTAGGTCCCCACCTTTCGGTAGAACACCCCGGGCCGCACGCTCACCGGCCCGAGGCCAAGGTCGTACACCACCCCGATGTGGTAGCCGGTGGAGTTGTCGAGGGTCTCGCTCTGGCTGCTGGCCTCGATGTCGTCCAGTGAATTAAAGTCGAGGCCCGCCGCTACACCGAGCTGGGCCTGCGCCGTCGGCGCAGTTGTGCCCAGGAGAAGCACCGCGAGAAGGACCGAGCCAGCAACTCGTCTGATAGAGCTGATAGAGGGGGTCATGGGACGCATGTGGGGGATTGAGAAGAAAGCGTGTGAGACGCCGCTCCGCCTCTG
>CAZFJR010000003.1:13972-15361 GCA_964519235.1 uncultured Salinivenus sp. | reverse complement strand
CCGCCAGGCGTCCCTAGACAGCAGGCCCGTGCACCTGGCTCTCCTCGTGGACGGCTCCCCTCGTGGAGAACGGCCTCGGTGGGACGAACGGGGACAGAGCAGTTCTTGCAGGGTCATTACAATCGATTCATCGATGGGGAGCGGCTTGCTGCCCGGCGGCCTGCAACCTCCGTGCGCAGCGGAAGTAGGCTCAACGGCCTCACTTCGGCTGAATCTTCCTCCCACCCTCTGTGATCACGTTCCCGGTCGTCCTTTCATGAAAATCGGCATCACCTGTTATCCCACCTACGGCGGCAGCGGGGTGGTAGCTACGGAACTCGGCAAGGGCCTCGCCGAACGCGGCCACGAGATCCACTTCGTCGCGTCGGATCTCCCGTTTCGGCTCTCCCACGTGGCCGGCAACATCTTCTTCCACGAGGTCAACGTCCAGAGCTATCCCCTCTTCGACTATCCGCCGTACACGCTTTCCCTGACGAGCAAGATGGTGGACATCGCCAAGCACGTGGGGCTCGACCTCCTGCACGTGCACTACGCGCTTCCGCACGCGTCGAGCGCCGTGATGGCCCGCCAGATTCTGAACTCGGAGGACCTCGACCTGCCCGTCGTCACCACGCTTCACGGCACCGATATCACGCTTATCGGCCAGGATCCCTCCTTTGCGCCCGTCGTGGCGTGGTCCATCAACGAGTCGGACGGCGTGACGGCCGTCTCCAGCTACCTGCGCCAGGAAACGTACGACCACTTCGACGTCTCGCAGGACATTGAGGTGATTCCTAACTTCATCGACACGGACCGCTTCGTGCGGCAGGACAAGGAGCACTTCAAGCAGGCGCTGTGCCCGAACGGCGAGAAGGTGATTGTGCACGTCTCCAACTTCCGCCCGGTCAAAAACGCCCAGCAGGTGGTCGAGGTGTTCCACCGGCTGCAAAACGGCGCCTCCAACGTAAAGCTGCTGCTGGTAGGCGATGGGCCGGACCGCGTGCCCACGGAGCGCAAGGCCCGCGAGCTTGGCGTGTACGACGATGTGCGCTTTCTCGGCAAGCAGGACCCGGTCGAGGAGATTCTCTCGATCGCGGATGTCTTCCTCATGCCGAGCGGGTCGGAAACGTTCGGGCTGGCGGCCCTGGAAGCGATGGCCTGCGAGGTGCCCGTGGTGGCCAGCGACGTGGGCGGCCTGCCGGAGCTCATCGTGGACGGCAAGACGGGCTACCTCTGCCCCCTGGGCGACCTGGAGGCGTTCACGGAGCGCACGCGCCAGCTCCTTACCGACGACGATCTGCACGAGGAAATGGCCGCGGCGGCGCGGCACCGAGCCGTCGATACGTTCGACATCGACCGCGTGGTGCCCCACTACGAGGAGCATTACGAGCAGGTGCGGGCCAATGCCCC
>CAZFJR010000003.1:0-13872 GCA_964519235.1 uncultured Salinivenus sp. | reverse complement strand
AGTGCCTCCTGCACAAACGGGTTCTGCGCGCGCTCCTGACCGATGGTGGTGGCGGGGCCGTGGCCAGGGTACACTGTGAAGTCGTCGCCCAATGGAAGCAGCTTTTCGGTGACGGAGTTCAGAAGCTGTGTGCGGGACGTCTCCGGCAGGCCCTGCGTGCGGCCGATCGAGTTCTGGAAGAGCACATCGCCCGTGAGGGCCTGGCGGCTGGCCCGGTCGACGAAGCTGATGGAGTCGGGGGAGTGGCCGGGCGTGTGGAGCACCTCAAGAGTCACGCCGCCGAACGACACCGTATCGCCCTCGGCCAGGAACGTCGTCGGCACGGACGGCGGCTCCACCTCCACCCCAAAGGCCGTGGCCTGCTCCTCGGCCCGCTCGATGAACGGCGTCGCCGCCTCGTGGGCTTGAAACCGCTGCCCGAACTGTGCCTCGAAGAACCGGCACCCGAAGATGTGGTCCACGTGGGCGTGCGTGAGCAGGAGATGTTGCACATCCAGACCGTACTCGTCGATGACCCCCCTCACTTGTGCGCACTCCGCTTCGGTGTCGCAGCTTGCGTCAACCAGAACCGCCTCGCCCTGATCGTAGCAGAGGTAGCAGTTCGTCATGAAGGGGTTAAAGGTAAACGACTCGACCTGCATCAGGACTGGGCGGATAACGAAAAAAAAAAACGACTGAGTTTCCCCAATTCGTCTCTCTCCCCGAAGATCCGGAGGCGTGCCCCCGGCGCTCTCAACGGGCAGAACGTGCCAGAGCCTCTCCTTCTACATCTCTCCTCCCACGCCTGTCTCTCTTTTAGCCCCCCGAACATGCCATTTCCTTGCGGCGTTTACGGCGGTCCTCCGGGCGGGGTCCTTTTCAGGCATCACCTCCTCCATGCTGCGTCGGCTGCACTGGATCATCCTGCGGCGACTGCCGGGCCCCTTCTTCGGGTGGCTTGGCACGCTCATGTTTCTGCTACTGATGCAGTTTCTGATTCGGTGGCTGCCCGAAATCGCGGGCAAGGGCATTCCGATTCCCGTCATTATTGAACTGATCGCCTACAACCTAGCGTACATGGTGGTGCTGGCGGTGCCCATGTCGGTGCTGCTGGCCGCCCTCATGGCCTTCGGCGGGCTGGCGGAGTCGAAGTACTACACCGTCATCAAGAGCACTGGCATCTCGTTTGGACAAATCGTGTGGCCCACTCTGGTGGTGGCGACGGTCGTCATGGGCGGGATGCTGTACTTCAACAACGTGATGCTGCCGGAAGCCAATCACCGCGCCCGCCAGCTCTGGGGCGACATCCGGGGCAAGCGTCCAGGCTTTGAGCTCCGGCCCGGCATCTTTTACGACGGGGTAGAGGACTACAGCATTCTCGTGGAAGACCGGCCGGCCGGCACCAACGAACTTGTCGACATCACCATCTACGACTACACGCAGGGCCGCAACCGCCAGGCCGTCATCAAGGCCGAGCGGGGCCGCATCGCGTCGCAGAATCGTGGGGCCCGCCTTACCCTCTTGCTGCGAGACGGGGTCATGCACCGGCCGCTCCCTCCCAGCCCGGGCACACAGGCGGAGCGATACGAGCGGCTTGCCTTCGACCGCCACCGCATCCAGTTCACGCTTTCGAACGCGGTCTTTCGGCGCTCCGAGCCGGGGGACGTATCGCGGTCCACCCGCACCATGCGCACGCCTCAACTGCTTCGCACCCTCGACTCGCTCCGGGCAGAGCGCACCGCCCGGTACCGCTCCCTGTACGACCGTGTATACGACCAGATCAGGCGCGAGACACGAGACGGGCACGATGCTTCCACTGTGCTTGCCCCCGACACCACGCGTGCCGATTCTTCGGCCCCGCCTGCCGCCTACGCGGCCCTGGCCGGCCTGCCGTCTCGCCCGCGGCGCCGTGCAGTGCGCACAGCGCTCCAGTCGGCCCGGGACGTGCACTCCGCCGTGGAGCATACGCAGCGCGACACGCGGTGGACGAGCCAGCGCATCCGAAGCTACCAGGTGGAGCTCTACAAGAAGTTTTCAATTGCGCTCGCGTGCCTCGTCTTCATGTTTGTCGGGGCGCCGTTGGGCCTGGCCTTGCGTCGCGGCGGCCTCGCAACCATCGGCGCCGTCGCGCTCGGCATCTTCATGTTCTACTGGATTACGCTGGTACAGGGCGAGAAGCTGTCGGAGCGGGGGTTCTTTCCCCCCTGGATTGGAATGTGGATTGCGAACCTCATCATGTCCGGGGCCGGCATCTGGCTGGTGATCTACGTGGTGCTCGACCTCGGCGCCACCCCGCCACTCCGCCAGCGCCTGTGGGACTGGCTCCGGTCGTTGCGCTCGTGACGGGCCGCCCCTACGCGTTCCCTCTCCCCCTCTCCCCCCGCCCGTGCTCTATCTTGTTCCCACCCCCATTGGCAACCTAGAGGACATCACCCTGCGTGCCCTGCGCGTGCTCCGGGAGGTGACGCTCATTGCCTGCGAGGACACTCGCACCTCCGGCCACCTGCTGTCCCACCACGACGTGGACACCCCCACGACGTCCTACCACGAGCACAACGAGCGCGAGAAGACGCCCGAGCTGCTCACTCGGATGCGCGCCGGACACGACATTGCCCTCATCAGTGACGCCGGCTCGCCCGGCATCTCCGATCCGGGGTTCTACCTGGCGCGGGCCTGCTGGGAGGAGGACATCGAGGTGCAGGCCCTGCCGGGCCCCACGGCCCTTGTTCCCGCCCTTACCGCCAGCGCCCTCCCCAGCCACCGCTTCGTCTTCGAGGGCTTTTTGCCCAAGAAGAAGGGACGGCAGACGCGACTGCGCGAACTGGCCTCCGAGCCTCGCACCCTCGTCCTGTACGAGTCGCCCCACCGGCTGCTCCGCACGCTCGACGACCTGATGGAGCACCTGGGGGCGGATCGGCAGGCCGCGGTGGCACGCGAGCTGACGAAGACGTATGAGGAGATCGAACGGGGAACGCTCAGCGAGGTGCGGTCGTATTTCGGAGGGTATACGAAAGTGCGGGGCGAGTGCGTTATTGTGGTTCACGGAGCGCCCTGACGCTTCCCACCCACTCCCCCTGCGACTGCTCGCTCACGACATTCGCGGCTCCTGCTCACCGGATGCCCCCCGTTCTCGTGAAGTCGCTCTGGTTCCCTTTCTTGAGCCTCCTCTTCGCGGCGGCAGTGCCCGTTCACGCCCAGAACGATGCAGAGTGCCCCGCCGGCCCGCTACAGCCCTCCAGCGCCAACGCTGCCGCCGACTCTGCCGGGGTCACGATGGGAGACGACGTCCCGCTCGCCAAGCGCTCGGCCGTCACGGACCAGACGCCGGCGGTCTCCGTCGCCCCCACCACAGATGCAGAGGCCTTCGTGCAGGAACGCCTCCGGACAGATGGCCTCCACGTGGTCCACTTCTGGGCGCCCTGGTGCCCCAACTCCGAGAATGAACTGGCGAACGGATGGGCCGGTCTCGTTGCCAGCAACCCGGACGTGACGTTCACGTTCGTCACGGTGTGGAACGATACCCAGAAGGGAACCGCCCAGCTTGACGAGTACAACCTCCCCGACCGCGTGGCCAAGGTCGCCCAGCCGGACCTGGGCCCAAGCGATGCCCCCGCCAACCGCCGCCAGTCGTTCCTAAGCCTGCCTGTCACCTGGATCCCCTCCACCTGGATCTTCCACAACAACGGGGAGCTCGCATTTGCGATGAACTACGGCGAAATGAAGATGGGCACCCTTCAGTCGCTGCTCGACGCGACACGGACGGATTGGTAGCAACGACTGGTAGCAACGACACTGCACCGACTCTCTGAGAGGGACGCGGGCCCCTGTCTCCACGCACGCTCTTGGACACTACTTTTCTGACGTAGGATGAACCGGACGCGGATTGACCGTCTCACGGCGGGGCTTGTTTTTCTCTGGGCCCTGGGCCTGTACCTGGCGACCGTCGCCCCCACCGTCTCCTTCTGGGACCCTGGGGAGCGCATCGCGAGTGCCTACACCCTACAGGTGATGCACCCACCGGGGGCGCCCTTCTACCTCCTGCTGGCGCGCCTCTTCTCCATGCTGGCCCCTTCGCAAGAAACGGTCGCCCTGGCCGTCAACCTGCTGTCGGTGCTGGCCAGCGCCGGCACGGTGTTGCTCACGCACCTCATCATCGTCCGGCTCGTGCGGCGCTGGCAGGGCGCACCCGAGGAGCGCACCCCCGCCCAGCACGTGGTGGCCCTCACGAGCGGCGTGGTGGGCGCCGTCGCCTTTTCGGTGAGCGATTCGTTCTGGTTCAACGCCGGCATCGCGGAGGTATACGCGCTCTCCACCTTCTTCACCGCGGCGGTGGTGTGGCTCGTGCTCCGCTGGAGCGACGCGGCCCGTGCCGAGGAGGCCCGATTGGGGGGCGGGCGGCACCTCTTCCAGCTCAACGCCAATCGGTACCTCGTCCTCATTGCGTTCCTCTTTGGGGTGGCCATTGGGGTGCACCTGCTGAGCCTGCTGGCCTTCTTTTTCGTCGCGTTCATCGTCTTCTTTACCGAGTTCGACCGCGAGCACTGGACCCAGCGCCAGCGCTGGCTCCGCATCGTGGGCGCGGGAGCCGTCGCCTCCGCCCTCTTCTTTGCCATCTACCCCGGCATCATCGTGGGCCTGCCCAAGGTGTTTAAGGCCGTCGGCGCGCCCTTCCTCACGGCGCTTGTGCTGGCCCTCGGGCTCGGGTACGGCGTGTACGCCACACACAAGCGGGGCCGGTCCGTGGCCAACCTCGCGTTCATGTGCGTTACAGTCATTTTCATCGGCTACGCCTCCTACGCGCTCGTCTTCGTCCGGAGCGCCACCGACCCCCCGATCGACATGAACGACCCGGACACGATTGAGAAGTTCATCTCGTACCTCGAGCGCGAGCAGTACGGCAACACGCCCCTGCTGCAAGGCACCACCTTCAACGACCAGACCGGCCGCGTGAACAGCCGCGACGGCGAGACCACTCTCTTCCCGCGCCGCCACTCCATCGATCCTCAGCACTGGGAGGTCTACAAGCGCTACGACTCCGACCTGGAGTTCTTTTTCGACTACCAGATCGGGCACATGTACGTGCGGTACTTCCTCTGGAACTTCTCGGGGCGGGCCAGCGACGTGCAGGGTGCCCCGTGGATGACGGGCATTTCGGCATTCGACCAACACGTGAAGCCCGCAAGCACCCTGCAGGCCCCTAGCGAAAAGGAGTCGCGCAACGCCTACTTCGCCCTCCCTCTGCTGCTGGGCCTCTTCGGGGCTTTCTACCACTTTGGCCGCGACTGGCGGCGTGCGCTCAGCGTGTTCGTCCTGTTCTTTATCACCGGCATCGGCATTGTCATTTACCTCAACCAGACGCCGATGCAGCCGCGTGAGCGGCACTACTCCTACGTGGGGAGCTTCTTCGCCTTCAGCCTCTGGGTGGGCATCGGGGCCGGTGGCCTCGTGCAACTCGTGTACGAGTCTGTGCAGGAAGCGCTCTCAAACTCGGCGCAGATGGCCGCCATGCTCGGGACGGGGCTGCTCGTCTTCCTGGCCGTGCCGGGTTGGATGACGCTGGAGAACTACGGCGACCACGACCGCTCTGACAACCACGTGCCGCGCGATTACGCGCACAACATGCTCACTAGCGTGGAGGAGAACGGCATCCTCTTTACCAACGGCGACAATGACACCTACCCGTTGTGGTACCTCCAAACTGTAGAAGACGTGCGCAAGGACGTGCGCGTGGTCAACCTCTCGCTGCTCAATACGAAGTGGTACGTGCGTCAACTCAAAAACGAGGCCGCGTACGCCTCGGCCCCGCTTCCCATCTCGCTGTCGGAGGACCAGATCGACCGGCTCGGGTACCAGCGCTGGAAGCCCCGCCAGGTGTCGCTCCCCGTCAATACGAAGGAGCTGCGCCCACGGCTCAACGCCTACCGCCCCGACTCGGCCAACGCCCCACCCTTGGAAAGCCCCATGAAATGGAAGCTCCGCGGGCGCCCCTTCCGACAGGACACGCGCATTCTACAGACGGCCGACGTGGTGGCCTACAACATGCTCAAAACCATCGCCGAAAATGGCTGGGAGCGGCCCTACTACTTCGCCGTTACGGTCGCACGCTCCGGGCAGCTCAACCTCAGCAACTACTTCCAACTCGAAGGACAGGCCTACCGTGTGCTTCCCATCAAGCACGACCAGCCGCTTGGGCGCGTCGTCCCGGGCCTTACCGACAAGCGACTGTCGCAATTTCGGTTCACCAACCTCGCCGATTCCACGGTTTACTACAACCAGAACGCACGCCGAATGGTGGACGGATACCGCCTGCATTTTTCTCACACGGCCGATCGACTGGGCCGGATGGGACACGCAGACGACGCGACCCAGCTGCTGGACAACTTTACGGCGTCGGTTCCCTTCTCCACAATCCCGGCCGACATGCAGACGCTCTTCTTCACGGCAGAGGCTTATCGCAGCCTGGGGAGCCAAGACAAGGTGGCAGGACTGCTCGAGGACGCCCAGCCGCTCGTTCTGAGCCAGCTCAAAACGTCGAGCTCTCGACGGCAGTTTAGCCGTGCGCTCCAGTATGCGGGGCGCATTCGCTCGTCGTACCTCCGCACAAACCAAAGCGAGGCGGTGGACGCCTTCGACCAAAAGATTGACGAGGTCCTGGCCAACGCCCCCTACCGCGTTCCGGCGCGCATTCGCCGGGCCTACGGGCTGGCTAGCGACACGGCAGCCGGCGCTTCCGGACCGTCCGGCCTCATGTCGCCTCCCACCCGCGGAGGCACCGCCCCTCAGCCCGCCGCACCCTCGTCTCCCCCCAACTGACGATCGATGGAGCGGCCCCCGTCCCTTCGTAAAGGCTTGACAGAACGCACACACGCACCTATATTCGCCACACATCATCCTTCCACGAAACTTTTTGCATCTTGGAGGGGCGTATGTGGGGGCGTGTGTTCATTGTTTCCCAGTCTTTTCGGATGCGCTTCGCCTGCCATCTCGCCACACCAATTCTCGCCACATAAATTCGCCACACAAATCAGGTCTCGCGGGCTGAACGATCTAAAGACTTAACCCAACGCTATGACGACGAGTACGGTTAAGTGGTTTGACGCCAAGAAGGGTTACGGATTTATTCACCATCCCGACGGCGGGGACGACGTGTTCGTCCACTACTCGAACATCCAATCGGACGACGACTTCAAGACACTTGAGAGCGACCAGCGGGTTCGTTTCGAAATGAACGACGGGCCGAAAGGGCTTCACGCCCTGGAAGTGGAGGCGCTTGACGAGGAGGCCTCTCCGCCGTCTCAGACGGAGCAAGAGATGGAAGACTTTGACCTTTCAGACATTGATCCCACCGCGCAGGTCGACCCCTTCTCCTCGGGAGGATCCTCCTAGAACCCGTCGCCGTTGCAGGATGCCCGTTTTGTCCTAAGCCTCCCTCATGCACCGTGCCCGACGCCCCGCCAGAGCGCCTCGCCATCGAGCAGGATCATCCCTCGCGCCGCCTCAATGAAGATGCGCTGCGCACGGTGATCCAGCAGGTGCTCGATGCCGAAAAGGCCTCTCTGCTCCGCCTAAACGTAGTGCTTACTGGGCACGATACCGTTCGGCGCCTCAACCAGTCATACCTCGACCACGAGTACAACACGGACGTCTTGTCGTTCTCCCTCCGGTCCACTTCCGCCCCCTTCCACGTGGGCGAAGAGGCGGCAGAGGGCGCACCGGGCGAACGAGTCACGGACGGAGGGAAGACGGCCGTGGAGGGAGAAGTGTACGTGGACCTTGACACCGCGGCGGAGCGACACGAAGAGTTCGGGGCGTCCTTCGAGGCGGAGGCCTACCGCTACGTGGTTCACGGCGTCTTGCACCTAGTCGGGCACGACGACGCTACCGACGCAGGTCAGGCGGCAATGCGAGAGCGGGAAGATCGATACCTCAGCGCATTTGCCCCCGTCTCTCTGTAGGCGCTAGTGGCCCTGGCCGCCGGTTCGCCCCCCTGCCCGAGTACGAAGTTCCGGAAACATCTCCCGAGGAAACAGGATGTGAGAAGCCCCGCGTGGCGGGGAATCGCTCTCTTGCACACAATCTTGAGGCATGCCTTATGGCTTTTCAGACCCAAGTGACCACGCGCCACGTCGACGTGAGCGACCGCGTTCGGGAGTACGCGCGCGACCGTACGGCAAAGCTCGAACAGTTTTACGACGGGATCGTCAGTGCACACGTTATCCTCGGAGAAGACAACTCCCCGGCCGAAAATAAGACGGCCTCCATCAACATCGACGTGTACCAGCAACGCCTCTCCGCAGAGGACACGGCCACCAACCACGAGGAGGCCATCAATCTTTGCGTCGACCATTTGCGGCGCCAGCTCGAAAAGTACAAGTCGAAGCTGCGCAGCAAAGACAAAGACGCGCACCGATAGACCGTAGGGGGCAGCGACCGCTTCCCACAACCTGCCCCTAACAACAAACTACCCTTGCCAACAAACTACCCTTAGCAAAAAGGGCCCGTCCCCGATGTGGGGCGGGCCCTTTGCTGTGGTTGGTAGGTCTCCGGCACGTTCAACGTCGTCCTGGCGTCCGTTGATGCCCTGTCGGCATGCTGTGCCCTGTCGGCATGCTGTCCTGTTCGCGCGCTGTCCTCTACGCCACTCTACGCCATTTGGTGAAGAGGCTCTACGACCTTCTTTACCGTGTCTGCGCTGGACATGATGTAGAAGTGGACACACGGCACACCAGCCTGCATCAGCTCTCGGGTCTGACGGATCGCCCAGTCCACCCCAATGTTCTCCACATCGTCCGGGTCGGCGGCGTCGACCTGAGCGGCCAGTTCCTCTGGAATCTCTGTGTGAAAATGCTTGGGAAGTAGGCGCAGGTGGCGCTTCCGCTTCAAAATCTTGATGCCGGGCACGATGGGTACCTCGATGCCGACCTCGCGGCATTTGTCGACGAAGTTAAAGAAGTACTCGTTGTCGAAGAACATCTGCGTGACGACGTAGTCCGCCCCGGCATCCACCTTTTCCTTCAGCCGCATGATGTCCCAGGCTAAGTTGGGCGCCTCGAAGTGACTTTCCGGGTAGCCTCCAACCCCCACGCAGAAGTCCGTGGGCTCCGCGTTCATGAGGTCCTCCAGATACTCCCCGTCGTTCATGTCCTGGACCTGTTTCACCAGGTCTGCGGCTTGCTCGTTTTGCGAGCGGTTGTCCGAGATCGACTTCTCGTACCCCTTGTCATCTCCTCGAATGGCGAGCACGTTCTCGACGCCCAGGTAGTTGAGCTCGATGAGCGCGTCCTCGGTCTCTTCGCGGGTGAACCCCTTGCAGAGCAAGTGCGGCACAGTATCGATCCCGAAGCGGGCCTCGATGGCGGCACAGAGGCCGATGGTTCCGGGCCGCTTCCGCTTCACGCACCGCTTCCAGGTTCCATCCTCCTGTTGCTTGTACTCGACTTCCGCCGAGTGACTGGTAACGTCAATAAAAGGCGGGTCGTAGGGCATGAGCTCTTCCACCACCCGAAGGATCTGATCCGCCGATCCTCCACGCCTGGGGGGAACGATCTCGTAGGAAATGAGGGGCTCTGACGCTTGATCAAAATGCTCGGTAACCTTCATGCAGGGCCTGACATTCGTTTGGGAGTTTCGTTGGTTATGGCCGGGCGTGCTGTACGCCACCCGTCATACTTTCCAAAACCAAGGGTGTTCGATGCTTGGGATCGTCTTTGCAACCCCCAGCGAGGCAGGACCGTTTGTGGAGCAGCGCATGGGCGGCCGCCTCGACAGCCTAGAGGAAGGCCAGCACGTAAGGTCCAACGAGCTCCTTGTCGTGGCGACCGGGCCCGGAAAGATCAAGGCCACGCTGGAAACCGAACGGCTCCTTCGGCAGCACGAGGTGGATGTGCTCGTACACGCAGGAGGCGCTGCCGCTCTCGGAGACGCGGTGGAGCCTGGAACGCTCATGGGCGCCACATTCGTTCTGGAGGGCGACCGAGTGGCCCTGGACGATCCGGCCTATCCCCGCATGCCACTCGCCGACCTTTCACGTCTTTCGGACGAGGGAACGCTCGTAACCCAGGACCACACCGATGATGAGAACGCAGAGGCGCGGAGCTACTGGGAACGAATTGCTGACATGCGAGACAGCACCGGCTACGCCGTCGCGTATGTGGCGGCGCAGCACGGGGTCCCGTGCTACATCGTGAAGGGAATCACTCACCGCACTGGGGAGGAGCCTCATCCACCGGTTCTAAAAAACACGTACGGGGCGGTCGCTACCTTTCTCCAGGAGCAGGTGGACGAAAACGAGATCGACTCGTAACGCTTCGGGCAGGCGGCCCGCCTGGGCTTAGTTGCGCCGGGCCCACAGGTTTTCCCGCCACGCCTCCGGAATGCCGTCCGAGCGTCCCCACGTGTACTCCTGGCAGTCGCTCTCGGTACGTTGCTTGCGCCGCCGATCGGCCCGAATCTCGCGCACCCCCACCGACACACGCTCGCCCTTCGCAGCTGCTCTTTCTCGCTGTACGGCGGGGTGCTCGTCGAAAGGGCGGGGGTGCTCCGGATTGTAGAGCCGGTACACCATTGTCCCAGCCCAGACCAGGAGTGCAAAAAAGGTGAGGCCGACGAGTCCCGAGAACAGAAGAAGCATTGCGCGCGGCGGAAACGGCCACGATTCATCGAACGGGAGAGGTGAACAAGCAGGGCACTGCCTGCCTTAGTGACCCTACGTCTGGTACACGAAAGATTCAAGAAGGTTCTACGCGGTGCGGGGACAGTGTGGAACCGCCCTCCAGGCGAAGAGAGGCTACGATCCGCCTTCCGTCCCCATGCTTGCCCCTTGGTCCTGGTCCGGATAATCGGCTGGAGCAATTCGCAACGAATCGGCGGGAATTGCCTGCTGCTCTTGCCGCTCCTGCTGTGCCCGAATCTCCTGGATCGTCCGCTGGTCCACGTTTCCAAGGTCGCCCCGGAAGGCTGTGTCGAGCAGCGTGATGGCAACAAACACGACGACGAAAATGGTGCCGATCGTGAAGGTCAGTGCGTTGACGGAGTTGTCGTACTTCAGGTGCATGAAAAACAGCACCACAAGGCCGGCCTTCACCGTCGCAATGGCGATCGCTACGGGGACGTCGAGCGAGCCAAGGGGCACGTACGCCGCGGCTACGGTAAGGGCCGTTAGGACAATGAGGCCCCCAAACACCTTCAGGAGAACAGACTTGGGAACGATGTGTGGGCCGTCGTGCGCCATAATGTCGTGAACGTGTTGGGAAGCTCGGTTGCTGAACGCAACGATGTCCGCCGTCATTCTCCGAGTTAGAAAGAGGACGGAGCACATGACACAGGGTACGCGAAGGCGTCTTTGCCCTTACGAGTCAGGCGTCATGTCGTCACTGGATACGGTCACTGATTGCTGAGGAGCCGCGGGCATCTTCATGGTGGGGGCTCGGCTGAGGCAGCCCCGATTCAGGGAGCGTCAGATGAGGTAAAGCAGCGGGAAGAGGAAAATCCAAACGATGTCAACCAGGTGCCAGTAGAGCCCCGTCAGCTCCACAGGAGTGTACCACTCGCTGCTGAAGGAGCCCCGCCACGCCATAAAGGCAATGGCCCCGATGACAATCATCCCGATGATCACGTGGAGCCCGTGGATGCCGGTCATCACGAAGTAGATGCTGAAGAACTGCGGGACGGCCGCCATTCCAGCCAGGTGCTCGTAGTGGGCTCCGTGCGGGTCGAAAGCAGCCCCAGGGTAAATCCCATGCTCGAATTTGGAGGTATACTCGACGTACTTGATGACCATGAACACCCCGGCGAGCCCAAGGGTGGTGAGCAGATAGGAAATACACTGCTTCACCTTGTCCTGCTTGATGTAGTGGATCGAGAGGGCCACCGTCAGCGACGAGGTAAGGAGCACGACGGTGTTGATCGTGCCCCACATCTGGTCGAGCGTGCCGCTGGCGGCAACGAAGGCCTCCGGGTTCCACTGCCGGAAGACGGCGTAGGCGACGAACATGCCGCTAAACAGCAGCACCTCCGTGATCAGGAACACCCACATTCCAAGCTTCGCCGAGTCGAACTGCTGCCTCGACGAAACGAAGTGGTGCTCGAGGTGGGCCGGATGGTGGTCGTGCTCGGCGTCCGTCTCGGTGGGAGCCGGGGCTGTTTCCGTAGCCATGAGCCGTCAGGGGGTCTCGTGAGACAGGGTACAGGGGGGGCGTGCCACTACGCGCTCGCCGACTCTGCAGTGTTCTCCTCGGTGGGCGCAGAGGGAGCAGGCTCCGGGATGCGGGGCACATCGTCGCCGAGGGCTGTCCCGTCGCCGCCCCCGAACACCTCGTCGGCCAGGTGAAAGTCGTAGGGGCCACGCGTCACCAGCGGCGTCCGCTTAAAGTTGTGGTGGTCCGGGATGGCGGCCACATTGGTCCATTCCAGCGTCGTGGCGCCCCACGGGTTGGCCGGGGCGTCTTCTCCGTACGCCAGCGACCAGAGGGCGTAGCCCAGAATCAGGAAGAGCCCCGCGCCCAGCACCCAGGACCCGTAGGTCGAAAGTTCGTGCAGACCGGCGAAGCGGTCGGCGTAGTTGGCGTAGCGGCGTGGCATGCCCCGCGAGCCAAGTACCAGCTGCGGGAAGAAGGTCAGGTTGAAACCAACGAAGACCAGCGCGGCCGCGATCTTGGCAAGCGTCTCGTTGTACATGCGTCCGGTGATTTTGGGCCACCAGTAGTGCATACCGCCAAGCAGCGCGACCACCGAGCCGCCCATCATCACGTAGTGGAAGTGCGCCACGACGTAGTACGTGTCGTGCAGGTGCACGTCCACGGCCAGTACGCCGACCATGATGCCTGTAAACCCGCCGATCGTAAAGAGGAACAAGAAGCTCAGGGCGTACAGCATCGGCGTCTGCAGCCAGATGGATCCCTTGTACAGGGTGGCCACCCAGTTAAAGACCTTGATGCCCGAAGGGATGCCGATGAGGTACGTGATCAGCGAAAAGACAATCGAGGAAATGGCCGACTGTCCACTCACGAACATGTGGTGGCCCCACACCAGGAAGCCGAGCATGGCGATGGCAACCGACGAGAGCGCGATGGCCCGGTACCCGAAGATGCGCGAGCGCGAGAAGGTCGCGATGAGCTCCGACAGGATGCCGAACGCCGGCAGGATCATGATGTAAACGGCCGGGTGGCTGTAAAACCAGAAGAAATGCTGGAACAGCACTGGGTCTCCACCGAGGGCCGGATCGAAGATGCCGATCTGGAGCGTCTGCTCTAGGATGAGGAGCAGCATCGTGATGCCGATGACGGGTGTCGCAAGAACCTGCACAATGCTGGTGGCGTAAAGTCCCCACACGAAAAGCGGGAGGCGGTTCCAGGTCATCCCCGGTGCCCGCATCTTGTGGGTGGTCACGATAAAGTTGATGCCCGTGAAGATCGATGCGAAGCCCGCCACGAAGATGGCCGCCGTCATCCACATCACCCCGCCCCCTGTCGCCTTCGAGTACGGCGTGTAGAAGGTCCAACCGGTATCCACCCCACCGAGCACCACCGCCGCGATGGTGAGAATGGCCCCGGCCATGTACACGTACCACGAGGCTAGATTCAACCGAGGAAATGCCACGTCCTTCGCCCCAATTTGCATCGGCAACACGAAGTTGCCCAGAATGGCCGGAATGGAGGGCACGAGGAAGAGAAAGACCATCATGATGCCGTGCATCGTAAACACCTGGTTGTAGGTGTCGTTGCTCATGATGGTCTGGTCGGGCCCGCTCAGCTCCAGGCGCATGAAGATTGCCAAGACGCCTGCCACGAGAAAGACAGCCGCAAGCGAGATCAGATACAAGATCCCAATTCGCTTGTGGTCCCTCGTCGTCAGCCAGGACCACAGGCCACTCTCGTGGTTCAGGTAGTTCTCGTT
>CAZFJR010000002.1:72772-80350 GCA_964519235.1 uncultured Salinivenus sp. | reverse complement strand
CGGGCCCGCCCTTGTGCCTTCAAAACCCCGCTTGGCTGGCGCTGAGCGGGGTTTTGATTTTTGTTATCATCGAAAGCAAGAGCTCACAGTGTTCAGCTGTGTACACTGCGAGGGAGGTGCGATTCGCTGCTGGAGGTTGCCTGTTCGCCATTTGCATCAAGGCCAGGTGGCACGTAGGGCCTGCTTCGAAAGGCTACTCCCCTCCGGCTCGAATGCTGGTCCGGCCTCTCTCCCACGGGTCGGTGCTGGTTCTTGCTGATTCTTGCTGTCCACGGCCTCGAAGGTGGATTTCCCTTCGAGGGGTATCGGAGACGGCGGGAGATTGATGGCCCGTTCGCAGCGCTCATTTCTCGCGTGTTCGATCGGGTTCGACCTTGAGTTCACCCAGATGTTGGTGCAAAAGTATGCTCTATCGCTCTGCAAGCAGATCCCGCTGACGAGCAGTCACGAGTGCTCCAAATCGCGTTGGCAACTCCTAGACCCGCAGGGACTTTCCCACATCTCCGCAGCCCCTGTGGAAATGCGGGACTCCTGCTCTGGCAGCCACGAGCCTGGAGACTGGGGGAAGTCGTCCTGTCGAGGACAGTGGAAAACGCGCGGGGGCGAAGCGCCCCGGTACGGTTCTGTTGGGCGGAGCCTCGGTTTCAGGGGGGGACTACCCAAGTGCCACTCGTTCGACCCACGAGCTGAGGTCGCGCAGCATCACGCGGGCCGCGTTTCGCCCCGACGCCCCCATGATCCCCCCGCCCGGGTGCGTGCTGGCCCCCGTTAGGTACAGCCCATCGACCGGCCCTCGGTAGGTCGGGTGCTCCAGCGACGGGCGCGCCGCGAACATCTGGTCGAGGTCCATCTCCAGGTGCATCACATTGCCGTGGGGAAGGGCGAGGTGCTCCTCCAGCCAGGCGGGGTCCTGAAAGAGGTGCCCCACCACCTTCTCGCGGGTGCCGGGGGCATACCGCTCGAAGGCGTCCAGGAGGCGTCCAGCGACGCGGTCGCCGATGGCGTCCCAGGTCCGATCCCCCGCCAGCTCATACGGAAAGTACTGGCCCCAGAGCCAGAGCACCTCCCCACCCTCGGGCGCCAGCGTATCGTCGACGGCACTGAACGTCATGGCCACAAGCGGCGGGTCCTCGGCGGGCCGGCTGGCCTTGAAGTCGCCGTAGGCCTGTTCGATCTGGTCGATGGACCGGCAGAGCAGCTGCAGGCCCGTCCGAGTCTGCTTGGAAGGGGCGTTTGCGTATTCCACGGGAGCGTTGAGTGCCAGTCGCAGCATCGCCCCAAATCCGTTCCCCACTCGCAGGGTGCCGGCCTCCGGCGGGTGGTGCGCGTCGGGCAGCAGGTGGTTGTACGTCTCGCGGATGTGGGTGGCCGCGCACACGGCCCGGGCGGTGTAGACACGGTCGTTCACCCGCACCCCGGCGGCCGCCCTGTCCTCCACCAGAATTTCATCGACCGGGGCGCCAGTGTGTACGGCCCCGCCGTGCGACTCAACATGGCGGCGCAGGGCCTGCGCAAGCATGCCGGAGCCGCCGCGCGGGCGGGCCACCCCGCTTTCGTGGTAGAGCGGGTGCCAGAGCACGAACGGGGCGGAGAGCGCCGTGCCCGGCGGCGGGCCGGACTGCGCGGCCATCCACGCCAGCAAGGCCTGCACGCGCTCCTCCTCGAAGTACTGCCGGACGACGGCGCCGTACGGCCGGGAAATGGTGCGGGCGGCGGCCGACCAGGGCAGGGGCGTGGTCGTCTCGAACAGCATCGAGCGGCCCAGCTGCCAGGGAGTTGGCTCGGCCAGAAACATGTTCTTGAGCGCCTGGGCGAACTGCGACCAGTCGTCCAGAAACGACCGGTATCGATCGCCTGCCCCTGGCACAGCCTCGTTGAGGCCGGCGGCGGTGCGGTCCGGGTCGCGCCACACGTAAAGGGGCGGGCCCTCGGGCGAAGGTGCCGAAAAGAGCGGGTCGAGCTCGATGTACTCGAGGCCGTAGCGCCGGAGTTCCAGCTCCTCCACGAGGGGCGTGAGACGGACGAGGATGTGCGCGCTGCCGCCCAGGTCGAACTGGTAGCCCGGCACGACCTCCTCGGTGGCGATGGCGCCACCCACCGTGTCGCGACGCTCGAAGACGCCAACCCGGTAGCCGGCCTGCGACAGATAGGCGGCGGTGCTGAGGCCGTTGTGACCGGCCCCAATCACGATGGCATCGTAGTCCATACCGACACGAATTGGTGAGGGAGGGAAGCGGAAAGGGGGAAGCAGCTCCGCGGAGGAGACTGGGGCGGTGCTGGCAGCCAAACGGCTGTGGGGCTTCAGGGACCTCCTCCCGAACATCGGAAGGAAAGCCGCCGCTAGTATGCTGGAGTGATAGTATGCAAGAGGAAAAAGCGCCCGAAAAACGGGCCCACTGCCCGACAAAAATCATTCGCAGGAGCACGGGTAAGGTTCTCTAAAATAGTAGTAAAACACCTTTTTATCATTTTTAGCGCCATCTTGCTTCTAGGCCGCGCACCTGCAATGCTGCTGGGACAGAAACCCGGGGCGCCGTTTCTCGGAGCGACTGCGACGATGTTCGCCTGGTTCACGGAAGGCAGTCCCGAGAGTCTCTGCGAGACAACTCGACGCGCGTTGGATCGTCTAAGCGGAGGCCTTCTACGCTAGGGAGGAAGAGACCAGGGGCGGGCATTGGAGGGCTGCGGCCACGTTTCTCGCTCAGCGGGCAGCGGCGAGTAAATCTCGCGGTGCATCAAAGCCCGTGGCGACGACAAGCCACACGAGGCGTTGCTTGGAACTCGCCCCGTCGAGGGCATCCTCTTGGGGGCTTGGGGGGCGTCACGTTCTTGCCAAGCGGCCGTCCCGCTCGTGGTCGCGGGTCTCGTGATTGCGGGTCTCGTCACTGCGCACACCGCTACCGCCGCGGGCCCCGAGGGTGAACTGCTCAACCCTTCCAACGAGACGGTCGGAAAGATTATTCAGGGCCTCGGTGGAGTCCGCGATTTGAGTGACACCGCGGGCGTTTTGAGAGGCAACCGTAGAAATCTCGTTGACGGACCGTGAGATCTGTTCACTCGTAGCCGACTGCTCCTCAGTCGCGGCCGCAATGTCGCCGATGGCATCGGTCACCTGTTGGACATCCCCGATGATGCCGTCCAGAGCTGCACCGGCCTCATCGGCCATCTCGATGCCGCTTCGGACCTCCCGTTGTCCCCTGTTCATGGCGGATACGGCTTCCTCGGCATCCTCTTGCACGGAGGTAATCATTGCTTCGATACGCTCGGTGGCCTGCGACGTCCGTTCCGCCAACTCGCGGATCTCCTCCGCCACGACGGCAAACCCCTGCCCGTCCTGGCGAGACTCGCCCTCGGCCCGCGCTGCCTCAATGGCCGCGTTGAGCGCCAGCAGGTTCGTCTGGTCGGCAATCTCATCGATCGTCGCGATGACCGCTCCAATTTCCTCGCTGGACTGCGCCAGCCGGTCGACGGTCTCGGCAGAGCGGGCGACGACCGTTCCGAGTTGCTCCATCTTTTCGATCGTCTGGTAGATCACCTCGCCGTTCTGGCGAGCGGCCTGCTGGGCGCTTTCGGCCCGCTGAGATGTGCGCTCAACGGTCTCGGCGTTTTCGGCAATGGTGCGTGACATCTCCTCCATCGCGGAGGCGACCTCTTCGACCTGCGCCGATTGCTCCTCGACCCCGGCCGACATCTCATCCGCGGTCCCGGAAATTTGCTCGGATGTCTCGGATACCTCGCGACTTGCGGCCCGAACTTCGCGGAGGACGTCTCGGAGGTTGTCGGCTGTGTCTTGCAGCCGGCCCCAAACCCGCCCAATGTCCTCGTCGGCGCTCTCCGACGGAATGTCGACGGTGAGGGTTCCTGCAGACAGCTTGTCCAGCACGTCCGCAATTGCCCGTGTCTCATGGCGAAGCATTTCACGGACGCGCCGGTTCTCGATTGTCGACCGCTTCTCGTTGATGAGAACCGCAGCGGCCTCGGCGGCGCTCTCCACAAACTGCTCGTCGACGGCGTCGAAGACCGCCACGTCTTCTTTGTCCGAGAGGTAGAGGTTGCCGAGCGGCGTGCCCTCATGCGTGATCGGAGCGGCCAGCAGCGACTGCATAGGCGGATGCCCCTCCGGAAACCCGACCGACGCGCTGTGCTCACGCATGTCGTCGAGCCGCAGCGTCTCCTGCTGCTCGTGGATGTGACCGAGCAGCCCCTTTCCTTCCGGAAGGCGGCCAATGTCCTCCTTCTCGGCCTCGCTCATGCCGAGCGTAAAAAACTCCTTGATGTCTCCATCCTCGCCAAAGATGCTGAGGGCGGCGTACGTGGCCGATGTCCCCTCGCGCACCTCGCGCAGAAACGCCCGAAAGGCATCCTCGAGGTCCTCCTCGGTGCTGGTCCGGTTCATCAGCTGCATGAGGGCCGCCATGTGCTCCCGTCTCCGGTGCGCGTTTTGGGAGAGGCGATGGAGGCGACGGTCGAGCGCGTCCACCACGCCGGTCGACGGCCCGTGTCCTGCCTCCGTCACGCCGGACTGGCCCGCCTCCGTGGCATTCAGCAGGCGCCGGGCGGACTGTCCCACGTGCCGTGCCACGTGCACGGAAAGCGCTGTTGTCAGGAGCACACCAGTCCCAAGAATCCCACCTCCTGCCCATACCGATCCCGAGAGGCAGGCCCCGAGGACGGTGCCCCCGGCGGCGACGGCCACGCCCCCAAATGCAAGAAGAAGCCACGCGGACGGGCCCATCTGGTCCTCGGGCCCTGCACGTCCAGTTTTATTTCTGTGGCGCGTGTTCTCCGGTTTCTGGGGCGGTTCCATCGCGGTCCCGGACTCCGCCTCCGAACTGGAGTCCGTATCCGTCGAGGAAATGTGTGGACAGGGAGACATTCTGCATGGCCGTTAAGAGAGGAACGGTGGGCGTGGTTATAACTATCGGAAGCGTAACGTTTATGTTAAACGACCATTCGCGCCTAGGCCGTTGCGGAGGGCCCACCGTGATGGAGCGGGGGCAACGCTGGTGAACGCGGAAGGGGATGGGTGAACGCGGAAGGGGACGGAGCCCGCCCCGACGGAAACGAATTCCTCGCTACCGTCCGGATGGTTCGGCAATGGCCCCGCCATCCTCATCGTCTTGGCCACTCCCGCCGCCTGATTCCTGCTCGGGCTCGGCGGTCAAGCCTTGTTCGCCCGCGGACAGCGGTTCGGTGCGGAGCGCCTCGCGCTCGGAGGTTTCCATCTTCCGGAGGACGTCCGCGCAAACGTACACGTGCTCGTCGGTCTGCTCGACGAAGTACGACGGGAAATGGTCGTCCGCCCACGCAAGCACGTCGTAAAATTCGTCGCCGAGGCTGGAGGGATCGAGGCGGAGCCCCAGGACGCGACCGTTGGGGGTCTGCAGGGTGTGGTGCATACAAATAGGGAAGGAGGTGTGAGGCAGGTGTCGCGAGGACAAGCGCACGAGCGCAGTTCTGCCGCTCATGTGGACAGTCCCGTCCGAACAATATCCAGGCCAGGCGGCCTGTCCTGTGCTCGCGGGCGTCGGGGGTGTCACTTCGGCAGAAGGAGTTCGGTGCAGGGAAGAAATTGCCCCATCTCCTGAAATGTCGTCCCGTATCGTCCTGTAATGTCGTCGGGACTGTGAATGTCGTCGGGACTGTGCAACGAGCCCGTCGGCGGGCCTGGCACGCTCAGCGTGGCGACGGACAAGGGACGGAGGCCGTGTGCGAAAACTGTGGAAGAGGCACGAGCAACGAGATCCCGCGCCGCCCACGTCGGTACCAGAAAACACATATACACACATCCGCACCCGGCCCGTTTAATCTCCGTCCTCAGCGCACGCACCGCATGACCGACGCTCGCTCCCGCCCATCCGCCCCCAACCGCGCTCCTGATGCCTCCGAGCCCGATACCTATCTCAAGACCTGCCGCCGGTGCGACCAACTGATCCGAATGGTCGGGGGGGACGACGGAACGTGGCGGTCTCTGGAGCCGACCGCGGCACCCGCCTCCGCGTCTGCAGGGGCGAGTCACGACTGCGACACCATGCCCGAGATTCGCCAGGACTGGAGCCTACAAGAGTTGGGGCATCCCCTCACCTGTCGGCTCGACTGCTGGTGGTGTGGGGACGACGTGTTCCTGCATACCGACGGCACCGGGGCCGTGGCCCTCTTCGATGCGCTTGGCTGGCCGTGGCCGGCCCATCGCTGCTGGCACGAGCGCGCAGAGGAGCAGGAGCGGGCCCTGCTCAAGCTCGAGAGCGACCTCCGGGCTCGGGGCTATCAGGGCCGTGGGCGCCTGGTCGGGGTGGCGCCGTCGGCAATGCCGAGCGCCGTTCCCACGCGGGGCCGCAAAGACCCTCCAGCCCTCCAGATTCGCCTGTCCGGGACGGACCACCAAATCGTGGACGGGGCCGTGGAGCAGATCATCCGCTTTGTATCTGCGCACCACCACCGCACGCCCGTCGCGGTGCCGCTTCCGGTGGGAAAAAACGTGGAGGCGGGCGGCGAGGGAGACGGAACGGAGGAGCCCCCCTTTGCCCAGCACATTCATCACCGGGCCATCGAGGTGTGGGAAGCGGGGCCGGACCTGGTGGCGCGGCTGGCACAGGTGCAGCTCCCGGAGGCCGTTGAGGTGTCCATCCGCCAGGCCAAGAACCGCTAGCGGGCCTGCTCTGCCACCAAGGGCGAACCGCAGGGGGCGGGGCTACAGCGCCATCTCTTCCATCTTGGACTGCAGCGTGAGTTGGATTTTCCCGAGGAGCTGCGAGATCCGCGCGGCGCTGAGGTCGAGCACGTCGCCCACCTCGCTCAACGTAAGGCCCTCGGTGTAGTACAGTCCCAAAATGGTCTGCTGCCGCTCCGGAAGAGTTTGGATAAGATTGCGAAGATGCTTCTGGGTAGAAGCGCGCTCAAAACGCTCGAAGCCTGCCGTCGCATCGTCGTTGGGGAGGACATCGAGCACCGTTTGCTCGTCCTCGTCGATGGGCTTAGAGAGCGAGAGAGAGAAGCGGCGCTGCGCCTCGCGGAGCACCTCGTGGTACTCGTCGACTGAGAGGCCCATGTAGTCGGCCACGTCCTTGTCGGAGGGCTCGTCGCCCAGCATCTGCCGGAGCGTAGAGAGCGCGTCCTGCACGGCCCCCATCTTCTTGCGTTTGTCGCGCGAGAGCACGTCGATGGAGCGCAGGTAATCGATGACGCTGCCTCGGATGCGGCGATAGGCGTGGGTAGCGAAGCGGGCCTTGTCGGGGTCGTAGTTGTCCAGCGCTTCGAGCAGGCCGATGATGCCCACGTGCTCGAGGTCTTCGTGCGCGGCGAGAAGATGATCGGGCACGTTCACCTTTCCGATGATGGAGCGCACGAGCGGCAGGGCCGCCAGCACGACGGCTTCTCGGTTCTCCGCGGTAGGGGCGTCGAGGTACCGCTCGACAAGGGGTTGCAGGTCACGATCCATGGCAGGGTAGGGTCAGCGAGGGAAGGGGCGTCGGGAGGCCCTCAGGCCGCTTGCGGCTCCGGGGCGTTCTCGGGGGCGTCCGCGGCCTGCTCGGAGGCGGACGCGTTTGGGGCGTCGGGGGCCTCGCCGGGATCGGGGGC
>CAZFJR010000002.1:0-72672 GCA_964519235.1 uncultured Salinivenus sp. | reverse complement strand
CGGGATCGGGGGCGGCGTCTTGCCGGACGATGCGCTGGGCGGCCACGACGCCCAGGGCCAGGGTCAGATAGGCGATCAGGCCTGAGGTGGTGGCGGTCAGCAAGACGTGGTCGAGCGCGGCCCCGTCCCACATCTGCTGCAGAAAGACCAGAACGCCGAACAGCCCGCTCGCGTGGGCGATGAGTCTGTGAACGGAGCCGGACGTGGAGGAAAGCATCGGGCCAGGCAGGATTGGGACACAGAGACGAGAAGGGGATTAGGAAAGGGCAGGGGCGGCCGCGTACGGCTCGTGAACGACGCGCTCCGCCAGGGTTGTGAACGCGCTCTGAGCCGGGCCCGTGCTGCGCACGACGGGGGTCTGCTCCGAGACGGACCGCCGGACGGACCGTGCGAATGGCACCCAGCCAAGCAGGGGGGGCTGCTGGTCGACAAAGCGCTGCGTGATGGCGCCGAAGCGTTCGGCGACGCTGTGCGCATCCGCCTCGTCGTCGGCAAAGTTGACGACCATGCCCAGGGGGTACTCGGGATCAGCGGTCCAGAGCAGTTTGGCAAGCCGGTACGCATCGGCCACGGCGGTGGGCTCCCCCACCACCACGAGCACCCCAAGGTCGGCCCGGTCGAGGGCCCAGCGTACGGGGCCGTCGGTGCCGGCCGGGGCGTCGATGAGCACGTGGTCGTGGTCGTCGCGCAGATGTTCGAGAACATCGTCGAGGGCGGTGTAGAGGGCGCTGGCGTCGATGCGGGGGCGCTGGTGAGGGCGCCGGGCGGCCTGGACGAGCGTAAGGCCGCGTGCGGTTTCGTGGAGGGCTGCGTGCGCGGGGCGACGGGTGTCCACCGTGTCGAGTACCGTCGTGTTCGGCGCCTCGTTGAGAAGGACAGGGCTGTCGCTCTGCCCCACGTCGGCGTCGACCAGAGCCACACGGTGGCCGTCCTGGGCCAGTGCCTCGGCCAGGTTCACCGTCACGACGCTTTTTCCCACGCCGCCCTTGCCGCTGGCAAACGAAACAGTATTGGCGGTTACTTCCATCGGGAGGCGAGACCGGTCGAGGAGAGACGAGCGGGAACGGCGAGGGAGGCGACGAGGCTACAGGTCCATCATGTCGTCCACGAACCACCGGAGGGAGAAGCCCCGTGCGTCGGCGGGCACCTGGCGGCCTTCCGAGACGAAGTGCACCGGCGGATCGAGCCGCAGGAGCCACTCTGCGACGCGTCCCCACGTGGCGGCCTCGTCGAGGTGCGTGATCGCGAGGGCCTCGGGCCGGAGTGGAAGGTGGGGCAGCGTGTCGCCGTCGAGGCTGTCGTAGGCGTGCGTGGCGCTCAGTACGAAGTGCACGTGGAGGGAACGGAGGGGGCGCAGGAGACGGGCGTAGCGGCGCAGGGTTGGCCGGGCCGCGTCGAGCGGGAGCGGGAGCGGGGGCGTATCGATGAGGACGTGGTCGAAGTCCCGGGCGCGGTTGAGAGCCCGGGCCATGTCGTCGTCCGTGCGCACGTTCTGCGTGGGAATTCCGTGCCGCTGGTACAGGGCCGTCGGGTTCTGGTAGGCGGGGAGGCGGTCCGCGTCGGGCTGGAGGTGCACCACCACCGGGGTTCCGCTGCCCAGCAGGGTGCCGTGGGTGGCTAGTTTGAGGAGGAGCGAGGTTTTGCCAGCGCCGCCTGGGCCCACCAATGCGAGGGGCGGCCGGCCGCACTCCGGAGCGGCCACGGCAAGGCGCCGGCACAGCACTTGGGCGAAGGCCCAGCGTAGGTCCTCCATGGAATTGCCGGTCAGGTCCACGCCGCGCTCGGACAGGTCGTTGAAGAGAGCGGTGACGGTGTCGGGGCGGAGGCCCTTCTCGCGCAGGACGTCGTAGAGCGGATGTTGGGCCCACCGGCTCGGGGCGCTGGGGTCCCTGTCGGCGCCGTCGGAAAACGACGAAGAGGGCGCGCCCTGGGGCAAGGCGTCGGAGGATGACGGGCCGTACGCGGACGTTTCGTCCGAGAAGAGGGCCGACGCGTCGTTGGAGGACGAGGCGCCACTGGATGCGGGGTCGGGCGAGTGGTCCGACACAGGGAAAATGCGGCCCCGGCCGGTCTCGCGCTGCTCTTTTAGCATCCGTCCGAAGTCGGACCGGTTGCCTGTGGGGGCGGTGCCCTCCCCGTCCTGCAGAGACGCGTCGTCGTCCGTGCCGGGAGCGCTACTGCCCGACGTACCGGGGGCGGAAGCGTTTGGGGCGGCAGAAGGCTGCTTGTTGGAGGCGTTGGCGGGCTTGCCGGAGGCAGAGGCATTGCTTGGCGGAGCCTCGGGAACGGGAAGCGGCCCGTCGCCGGGTGGTTTGGGAACCCGCCCACGCGAGGAGCGGCCGGCAGCAGCCGGGTCCACCCCCACGACGATTCGGGCGGGCGACTCGGCCGTGGCCGGGGTCGACTCCATCAGCACCACGTCGTCCCCCAACTCGGTGCGCGCCCGCGAGAGGGCAGCCTGAATGCTGGGGCCGGTTAGGGTTTTTACCGTCATGGGACAGAAGGAGCGAGGCGGAACGGACGTGGGGGCCGTCGGAACGAGCTAGGATGAGGGCTGGGTCATGGGCGAGAGCCCAGCACCCGCGGACGAGGACGTTCCGGTGGGAATGCTTACCTGGTCGACGACGTCCACGGGAGCGTCGGCGGTGAGGTCGTTGTAGGAGAGCACCGTGATGTCGGAGACCATGGGTTCGAGAAACTGATAGAGCGTGGCGCGCAGGACGGGGGAGGTGAGCAGCACCGGAGCGCGGTCGTTGCCAATGAGGTGTCGGGCCTTTTCGTCCACCGCTTCCACAAACGCCTCGGCGCGCTCGGGCTGCAGGCCCAGCGTGTTGGCGTCGAGAGCGCCCTGCTCGGCCTGCTCCAGGAGGTGTTGCTCCAGAGACGGATCGATGACGAAGGCCTTGATGCGGCCTTCGGGGCCCGAAAACTCGCGGGTGATGGTGGGGGCCAGGGCCGCGCGGCAGTGCTCGGTGAGCACCTCCACCGTTTGGGTCTGGGGGGCATGGTCGGCCAGGGCCTCTAGGATTGTGACGAGGTCCCGGATGGGCACACGCTCCTCCAAAAGCCGCTGAAGCACTTTTCGGATGCTTCCGAGCGAGAGCAGGTCCGGCACCAGTTCGTCGACGAGGGCGGGGGCCGTCTCCCGTACCTTGTCGAGCATTTCCTGCACCTCTTGGCGGTCGAGGAGCCGGTACGCATTTTTGCGGAGCTCCTCCAGAAGGTGGGTCGTGATCACGGCCGGCGGCTCGATCACCGTAAGCCCCATCCGCTCGGCCTCCGACAGGTTGTGCTCCGCCACCCACACGGCCGGGAGCCCGAAGGTGGGGTCCTCCACGCGAATGCCGGGCGGCACCTCGTCGACATTGTCCGGCAACAGGGCCAGCTTGTAGCCGGGCATCACCTCTCCGCTACCAATGGGATTGCCGCGCAGCTTAATCACGTACTGGTTCGAGTCCATGTCCACATTGTCGCGGATGCGGACCGGCGGAATGACGATGCCCAGCTCTTCGGCCAGTTGCTTCCGCAGCATCTTGACCCGTTCGAGGAGGTCGCCCCCCTGGTCCGGGTCCACGAGCGAGATCAGCCCATACCCAATTTCCAGCTCCAGCGGGTCCACGAGCAGCAGGTCCGACGGGGTTTCTTCGTCGTCCGCCTCGGCCTGGGCCTCCGCCTCGCGGCGTTCCGCCTCGGCCTGGGCCTCCGCCCGCTCCTCGCGGCTGCGCGTGTACCAGAGCCCCAGCACCCCGGCCCCCAGCAGCCAGAACGGGACAAGGGGCAAAGCCGGCACCAGTCCCATGAGAATGAGGAACGACCCGGTGATGAGCAGCGGGGGCAGCTTCTCGACCAGTTGGCCCTTCATCTCGCTCGCGAGGGAGCCCTCCTTGCCACTGGCGCGGGAGACGATGATGCCGGCGGCCGTAGAGATCAGCAGGGCGGGGATTTGCGACACGAGCCCGTCGCCAATCGAGAGCCGCGTAAACGCGCTCGTGGCCTCTGTGATCGACATTCCGTGCTGGGCAACCCCGATCACCAGGCCGCCCACCACGTTGATTCCGGTAATAAGAATGCCCGCGATGGCCTCCCCCTTTACAAACTTGCTGGCCCCGTCCATCGCCCCGTAAAAATCTGCCTCCTGGGTGACCTGTTCGCGCCGCTCTTTGGCCTCCTTCTCGTCGATCAAGCCGGAGTTGAGGTCCGCATCGATGGCCATTTGCTTGCCCGGCATGGCGTCGAGTGTGAAGCGGGCGGCCACTTCTGAGATGCGCTCGGTCCCCTTTGTGATGACCACGAAGTTGATAATAACGAGGACCAGAAAGATAATGGCCCCCACCACGTAGTTGCCCGCCACCACAAACTGGCCGAACGCATTGATCAGTGCGCCGGCCTCCGCCTCGCCCAGAATGAGCCGCGTGGACGCCACGTTGAGTGAGAGGCGGAAGAGCGTAGTGGTGAGGAGCAGCCCAGGGAAGATGGCAAATTCCAGCGGCCGGGTCGCGTAGAAGGCCGTGAGGAGCACCCCCAGGCTCAGGGCAATGTCCGTGGCCAGCAGAAAGTCCAGCAGGAAGCTGGGGAGCGGCACCACCATCACAAACAGGATGGCCACCACGGCGGCGGCCACGGCCACTTCGCTGTCGAGCGTGCGGGCGGCGAACAGGCCGGACTCCGGAGCTGCGCTGGAATCGGGGGGCGCGGACGGGGAGGGCAATGTGGTCTGGGGGCGTCGGGTGCGGAAGGAGCCGGGCGGGGCTAGGCCGTGCCGCCTTGGTACACCTCGGCAAGAATGGTGGCCACGGCCGGATACAGGTCTTCGGGGATTTCCTCCTCCTCCGGCACATTCTCGTACAAGGCGTGTGCCAGCGACCGGTTTTCTACCATCGGCACCCCAAATTCCTCGGCGAGCTCCTTAATCCGGAGCGCGCGCTTCCGCACGCCCTTCACCAGCACCCGCGGGGCCGGGGCCTCATCGGGGTCGTACCGCAGCGCAATGGCGTAGTGCGTGGGGTTGGTCACCACCGTGTCGGACTTCATAACGGCGTGATCCATCCGGGGCTGCTTGGCCAACTCCTGCGCCTTTTCACGGCGCTTTTCCTCCATTTCCGGGTCCCCCTCCGTCTCTTTTTGTTCGTCTTCCATTTCTTTCTTGCTCATCTTCAGGTCCTCGTAGTACTTCCACCACTCGAAGGCAAAGTCGAGTGCAGCCACCACGAGAAGTGCCGCCAGCATCTTCCAGAGCAGCTCGAACAGCCAGCCCAGGGCGTGATCGAGAATGGCCGGAAGCGGTAGCGTGTGCAGGTCCAGAATCTTTGGCAGCATCGGCTCCACGGCGAGGTACGTAAGCGGCCCCACCGCGCCGATCTTGAGCAACGCTTTCGCGAACCCGAACGCGCCCTTCGACGAAAAAATACGCTTCAGCCCCTGCAGTGGACTGATGCGGCTGAGTTTGGGCTGCAGGGGCGTAAACGAGAGGGCCCACCCCGACTGCACTACGTTCAGGGCCACGGCAACCACGGAGAGGGCGAGGAAAAACGGGGCCAGCACCGCTGCGAGGTCCAGGCCTACGTTGAGGGTCAGCGTTTGGACGGACGGGACCGTGAGGGGCGTCTGCGTGGACTGCCGAAACAGCCGTGCCGCGACGCGCTCGAGCGTAGAGAAGGCGGCGGCGCCCCCCACCGAGCACAGCGCCACGGCGGTCATGAGCAGCCCCACCGACACCGGCTCTTTGGCCCGCAGCACGTTCCCCTTCTCGCGCGCCTTTTCGAGACGCCGGGGAGTGGGGTCAAATTCTTTCTCTTGCGTATCGGCCACGGGGGGAAAGGGCGAGCAGGGCGGAGGCGAGGGGGCGCGAGGACGGAGGGAGCTCGGAAAAGACTGCGGGACCTGACGGAAAAGTTTTCCCGCGGGCACGGTGCGCCTACGACGGCACAAGGGCACGCAAGAGCTCCATCACGAAGCGGTCCATGCGGTCGACGAGGGGCGCAAACGTGGGGAAGAGGCCCTGCACCACCGCAAAGAAGATGGCGGTGCCCACCAACAGCTTGGCCGGCAGGCTGAGGGTGAACAAGTTGGCCTGTGGGATGAGGCGGGCAAAGATGCCCAGGGCCACGTCGGCAAAAAACAGCAGCACCAGAAAGGGAGCGGCCAGGCGGAGTGCGATGCGGAAGAAGGCCCCCATCCACTCCAGCAGCAGGGGCCCACTCGGGGCCAGCAGGCCTCCGCCCAGCGGGAGCACCTCGAACGAGCGCACAAGCGCTCGGAGCAGCATGTGATGGCCGTCCAGGAGCAGGAACGCCAGCAGGAAGGTATACGACAAAATCTGGCCCAGGGGGTTGGAGGCGGCGCCTGTCATGGGGTTGTAGGTCTGCGAAAGGCTCAGCGCCATCTGGTAGCCCATGATGGTGCCGGCGAAGTTGACGGCCCAGAACAGAAGCCGCGCCGTAAAGCCAATGAGCAGCCCTGTTGCCGCCTCCACCAGAATCACCAGCACAAAGCCCACGTCGTGCCCAACGTACGCAGGGAGAGGGCCCGTGGCGAATCCGGCCAGCACGTACGCCAGAACCGCTCCGCCCAGCACCCGCACCCGCACCGGAATGCTGCTCTGTCCAAAAAACGGGGCCGCAACGAGCAGCCCGCTTATCCGCACAAAGACAAGCAGCACGCGAACAATGTCCTGGGTCTGGAGCACGAACGTGAGGAGGCCTGGGCGAGAAGGAAACGGGGCGGCGTTGAGGCGCGTGGCTGGGGCGTCACTGCGAAATGGTGGGAATGGCCGTGAAGATCTCCGTCGTAAAGTCCAGCATCATCTCCATCATCCAGGGCAGGAGGAAGAAAAACACCACTGCGATGGCCAGCAGCTTCGGAATAAAGCTCAGGGTCATCTCCTGCATGGACGTGATCGCCTGGAACAGACTCACGATGAGCCCGGCCAGCAGTGCGGCGCCCAGCACCGGTCCCACAACCATGAATCCGGCCCGAAGGGCCTCGCGCAGCCAGAAAATTGCAACGTCGGTATTCATAAGCGCAGTGGAGAATGAGGGAAAAAGAGAGGCGGGAGCGCACGTCGCGTGCGCCCGAAGTGAGCTATCCCAGGTATCCCTTCACCAGCGACTCCACGATCAAGTACCAGCCGTCCGTCAGGACGAAGACCAGCAGCTTGATGGGAAGAGAGATCATCACGGGCGGCAGCATCATCATCCCCATGCTCATGAGCACGCTCGCCACGATGAGGTCCACGATCAGGAAGGGAAGGAAAATCATGAACCCGATCTGAAAGGCGATACGCAGCTCGCTGATGACGAAGGCGGGCACCACCACGTACAGGGGCGCGTCCTGCGGGCTCTCAAAACGGTCGATGTCTCCCAGATCCATGAAGAGCATCAGGTCCTTGTCCCGCGTGTTCGTTAGCATGAAGCGCTTCATGGGCGTGGAGGCCCGCGTGAAGGCCTCTTCCTGAGCAATCTGCCCGTTCATGTAGGGGCGCAGCGCGTTCTGGTGCACGGTGTTCAGCACCGGCTGCATGATGAACACCGAGAGGAAGAGCGATAGCCCGATGATGACCTGTCGGGGAGGCGACTGCTGCAGGCCCAGGGCGGTGCGTAGGATGCTGAAAACGACGACCAGCCGGGTAAAGCTGGTCATGAGAATGATGATGGCCGGCGCCAGGGTGAGGACCGTAAGCAGTAGGAGCAGCTGTATCGGCAGGGCGTACCCGTCTTCGGCGGGGGCCAGGTCCACCTGGGGCAGCCCCCCCAGGTCCAGGCCTGCGGTGTCGGCCGGCGCTGTTGGGCGGGCAGGATCGCTCGCGTTCTGATCGCTCGCGTTCTGTCCGTGTGCGGGTGGGGCGCCGCCGAGGGGCGGGCCCAGAAGCAGTGCGAGAAGGGCCAGAACCGAGCCGGTGCGCGTTGCGGTGGAGAGAAGGCGGGGCATCCGGGGCAGAGGCGGCACAAGGGGAACTGTTCGGGGGGCGTGCGGGGCGGCTACGCGCGGACGTCCCGCTGGGTGAACCGATCGAGCACGTCGCCGAAGCCCTCGGACAGGCCGTCGGGGGCGTCCATCGCGCCGGGCGGGGGGGCATCGCCGTCGGGGGGGACGGCGGAATGCAAGTCCTCGAACGCATCGTCAGGGTAGGCTTTCAGCAAGACGATGTCGTCGTCGGTGATGCCGAGCAATAGTACCTCACCCCCACACGCCACAAGGCGAAGGTGACGCGACTGGCCGAGGGGCATCTTGCCAACGGTGTGCATCCGCGACGGCGACGACGCGGGGCCGCGTTGCTGGTGCAGGTACAGCGCGTAGAGCGCTCCCGCTGCCAGCAGCAGCGCAGCAGCGCTGTTTCCCCAGGTAAAGATTTCGATCTGGGGCGCGTCTGGGGCCGCGGAGGCGGCCGCGTTGTCCGGCGAGGCCGACTCAGCGGACGATCCGCTTTGGGGCGCAATTTGAGTGGCGCCCCAGAGGACGGCCATGGCTCCAACCAGGCAGAGCCCGTACAGGGCCAGACGGCGCGGGGAGACGGACGAGGAAGCGTCGGACGCAGAGAACGCCCCCGGCGTTGAGGAAAACGGCGACAGCATGCGGACAGGCAGCCGATGAGAGAGCACAGACGCGGGGCGTTCCCGCGTGGCGAAAGTGGTTGCGAAAACGATGCCACGCCCAGGCCGGCTGGCCTCCGCTCCCTTCGCATGCAGGCAGACAGGAAATCAGAAGAACGCCTTGTCCCGGTTTGTCTCGGAGGCGAGGTTGGTGATGCGCACCCCAAACTGTTCATCGATGACCACTGCCTCTCCCTCTGCGATGAGCCGTCCGTTCGCGTACACCGAGAGAGGCTCCCCCACCATTTTCTCCAGCTCCACGACGCTGCCCGTCGTGAGCTTCAGCACGTCGGCCAGGGGCAGTTCGCGCCGCCCCAGCTCCACACGCACCTCCAGATTTACCTCCGCCAGCAGCCCAAAGTCGTTCGCCTCGCCGCTTCCCTCCAGGTTTTCCTCGCCCAGGTCACTGAAGGCGGCAGGGGCAACGTCGACGGTGTCCTCCGAGGACGCGGAGGGGGCTGCGTGTGAAGGCGAGTCGGTGGCCGAGCGGGACTCCGACGAAGGGGAGCGGGACGGTTCCTCGGCGGTCTCCTTTGAGGCGGGCAGTAGCACGAAGCCGTTGAGGCGAGAGCCCTCGTGCTCGGCGGAGAAGGAGATGTACCAGGCCGGGCCGTCTGGCCCCGCGGGGGGCTGTCCGGGCCCGGCCGCCTCAAGCTGGAGGGAGGGCAGGGGGGTCCCCTCCGCGGCGAGGGTACTCTGTACCGTTCCAAAGGCCTGCGCGGCCACCTCTTGCACCAGGTCGGCGGCGCCGTCCGCCCCCACCTCCAGGGGCTCGCCCAGCATGGCCTCCGAGAGCACCGGCACCCAGTCGGACGACAGGCCCACCAGAACCGCCGGATCGGACGCCTCCAGGCACATCTGTGAGGCCGCCTCCTGGCGCAGTGCAGCGGTCTGCTCGGCCGAACGCCGATCGGGCGCGGCGGCCTCAAGCGGCACCTCCGTCCCCAGCAGCTTCTTCAGAAGCGCCGCCAGCGCCTCCTTCGATTTCTGTACGTGCGTCGAGAGCGTGTTCTGAGTCATGGGTTGCGTTGGCAGTCAGAGAGTCGTGATCAGGGGCCTTCGCCGGGGACGTGATCTCGGCAATGCGCAGGGCGCGCTGGGGGCCGGAGCGTCCGGCCGCCGCCTTAAATTTGGGCTCGCCGTTGACGTAAACCTCCACCGGCTCGTCGGTCTCGCGGTCAAGGGGAATCACGTCGCCTTCCTGCAGTTGCATCAGCTCGGAAACGGGGAGGGCGGTGCGCCCCAGCTCGGCACTAAGCATGACGTTCGTCGCGCGCAGGGTCTTCTCGTAGCGCTCTTGCACCTCCGGCGGGGGCGGGGTTGTGGAACTGGAAATCCACTGCTCCATCCCCGATGTCCCCAGCATCTGCTCCAGCATCAGGTACGGATAGCAGATGTTGATGAACGACGGCTCGTCGTAAATCTGGACGTCGAACGAGGCGACGAGCGCCGGCTCGGCCGCCGGGATGATCTGAACGAACTCGGCGTTTGACTCGAAGGCCACCTCCTCGACCGACAGCTCGTAGGCCTTTTCCCAGGACTCTTCCAACTCGCGGTAGGCCCGTTTCATGACCCGGCTCATAATCCGCTGCTCGATGGGCGACACCTCTCGGGCGTCCGCCATCAGCTCGCCGTCGCCCCCCATTAGCTTCTCAATGGTGTAGACGACCAGCCGGGGGTCGATCTCGAAAATGGATTTGTGATCCAGGTCGGGCTCCTGCAGCACGTACAGCGCGGAGGGCGGGGCACTCGACATTACAAACTCCGAGTACAGAACCTGGTCTACGGAGGTTAGGGAAATGTCGACGATGGTGCGCAGCTGGGCCGAGAGGTACACCGACAGGTCTCGCGCAAAGGACTCGTGCACGTGATTGAGCACGCGCTTCTGCGCCTGCGAAAAGAGGCGCGGGCGCTTGAAATTGTACGGCTGTGCATCTTCGTGGGAGGCGGCGCTGCGCTCGCCGTCCGGGGCGCCTGTCTCCGAGGAGGCTCGGTCCTGAGACTCATCCAGCAGAACGTCGATCTCTTCCTGGCTCAGCGGCTTCGACATGCCACAGGGCTACAATCCAGAGGAACGAGGGAAGGGGCTACTGCAAAACGAATTCCGTAAAGTAAAGCCGGTCTACCGTGCCGGTGCCCAAGATGGTGTTGGCGCGGGCGCGAAGCCGACGCTTAAGCGCATCGCGCCGGTCGGGGTCGGCAAGCTCGTCGACGGTTTGCTCAGAAAGCAGGGCAAGGACGGCGTCCCGGATCACGACGTTCTTCCGCTGGATCTCCTGCACCACGCTGCTCGACTCCACTTCGAAGGCGAGACTTACCGCGAGGTAGCGCTCCCCTGCCGAGCCGGCCGGGTTGACGACCAAGCCCTGCATGCGCGTGAACGATCCGTACTCGCGCGCTCCCCCTGTGCTGTCCGCAGAGGCGTCTACGTACGGGAGCAGGCGCGCCACCCGGTTGGCGTAGGGGACCGAGCCGTCCCACTGCGCCGCGTCTTTCACGTAGGGGACCGAGCGGAGCGCACGGTCGACCTGAGAATACTGCAGGTACACCCCCGCGGCACTGCCCCCGGCGGCCAGCAGGACCCCGCCTACGAGAAAGGCCCAAAAATGCCGCTCCACGACGGAGGAAGACGGCTCCTCGTCTACGGAGTCGGAAGGCGTTTCTGAAGCGGCGTCTCGCTGTTCCATGAGCGCCAACTGAACAGGATTTCTACACGGCGATTGCGGGCGCGGCCCTCGGGCGTATCGTTCGAGGCCCGCGGGTGGTGCGGGCCGTAGCCGACCGCCGTAAAGCGAGAGGGCTCGTACCCGGGGGCGTTCTCCTGCAGAAAACGTACCGACGAGGCCGCCCGCGCCGTGGACAGCTCCCAGTTCGACGGAAACCGCTTCGTGTCAATGGGGCGATCGTCGGTGTGTCCTTCCACGACCACCGTTCGGATGTCCTCGCTCAGCAGATCGGTCAGTACGCGCAAGATCGATCGGGACGACTCAATGAGGCGAGCGCGGCCGGTCCGAAACATGAGCGAGTCGGCAATGACGACGTGGATGCCGTTCTCCACCAGGTTGGCCTGGATCTGGTCGTCCAAGTCCTTTTCTTCCAGCTTGGCGAGGAACGACTGGTACTTTTGATTCCGCTTCCGCGCCTTCGACTGCTCAGAGGAGGTGGAGTGGTCGATCGGGACAACGGAGTTGCGTCCCGAAAACACGCCGGGCTGGCGCTGGAAGTTGCTAATTGCGTCCTGGAATTTTTTCATGCGCACTTCCGACATGGAAATGAGAAGCACAAAAAACGTCACGAGGAGCGTCATGATGTCCCCGTAGGTGGTCATCCAAAACGGCGCCGTCGGCATGTCGTCATCCGCGTCCGCGCTGTCGTCGAGAGAAGAGTCCGTGCGCATGGGAAAAACGAGGGCGGGAGAGACAGGGCACTTAGGCCGCGGCCGCGGCGGGCTGTCGTTCGGCGGTCTCCTCGCCGGCCTTGGCCGACTGGGCTTCGGGGCGGCCGGCGGAGTCGTCGTGCACCAGATGGGTAAGGCGCTGCTCAATCATTCGGGGGCTTTCGCCGCGGGCAATGGCCAGGGTGCCCTCCCGCACGATGTACTCGACCTTTCTGCGCGTCTGGTTCTGGGCCCTGGCCCGGTTGCTCAGGGGCAAGAAGACGAGGTTGGCCGTGACGGCCCCGTAGAACGTGGTCACCAGGGCCGTGGCCATCCCGGCCCCGATCTGGGTAGGGTCTTGCAGGTTTTGGAGCATCTGAATAAGGCCAATGAGCGTGCCGATCATGCCGAACGCCGGGGCGTAGGTTCCGGCCGTCGTGAGCACCTCCGGGGCCAGTTGGCGCTGCTCGCGCTGCTCTGCGATGCGCTGGTTCATCATCTCGCGCACTTCTGCGGACTCCATCCCGTCCACCGTCAGTTCGAGGCCGAAGCGGAGCAGATCGTTGTCCACGTCGTTCAGCCGTCGGTCCAGCGCCAGCACGCCCTCGCGGCGGGCAATGCGCCCGAAGTTGGTAAGCCGGTCGACGTGACGTTGGAGGGAGGGGCGACGGAACGTGAAAATCTCCTGGACCTGCACAGAGACCGTGCGCAGATCTGAAAAGGAGCGGCTTACCGTGAGGGCGGCGCCGGTGCCGCCCAGCACCACCAGGAGGGAGGCTGGGTCCAGAAACTTCGTCCAGCCGCTGCCCAGCAGGATGGCCCCCAGAATGAGGGCGAGGCCTGCAAGCAGTCCAATGGCGGAGGATTTTCGCATGGTGCGGCGCAGAGTGCATCGGGAGAGGCGGCAGCGCGCGGCGGAAAAAATACAGGAAGGCTCCGCGGAAAATCGTGCCGGACGCCGGGTCCGCTGTGCTGCCCCCTGGGAAAGTGCAGACGGAGCCAACTTCCCCTTCGATTATCGACAGGGTGCCCTCAGATTTAAACCCGAGCCCCCGTCTCAGTTTGTGCCTCGAAACTCTAGAGAGGCTTGGGGGGCGGGGATGGAGCCGTGCCCCGCCCCGGGCTCCGGGCGGATCTGTGTGGGCTACGCCATTTCCCCCAGGAACTACACTGTCCCCCTCCCCAGGAACTACACTGTACCCCTCCCGAGGGACTACGTCGTTCTCGCCGAGGCACCGTTGGAATGCGAGGCCGCGGGCACAGGCTGTGCCCGCGGCCCGTCCGGAGAAGGTGCAGGGGCCGCTGCATCGTCGACCGAAAAGTGCTCGATTAGCCCCTGCAGGGCGGTGGCCTGCTCGGACATGTCCTCGGCTGTGCTGGCCAGGTCGGTGGCCGAGAGGGAGACCTCGTCGGCCACGCCCGAGATGGAGTCGACATTCTGGGCGATCTGGCGCGTTGTGGAAGACTGCTGCTGGGTGGCGGCTGCAATCTCGTCGATCATCGCCACCATCTCGTCGATGGCGTCCACAATCTGGTCGAAGGCGTCCGCGGCCTCGTCGGTCAGCGACAGGCCCTGTTTTACCTTGTCCGTGCCCTGCGCCATGGCGGCCACCACCTCGTCGGTGCGGGCCTGAATTTGGGCCACCATGTCGGCAATCTTCTGGGTGGCAGACGTGGTGCGCTCGGCCAGTTCGCGAACCTCCTCGGCCACGACGGCGAATCCCTTCCCTTCTTCGCCGGCCCGCGCTGCCTCAATGGCCGCGTTGAGTGCCAGCAGGTTCGTCTGGTCGGCAATGTCTTCGATGACCTGCACGATCTCTCCAATCTCGGCACTGGCCGTGCCCAACTCCTCAACCTTGTCGGCGGAGGTGGTCACAAGGTCTGCGATTTCCTCCATGCCCTCGGCGGTTTGCTGGAACACTGCCTCCCCGTTGGCCACCAGGTCGGCGGCTCGCTGGGCGCTTTCGTTGGAGCGTTCGGCGTGGCGGGACGACGCGGCCACAGTCGAAGACATCTCTTCCACGGCCGCGGCCACCTCGGTCGTTCGTTCGGCCTGGGTCTGCGCGCCGGTCGACAACTGCTCGACGGTGGCGGCGGTTGTTTCGGCCGCCTTCGAGAGCTGTGTGCTGGCCGTCTCCACCTCGCGAATGAGGACGGAAAGCTGGTCGATCATGGCGTTGACCTGGTGCATGAGCCCCCCCACGGCGTCGTCCTGGTCCACGCTGAGCCGCCGCGTCAGGTCGCCCTGCTCCACGGCGGCAAGCACCGCCGAGATGCGGTCGAACTGCTCGCGCAGGTACGCCTGCTCGGCCTCGGCCTCCTCACGCAGCGCCTCGGCCTCCTCGCGGGCCTGTTCCGCCTGGGCCGACTGCTCCTGGAGCGCCTCGTTCTTTTGCTGGCTGGCCGCCACCATCGCGTTGAACGAGGCGGCCAGTTCGCCAATCTCGTCCGCCTGGTTGGCGGCCACCCGCACGTCCAAGGCGCCGTTTTCCACGGCACGGGCCGCGTCTCGCAGCTCGTTCACGGGCTGCTCCACAGTGCGCCGCAGCTGCCACATCACGAACGCCCCCAGAAGCACAACCAGCACCAGAACGCCGCCCACCAGCACGTAGCTTGTCTGGCGTTGGGCCTGCACTGTACCGGTGGGAAGAACCGTGAGAACCGAGCCCACCCGGGACCCATCCTGGCGGATCTCCGACGTGACGATGAGCACTTCTCCGTGCGTATCGGTATCGACCCACCGACGGGCGGTGCCGCCCGCCACCCGGCCCGCGTCGAAGGGCAGAACGTCTTCCACTCGCCGCGCAGCGACGAGCTGGCCGTCATCGTCGTAAAATCCGGCGGCCAGTACCGACTCGTCCTCTAGAATGGGGTCGAGCTTGTCTTTGAGGGCCACCCGATCGCCCACCATGAGGTCCATGGTCGCTTGGCTCCCCACCGTGCGGGCAAGCAGCCGGCCATGATGCTCCAGGTTTTGCTCGGACTGGCGAAGCGAGAACGTCACGAATACAAAAAATGCAAGCAACACGGCCCCGATGCCCAGCCCCATCAACAGCCCGAGCCGCGGGCCCAGGGGAATGCGGGTGAGGTCGAGAGAAGAGGACGACATCATGGCGGGCAAGGGAAGCTGGGCCGGAGCAACAGGACCGGAGCGAACGAGAGGACCGCTGTGGGGACGGCGAGGGCGGGCAGCCGGGGACGAGGGCCGGAAGCATCGGGTGCGCCCCAACGGGGCCGCAGCCCGAGGGCTGCCCCGCACCACGGCACGGGGCAATAAGAGCCACTTATGAGTATCGTCGGGGGACGCCGGATCTTAAACTGCGTTGTCGCTCCGGGGCTTGGGCCAGCCTACCGGTGCAGAAAGAAGAGGTAGAACGCGTTCACCCGGGCAATGAGGCCCAGGGTTTCGGGAAAAGGCGGGGGGCCGCGGTATTGCCGAATGCGTTCTGCGCCGGCGTTCCAGGCCCCCACGGTCCGGGCGAGGTGGCCCCCAAACTCTGCGTTGTACCGGTCGAGCAGGTAGCACCCGATGAGGATGTTCACGGCAGGATCGCGAAGGTCCTTCCGTTTTAGAGAACGGAGGCGGGCGCGGTCTACGTAGCGGAAGTCGTAGCCGGTTTTGTGCAGTGCCCGGGCGGCGCGCCGGCCCGTGGGAGGACGAATCTGGAGGAGGCCGATGGCGCCGTCCGAAGAGATGGCGTTCGGGCGGGCGGCCGATTCGGCAGCAATGAGGGCGCGCACAAAGTCCGGGTTGACGCTCACGCCGGCCCGGGAGTACGCAAGCCCTGAGAAGTACTGAATGTACGCCTCGTACTTTCGCAGTCGCTGGCGGGTGGCGCGGGCTGGGGCCTCCGGGCGGGTGCGCTCCGCGATACGCCGAATCCGCTCGTGGGCCGGGGAGGGCTGAGCCTGAGCGGACGACAAGAGCAGGTTCGCAAGTGGGAAGCAGAACGGGACGGCAAACAGCAGGAACCGGACGGGGCGCACGGGGCAGAGGGGGGCGATGGGCAGGCGGTGCTCCTGCGGGGGCGGCCCCGAGAGGGGGGCTGTCCCGAGTGGTGGGCTGTCCCGGGTGGGGCTGTGCATTACGACAGGGCCGGCGTGCCGGCGGCCTCGCCCACGGCCTCCGACAACTCTTCAAGCGGCCAGATTGCATCGGCGAGGCCAGCCTCCACCACGGCCCTGGGCATCCCGTAGACCACGCAGGAGTCTTTGTCTTGGGCAAGGACTGTGCCGCCAGCGGCTTTGATGCGTCGGGCGCCGTCTCGGCCATCGGTGCCCATGCCGGTCATGACCAGGGCCAGAACCGCGCCGCCGTACGCCGCGCAGGCCGATTTGAACATCACGTCCACGGAGGGACAGTGGGGGACGTCTGTGGGCGTCTCGGGGGTGCGTGCCACAAGGCGAGATTGACGCTTCTCGAACGTGAGATGACGCCCCCCCGCCGCCACCACGGCGCGTCCTGGCGTGAGGGTCATTCCGTCGGAGGCCTCGCGGACGGTAAGCGCGCTGAGGTCGTCGAGACGCTCGGCCAGCGAGCGGGTGAACTGGGGCGGCATGTGCTGGGCCACTGCCACCGGTGCGGGCAGCTTGGCGGGAAGCCGGGGCAGTACGTGTTGTAGGGCCAGGGGCCCCCCGGTAGACACGCCAATCACGATGAGCTCGGGGGGGGACGGGACACCGCCCGGTGACGCTTGCCCGGTGCGAGACGAGGGCGTGGGGGGAGAAGACGCGGAGCGCACCTCCGGCGGTCCCTCGCTAAACAAGCGAGCTGAAGAGCCGGCGAGGGCCTGGATTTTTTCGACAAGTGCCTCTTCAACGCCCCGAATGCGGAGGGACGAATGCGCGTCGCCCTTCGGAATGAAGTCGGCCGCGCCGGCCTGCATGGCCTCCATCGTGGTGGTCGCGCCCTTCTCTGTGCGCGAGCTTACCATGAGGATGGGGCAGGGGGCCTGTGACATGATCTTGCGGACGGCGGTGATGCCGTCCATCTCGGGCATCTCCACGTCCATCGTAACCACGTCTGGCTCCAGCGAGCGGGCCTTTTCCACTCCCTCCCGGCCGTTGGCGGCCGTGTCCGCCACCGTCATTCCGTCCGCCCGGTCGACCATGATCGAGAGGGCCTTCCGCATGAAAGAAGAATCGTCAACGATTAGCACGCGAGTCATGGGAGAGCGGTGCTCGGGAACAAGGAACGTGAGAACGCGGGGACGGGGCCGTCTGGAGGGGAGGACGTCTCGGGCGCCGGTGGTTGGACGGTCCGTTTTTGGTCGCGTCCCCAATCGTCCAGACCCGATCCTAAGAGGTGGAGGGGGCGGGCAGGGAGGCGGCCGCGGAGGGGGGAGCACTACGGGGCGGGCCTGTGCCGGCGACGGCGGCGTCTTCCATCTGGATGAGTTCCCCCACATCCAGCACCATGATGACCCGGCCGTCGCCAAGAATTGTGGACCCGGCGATTCCGGAGATCCCCTTTAGGTAATTGCCCAGCGATTTGATGACCACTTCCTCCTGAGCAATGGGCTCGTCCACAACCAGGGCCACGCGGCGGTGCGCCACGGTCACAATGACGGCGTATGCGTTCGAGACCGCGCGGTCTGGGGACGCAGGCACGGTATCGGAGGTGGGCAGGGGGACGCTCAAAACGTCTCGGAGGCGGAGGAGGGGCACCACGCGGTCGCGATGCCGGATCACGTCGCTTCCCTGGATGGAGTCCACCTGCTGGGGCGTGAGGCGGACCACTTCCGAGACGGCGTACAGAGGCAGGGCGAACGTTTCGGGGCCGCTGCGCACGAGCATGCTCTCCAGGATGGCGAGCGTGAGGGGGATCTTGAGGCGAAAGCAGGTGCCCTCGCCGGGGGTAGAGTCGATGTCGATCGTCCCGTTGAGCTCCGACAGGTTGGTTTTGACCACGTCCATCCCAACGCCGCGCCCCGACACCTGGCTGGCCTCCTCCGTAGTCGTGAATCCGGGGCGAAAGATGAGTTGAAGGGCCTCGGTGTCGGTCAGGTCTTCGGCTTCGGCCTCGGTCAGGAGGCCCCGCTCTACCGCTTTCGCGCGCAGGGCGTCCGGGTCGAGGCCCGCGCCGTCGTCGGCCACCTCCACGACAATGTGGTTGCCGGCATGAAACGCTGAAAGTCGGATCTCGCCCTGAGGGTCCTTGCCGTGCTGCTTGCGCACCTCGGGCGGTTCGATGCCGTGGTCCGCCGCGTTCCGAATTAGGTGCGTGAGGGGATCGCCAATTTCTTCGACGAGCGACTTGTCCAGCTCAGTGTCTTTGCCCTCCACCGCGAGGGTGATGTCTTTTTCAAACTCCTGGGCTAGATCGCGCACCACCCGGGGAAACTTGTCGAACACCTGCCCAATCTGCACCATGCGCGTGCGCATGACCGCCCCCTGAAGCTCGCTCGTGGTAAAGTCGACCTTGTCGCTGGCGTCATTCAACTCGTCCAGCAGGTCCCGCAAGCGGTCGGGCTGCGAGGAGCCCTTCGAGGCCGGGGCGGAGGAGTGTTCGCTTTGCAGGTCGGAAATCAACTGGAGCAGGCGGTTGCGCCCTAGAACCAGCTCTCCCACCAGGTCCATGAGACGGTTCAGGCGGCGCACGTCCACGCGAATGGTGTCGGGGGCCGTGCCCCCCGACGCGCTGGAGGAGCGGGGCGACGCGTTGGGGGAGGCAGGAGAAGCGCCGGCGTCGCCGGGCGAGGCTTCCGGGGACGAGGCGTCTGCATCGGCTACGTCCGGCGACGAGGCGTCTGGGGCCGGAGCGGAAGCGCTGGCCTCCGCGGCCGTGTCGATGCGAGGAAGAGTTACATCGTCGGGGTCGAACGTGCCGTCCGTAATGGCAGAGAGGGCCTCCAGAAGGGGGTCGAGCTCCAGGGACTGCAGGTTTCGGTCGATCACCTGCTGGGTAAGCGCCTTCATGTGGTCGAATGCGCACAGCAGGACGTCCGTCATGGCGGGCTCGACGTCCACGGTGCCGTCCCGCATCGCGTCGAGCACCTCCTCGAACCGATGGGCGAGGGTGCTCAACTGATCCAGGCTCAGAAAGCCGGCCGTGCCCTTTACGGTGTGCACGTCGCGAAAAATTTCGTCGACGAGGTCCGAGTCGTTGGGCGTTTTCTCGAGCTGCAGAAGGTCGCCTTCGAGCCCGTCGTAGATCTCCGTAGCTTCCACCACGAAGCTTTCGACGATCTCCTGCATGCTGTCGTCGTGTATGGGGTGGTCGTCCATGGGGGAAAGGGCGGGCTGGGCGCCGGGGAGCAGTGCGGGGGCGCGCGCTGGCGCTTCGGCGGCGGCCCCTACCGAAAAAGGGCGTCGATGTCTTCCGGAGAGGCCGGCTCGCCACGGCCCGCCTGCGGGCCGTCGTCCGAGGGGTCGTCGTCCGGAAGGTCGTCGTTTGAAGGGCTGTCGTTTGGGGGGCTGTCGTTCGGAGGGGGCGACTCGGCATCCGGCTGGTGGCCCTCAAACATCTCGTCGATGTCCTCCTGCGAGGCGGGCGCGTTGCGGGGCGGGGGCGAGGTGTCGGGGGCGGCGGTGTCCGCACCGTCCGGCTCGGCCGCGCTGTTGACGACCTCGTCGGCCTGCTCCTGGCGCTCGGGCGAGCGGTCGTAGCGTGCGTCGCCGTCGAAGGAGGTAGTGGGAGGCGGCTCGCGGGCGGGGATGTCGGCATCGGCCGCCTCCCCCGTGCCCAGGTCGTCCAGCAGCGCGTCGATGCGGGTGCGCACCGTCTCGATGAGGTGGTTGACGCTCGTCAGCTGCTGTTCGGTGATGTCCTGCACCTGCAGCGACATCACGATCTGGTTCATCTTCGAGCGGATGGCCGAGAGGGCCTCGCGGGAGTCGTTGAGCTGGGTGGCCCAGGTGCCCCGCAGGGCGCGTTTCCGGTCCACAATCTGTTCCACCTCCGCCAGCAGGGCCTCGTGCTCCTCGCCCAGTTCGTCGTGCAGAAGGGTGACGAGACGCTCGTCCGCGGCGGCAATCTCCTCGAACTTCGACTCCGAGCGGTCGATGTCTGCCGTTAGGGCGTCCAGCTTGTCGAGCACCTCGTCGGTGTGGTCCAAAATTTCGCTGGTGGCCACCTCGGTGGCCTCCGACACGCTCCTGAGCCGGTCGGTGGCCTGCCGCATGTGGCCGGTGCGGGTCTGGATGGTCGCGTTGACTTCTTCGAGCAGGACGGTGATGTCCTCGACAAACTGGATGGTGTCTTCGAGAAAGGGAAGCGACCGGCGGCCGAGCACGAAGACCGCGCGGATCTCGTCCAGCTTGTCCAAAAACTCCTGCACGTGCTGGTGGGAGGCTTGAGACATGAGGGGACGTGGCGGTTGCAGAAAAGAGAGGACGAAGGGGAGAGGGCAAGCGTGCTAGGAAACGGCCTGGAGGCAGTGATCAATCTTTTCGTCGAGGACCTCTGGCTCGAAGGGCTTCACGATGTAGTTATTGACCTCGGCCCGCATGGCGGTCTTGACGTCTTCCTTCATGCCCCGAGTGGTAATCATGAGAATGGGAAGGTGGCTGTACTCTGGGTGATTCCGGAGGGTAGTGGCCAGTTCCACCCCATCCATGTTGGGCATATTCCAGTCGGTAATCACGAAGTCCGGGTCGGTCGTCGCCATCATCTTGATCGCTTCCTCGCCGTCCCCGGCCTCGTCGATATCGCTGTAGCCGATTTCGTTCAGCGCGTTGCGAATGATGCGGAGCATGGTGGGGGAGTCGTCGACAATCAGAAATTGCATGGCGTGAGAGCGCGTTTGGAGGGAAAGAGCACGTGCACAGGGACTACGTCGCTGAGGGCGAAGAGGGGGCGCGTGGACGCCGGAAGGCGCGGGCTCCCTCTTCCTGCACAGACTCAAACCGGGCCGCTGCCTCGCCCAGGGCTTCCGACCCTCCCACGAACAGGTAGCCGCCGGGACGGAGCGACCGGTACATCGACTGCAGGACCTGCTTTTTGCGCTTCTGATCGAAGTAAATCAGCACGTTCGCGCACATGATCACGTCAAAGTTCCGCATGCGCCGCATGGCGTGCGTATCCGTCAGGTTGAGGGCCCGGAAGCGGACCCGGTCTCGGACAGAAGCGTCCAGCAGGAAGGTGTCGTTCATGCGCCGGAAGTACTTGTGGAGGTACGCCGTGGGCACGTTGCGAATGGCGCGTTTGCGGTAGCGTCCGGCGCGCGCCTCTTCCAGTACTTCGGTGTTGATGTCCGTGCCCACGATGTGGAAGGCCGCGTGGGGGAAGCGGGGCTTCAGGCGCTCCTGCACGAGGATGGCCAGCGAGTAGGCCTCGTCGCCCGCCGAGCAGGCCGCGCTCCACAGGCGCACCTCCTGTGTGCCCTCGGCGCGGCGCTGCTGGATGAGTTCGGGGAGGAACGTTTCGCCCAGGGCCTCGAACTGGGCGGGATGCCGGAAAAACGAGGTTTCGTTGATGGTCACGGCGTTGAGCAGGTGCGTGAGCTCGTCCGCAGTGGCGGACCGCTGAAGGTGCCGAACGTAGGCCTCGAAGGACGACACCCCGCAGGCCAGCAGTCGGGGGCGGGCCCGGCTTTCGAGGAGGTAGCGCTTTTCCTCCGAAAAATCGATGCCCGCGTGCTTCCGGATCAGGGCCCGCAACCGCTCGAAGGTGTCGCGCGAAAGTGTGGTCTTGAGTGCGCCCGACTGCTCCATGAAGGGGGCGGCCCTGTGGGGGAGGCTGGGGAAGAGGCAAGGCTACGCTGCGGCGCCCTGAGGCACGGCTGCGGCGGCCGTCGTGGCCGCCGACGGATCGTCGTCCAGTCCCTGAAGCGCTTCTTCCTCGTCGGCAGACAGGAGGCGCTCCAGGTCCAGCAGAATGAGGAGCCGCTCGTCGAGCTTGGCAACCCCCCGCAGGTAGTCGGCGTCGATGCCCATGGCCAGTTCCGGGGCCGATTCGATCGAGGACACGTCCACCCGGAGTACCTCCTGCACCGCGTCGGCCATGAAGCCGACCGTGCGGCCCCCGATCTCCACCACGACGATGCGCATGTCGCCCGTGCGCTCCTGGGCGGGAAACCCGAAGCGAGTGCGCAGGTCGATCACCGGGAGAATCCGGCCGCGCAGGTTGATGACCCCCTCCACGAAATCCGGAGCGTGGGGCACCCGGGTGATGTCGACCGGTCGGATGATTTCCTGAACCGTTAGGATGTTTACCCCAAACTCTTCTCCGGCCACAACGAAACTGACGAACTGGCGAAGGTCTTGCTGCTGAGCGTCGTGCTGGGTCATGGGAACGAGGGCGTGGCGAGGAAAAGCAAGCTCCGAATGCTGGCAAGCTCCGAGTGTTGGATCGTTCTTCGTTATCGGCGGCCAAATGCATTTTTTAACCGACCGGCCGAGGCCGCGCGGGTCGGTCCGTCTGCCTGTTCGCCCCCCTGCACCCGCTCCGCCCGTGTCGGCCGTCTCCCGTGCCCAATGCCAATCGATACCAAATGCCAAAAGGCCCCGCCCGGTACGGACGGGGCCCCTTGAAAAGACGCAGTGCCAGCGGGAGGGCTGGCTCTCAGCGAGGGCGTTACCGCTTCAGCTGTACGGTTTCCTGCAGCACCTGGTCGGCCGTCGTCACGACGCGAGATGAGGCCTGGTAGCTGCGCTGCGCCTCGATGAGGTCGGCAAACTCGCTGGCGAGGTCCACGTTGCTCGATTCTAGAGATCCCGACACCACCGAGGTCTGCAGGTCGCGCCCTGCGCGCCCGAGCTGAAGGTCGCCGGAGGCGCTGGTTGTGGTGTAGAAGTTGTCGCCCTGCTGCTCCAACCCGTTGGGGTTGTTGACGTTGCCGATGGCGAGCTGGTACGTCTTCTGCTGCTCTCCATTGGTGTAGTTGAGCTGCAACTCGCCGTTTTCGGTGATGTTGTAGCCCGCGAGCTCTCCCGACGTGTTGCCGTTCTGGCTCTGGAACTTAGACGTCGTAGAGCCGCTGTACTGCGTGATTTGGCCCAGGTCGATCGAGAGGTTCTGGCCACCGTCCACGACATCGGGCTTCCAGGTAACAGACGGTCCCGAGGGCGCGCCGTCCGGGCCGGTGAGCGGCGTTCCGGTGCTGTCCGTAATCTCGTCGACGGAGCCGTCGGAGGCGAAGTTGATCGTTCCGCTGGCCACGCCGGGATCGCCTCCGTTGCCGTCCTGGAAGGGGGCGCTGTCGGCGGCCCGCACCGTGTAGTTCCACTGGTCGTCGCCGGTCTTCTGAAACTCGACGACCGCGTTGTAGGCCGTGCCTTGTTCGTCGTAGACGACGGTGGAGATGGAGCTCGTATCGTCCACCGCCGCGTCGGCCGAGAGGTTGCCCCCCACGGTGGCGGCGCCCGTGAATTTCGCGCTGGACTGCGCATTCATGTCCATCTGGATGTCTTCCAGGGCACCAGTCTGCACCTCGCCGGCCTCGTTGATCTTCCAGCCCTGCACGTTCAGGCCGTCGTTCGTCACGAGCTCTCCGTTCTGGTTGAAGGTGAAGTCGCCGGCCCGTGTGAGCCGCCGCTGCTGGCTGCCGGCGCCCTCTTGCGGGCTGGCAATGAAGAAGCCGTCGCCGCTCAGGGCAAGGTCGGTCTTGATGCCGGTGCTGTCCAGCGAGCCCTGGGCAAAGTTGCGGTCGACGGAGGCGACGGCCGCCCCGCGTCCCACCTTGGAGGGGTTTACGGCGCCCCCAAACTTCTGCCCGCTGCCCAGAATCTCCCGGCCGAGGACCTCGCTGAACGCCGCCCGGCCCTCCTTGAAGGCGACGGTGCTGGAGTTGGAAATGTTGTTGCTGATGACGTCGAGGCGCGTCTGGTTGGCGGTTAAGCCTGACACGCCGGTACGGAGCGATTGCAAGCTCATGGTGTGTAATGGTTGAGGGAAGAGTGCAACGAAACCCGCGCAGCGTCGGTCGGTCGGCTGCGCACCGGCGTCCCGGGCCCCGCACAACGAGCGAGGACGTGGGGCCCGCCGGAAAAGGAAGCTTTGGTTCAAAAGAGCAGCGAAGAGGGGCTAGGGGGGCGAAGAGGCACTGTAAAGGGGCACTGTCAAAGCGTCATGGCACTGTCGATTTGGGTGAATACGCGTTGTTGCATCTCGGACTGGTCGAGAGCAGTGACGACGGTGCGGCTGGGCACGTTGACCACGAAGGCCGCGTCGTCGCGAAGAACGGCGGCGTCCTGGGCGCCCTTGTCGTCGAGCGTCTCCACGGCGTCGGAAAGCGTTTGGCGCTCGGCGGCGTTCAGGGAAATGTTGCGCTGCGCAATCCGCTGCCTGGCATGGGCCGACAGTTCGAGGTCGGCTCCCTGCGTCTGGATCGCTTCCAGGTGCTCCGCGAACGAGGAGCCGTCGGGGCGCTGCGTAGAGGGCGACGGCTCGTTGGGCCGTGGGGCCGAGCCTGGAGCGGGCGAGATCCGACCGCTGCGCTGCTCGATCGTCATGGCGGGGGCGGGGTGGGGGCGAGAAAGAGGCACGGGCGGCGTCCGAGCCGCGGGGGCGGGGGCGAGGACGGCCAGGCGTCAGGGCGCGGCGACGCTTCGGACGCGGCTCATCGGCAGCTTCGCGCCGCCTACCCACAGGCGCGTGCCGTCTTTGCCGAAGGCAACGCGGTCGACACGCCCCGCAACGTACGGACGGGCCTCTACCGGATCGCCCTGAGCGTCGGTGGCCTCGATTTGAACAGAGTAGTTGCCCGCGGGGGCGGGGGCATCGGAATTGGTGGTGCCGTCCCAAGAAATTTCCTGCGGACCGGCCGGCACGTCGTCGAGCGTGCGGGTGTGCACGGCGTTTCCGGCGGCATCCCGAACGGTCATCGTCACGTTCGAAGCGCCGGAGGACAGGTCGGCCCCCAGCGTCATGGTGCCCTCGCCGGCCCACGTGAACTCGCCACCGGAGGCCTCAACGGTACGTCCGATTAGGTCCGTGGCCACTCCGCTATTGATGCTCTGCGTGAGGGCCCGGTCGGAGGTCTTCTGTTGCTCCAACTGGTCGGAAATGCCGGTGAGCTGCTCCACGGAGCTGAACTGGGCCAGCTGCGACGCAAAGTCGCGTCCCTTCATGGGGTCGGTCGGATTTTGGTTTTTGAGCTGGGTCACCAGAATCTTCAGAAACCCGTCTTTGCCCACTTTCTGCGAGGCGGTTTTCGAGAGGGCGTTGCTGGCGGCACCGGACGAGGCCCCGCTGGAGCGGGAAGCGGGTGGGGAGGCAAAAGGCTGCATGGGACGAAAGGGGGAATGAGACAACAGTGAAGAGGACGAAGCGGCTACCCGATCCACTCGCGCCGGCCGGGGGCGTCCGGCCGGGGAGACGGATCGGGGATAGGGGAATCAGAGGGAGAATCGGGGGTGGACGACGGGCGCGAGCGTCGCCGCGAGGACGACTCGTCTGGCGTCTCTCCCCCCGAGCCGCCGGCGCTCCCCCCACCGAACGAGAGGTCCACGTCGCTGCCGTACTGGCCCTGCATCGTTTCCTGGAGGCGACGGGCGTTGGCGGCGAGCTGGCTTCGCAGGCGCGCCTCGCTGACGCGAACCGACACCGCCACTCCGTCTGCGTCGGGCCGCGCCTTCACGGTGAGCGTACCGTTGTCGCTCCCGAGAGTCAGTTCCATCGCCTTCCAGCCGCTTGCCAGTTCGGCGGTCTGGAGCGGGCCCTGGGTGGCGCTCTGAAGCCACGCAGATGGGAGCGTGCGGGGCGGGGCTGAGGCGGAGCCGGCCTGCGCTCCCTTGCTCGATGCCCCCGAGGAGCCAAGAGAGGAGAGGGCGGCGGTCCAGCCCTTGCCGCCGGCCTCGGCTCCTCCCCCAGTCCCCAGAGACGCGGGCGAGGGAGCACGGGAGGGGCGGGCGGTGCCTTCGCGACGGGCGGAGGCACGCAAGAACTCTACGCGACTCTCTGAACGGGAGCCCGCTGCCTGTCGCTTCCCTGTCCTTCCGGAGTCGTTTTCGTCCGTGGACGACGCGGATGAGGCGGTCCCCTGTGCGTTCTGTCGAGAGCGCGAGCCCGTGTCCCCTCCGCCCGCCTGCGGGGCCGAGGCGGAGTCGGACGGCGCCGAGAGAGACGAAGCAGAGGAGGCGGGCGAAGAGGCGGTGGGGCGGCCGTGCGTCTTCAAAAGCCTGGGGCGGGCCCCTCGAAAGGCGCGTTCACGGGCGGAAGCCTCCGCAGAAGGCGTCGCACGCTTCGCTGGTTCGTCTGGGGAGGCGGCGGGCGCCGCCGGCGTGCCCGCCGCCCGACGCGCGAGAAGCGATGGGGGGGCGTCAAGCGGCTGTCCCCACTGAGTCACAGAGACGATGCGCACGGCGGGTCCCCGCGGCAGAGCGGGCGAGCCTCCCTCACTGATGGGCCCTCCTTTCTGTACAATCGCCGCAAGGGGGAGCGACTTCCAGGCTGCAGACTGCTCCGCCGTGAGCGAAGAAGACGCCGTGGGAAGAGAGGCCCGAAGCGGCATCGTACGAACGAGGGACTGGCGGGCGAAGGACTGGCGGGGAACCGTCTGCTGAGGCAAGGCGGTCCCTCCAGCCCCGGACCCGCGCTGGGAGGACGGTGGGGCCTCGTTCTGCTGTGTTGGGAGGTGCGCGGCAGTCATTGAGCGGCGGGGCGCCGCGGGCGCAGGCGAAGAGGGCAGTGGACGCTTGGGTGCCGAGGCGGCACTTTTCGGGGCGCTGTCGTGGGGAGGGGCCGGACGAGCGGTTTTGGCGGCGGCGGACGACGCGGGCCGCTGCCGACCGATGCGAGACGCTGAGACTGACGCCTTCGACGCGTCTTTGGGGGCCGGACGCGCGTGCTCCGACGCGGGCACCGCCGCCCGTGTGGCATTCTGAGGGCCAGAAGAGGACGGGGAGAAAGAAGTATGTGAGGAGGGGCCTGTCTGGGCCGCCGTATCTGAGAAAGACGTGCCTGCGCGGGAGCGTGTGGGGGCACCGCCGTCTTTGTTCGGGGTCGTTCCGGCGGCAGAGGACGACTCGGGAGCGTCCGAAGAGGGCGCGGGGGAAGTGCCCGGGGACGATGGGGCTTCCGCCTTCGGGGGCGAGCCGGCTGACCCTGAGAGCATGGGACGCTGTTTGTTTTGCGCCCCCGACAAGGCGTTGGCGAACGCGTGGTCCGGGGCCGTTGGGGGGGAATCCGGCGCCTCTGGCGAGGACGCCGCCGCGGTGCGCTCGGGGGCTTGGGCGAACGACGACTGCATGCGAACGAGGAGGCGGTGAGGGAGACTACTCGGAGGCGAGCGCAGAGTCCGGGGCGATGGGGGCCGGTTCGGCGGTGTCTTGCTCCACGACCTGGTTGATGAATCGGGCGGCGCGGGCCGGCTTCATCGACTGAAGGAGGCGCGTGCGGGCGCTGCCTGTGGTCTGCCGGTACAGCGCCTTCAACACACTCATTTTTACTTCCTTCAGGAGGCTCGTGAGCCCCCGCCGCCGCATGTCCATGAGCGCATCGCTGAGCTCATTGACCTTCGCGCGTCTGGTCTCTGCCGCGCTCAGCCGCGTGCGGAGCGCGCTGGTGTCTTTCCGGAGCGAGCGGGCCGCTTCCTGCGCCGTGCGCAGACGGCGACGGAGCACAGCGATCGAGTCGCGGAGGGCCTGGGCCGCAGGAGAGCGGGCCGTATCGGAACGAGTGGACACCGCCGGGGAGGGCCCGCGCGCCGACCGCAGGCTGGAGGCGCCGGAGGCAGAGTCGGAACGCTCCAAGGAGGCCGGGGCGGAGGCAGCAGGCGAAGCACGGCGGGCCGTGTCGGGCTGAGAGCGGGATGCCGAGTCTGAGGGCACTTGTTGCTCCGACGCCGCAGAGGACGCAAGCCCCGGTGCCACCTGCGGCAGGATGAAGTAGGCCCCCAGCAGTCCCACCAGGGCGGCGCCTAGGGCAGCGCCCGCGATGGCCAAAATGGACGTGACTGTGGTTTTCCTCATAGGTTCGACATCGGGGACGAGGGGCTGCTGCGAGCGTGGCGCATCACGGCCTGCTCGTCGAAAAAGGCCACTTCGGCTCGTTCCTGTGCCTGCTTGTGCTCCTCCTTCTCCTGGGCGCGAAGCTCTTCGATGGTTTCCTCGGCCTGCCGCGCGTCCTGCAGGGCCGCCCGGGCCTTGCGCACGTCTTCCGCACACTCGTCCACGGCGGCGCGGGCCTCCGCCACCGATGCTCGGGCCCGCGCCCGAAAGGCCCGGTCCTGTCGCAGCTCAGCCGGCTGAACACGCCGGGTCTCGCTGGCCGTACGCTGGCACGCATCCAGTTGCTCTTTGGCACGGGCGAGGGCTTCACGCTTCTGCTCCAGTGCCTGTTGGGCATGGGTCAGGCGCTGGCGGGCCCGCTCCGTTTTGTGACGACGAAGCTCCAGCACTTTTTGCAGGGAGAAGCGGAATTTCTTGCCTGGCATCGGTGGAAGAGGGACCGGTCGTGTTGAAGGCCGAGCGCCGCGCCGCATGCGAGCGGACGGCGTGTAGGGCGGCTGGGCGGCCGCGACGAGCAGAGTGCCGCGAGCCCGCCGCCCGGCGCAGGGAAGAAATCTGCGCTGCTCATGTGTAGACCAAATTCCCTGCCAGCGCTACTCCGGGATTTGGTCCAGAACGGACCGAAGCTGCTCGGACGCGCTGGGCCCCGAGGGGGGCGTGTGGGCGTCCTGTTGTAAGAAGTTCGTGAGGGCCGGGTGGGCGTCGACGGCCCGGTCGGTCTCCGGGTCGCTGCCTGGTTCGTAGGCCCCTACGTTAAGGAGGTCTTCCACCTCGTCGTAGGCGGCCAGGAGCTGCCGGGCCTCGCGGGCGGCCTCCTGCGCCGGTTCGCCGGCCACCCGGGGCATGACGCGACTCACGCTCTCCAGCACGTCGATGGCGGGATAGTGCCCGGCTTCGGCGAGGGCGCGGGAGAGCACGATGTGGCCGTCTAGGATGCCGCGGGCCGCGTCACTGATGGGTTCGTTCATATCGTCCCCCTCCACCAGCACGGTGAAAACGCCCGTGATGGTGCCCGCCGCGGCGGGGCCGGCCCGTTCCAGCAGGCGAGGCAGCAGGGCAAAGACGCTCGGCGGATAGCCCCGCGTCGTAGGCGGCTCGCCCACCGCCAGGCCGATCTCGCGCTGCGCCCGGGCCACCCGCGTCAGCGAGTCCATCATGAAGAGCACGTCCTTGCCCTGGTCCCGGAAGTACTCGGCGATGGCCATAGCGGCGCTGGCCCCCTTGACGCGGCTCATGGCGGCCTCGTCGCCGGTTACGGTTAAGAGGGCCGTGCGCCGCAGCCCGCCTTCTCCCAGGTTGTCCGTGATAAACTCGCGCACCTCGCGTCCCCGCTCCCCGATGAGGGCAATGACATTCACGTCCGCCTCCGCACGGCGGGCAATCATTCCCAGAAGCGTGCTTTTGCCGACGCCCGACCCCGCGAAGATGCCGGTGCGCTGCCCCTTGCCCATCTTGAGAAACCCATCGATGGCCCGGATGCCTGTGCGCAGGGGGGTGTCGATCAGGGGCCGATCGAGTGGAGATGGCGGGTCTCGGTGAATCGGGACCGGCTCTGTGGGGCCCAGTGGGCCGTGGCCGTCGATGGGGCGCCCGCCGGCGTCAATGACGCGGCCGAGGAGGCCTGGCCCAGCCGGCACGGTCATGCCGCGGTCGGCCCGCCGTACGAGGCAGCCAGACTGCAAGCCGTGCGTTTTTTCCATGGGCATGAGAACAGTGGTGCCCTCCTGCACGCCCACCACCTCGGCCCGCACGGTGCGCGGGCTGGGGCCGGAGCCGACGTGGATGTGGCACATCTCGCCCACCGCGGCATCCAGGTCGTTGGCCTTTACGAGCAGTCCTACCACCGAGGTTACCCGCCCGTAGTGGCGCGGGGGCACGGCGGAGGCGTCGAGGGCATCGAGGGCGCTGGCAAGCGACGGCATGGGCGCAGGGACGGAGAGAGCAATCAAGAGGAATCGGGTCCTGAGGCGGGCAGGCCGAGGCGATCCCGAAGTGTCGCGATCACTTCGCTTCGGCGGCGGCGGATCACCCCGGTGGGAGATGAAACGTCCCAGTCGCCTTCGGGGCGCTCGGGGTCGGACTCGAGCTGCAGGTCGTCGTACGCGTCGATGAGATGTTCGGCCAGGCCGGACTCCCGGAGGCGCTGGTAGTCGACCGGGTGTACGGTAACGGTAACGGGGGGCGTGCTCGCTAGCTCGGCGACGGCGTCGGTAAGGGCCGCCTCCGAGGCCGTACGCACCTCGTCGGACAGGGGGGCGTCCACGATGGCTTCGGCCAGCGTCAGGGCCAGCTCTACGAGTCGTGTTTCGTTGGCCTCCACGTATTGGGCCCAGGCCTCCTCGAAGCGGGTGGTGTCGTCGATTAGGGCCGTACGCGCATCCTCCCACTCGGCCTGCAAGGCGCTCTCGGCCGCGTTGTGCCCGTCGTCGTACCCGGCTTCGTACCCGTCGTCGTGACCGCGCTCGTAGCCTTCCGCGCGGGCTTCTTCCACCGCCTTGTCGAGGCGATCCTGCCACTCCGCGGCCGTGCGGTCGGGAAGGGAGGCGTCCGCGGTGTCTGCGGAGGCGGCGGGCGTGGAGGGAACGTCCGTGGAGGCGGGGTCTGCAGGGCCGTCGTCCACGCCGGGGTGTTTGGGGCTCGCGCCGGTGGAAGACGGCTCGTCCGGAGCTGCGGGGGGCTCTACGGGCACCGGCGCGTCGGCTTCTTGGGTCTGGTCGCGCCGCAGGACGTCCCGGGCCGCTGGGGCATCGGGGCCGCGCGGGCCGTCGTTCGAGATGTTCACCTGGTCCGCCGGAATGCGGGGCGAGGCCGCGGGAGGTGCGTCCTCCCGAAAGTCCGTCTCGTCCAGCGAAGCCGGGCGCACGTTCGACTGGTCGTCTTCCTTGAGGATGCGGCCCATCGGGCAGGTAGGGAGAATGAGAAACAGACGGCGCGAAGGCAGGACCGAGGGCTACTGCACCATCGACTCTTCCGAGGCGTGCGAGAGGACAATCTCGTCCTGCGCCTCCAGCTCCTGCGCCTTTTCCAGAATGCGGTGCTGTGCCTCCTCCACCTCGCTTACCCGCACGCGCCCCAGGAGCTCGATCTCCTCTTCGAGCGATTCGGCCACTCGGTCGCTCACGTTGCGCATCACCTTTTCTTCCAACTCGTCCGAGGCGGCTTTCAGGGCGAGCGCAAGGTCGTCCTGTTCCACTTCCATGAGCAGCGTCTGCAGGTCCTCGCCCCGGATGTGCACCAGGTCGTCGAACACGAACATGAGGTTCTTGATAGACGTGGCCAGTTCTTCGGAACGGTCGCGCAGCGAGTCTAGAATGGCGCGCTCCGAGGACCGGCTCGTGGTGTTGAGAATCTCGGCGACCTGTTCGATGCCCCCAGACACGCTCGTCTCGGCTCCGATAACGGAGCCCAGTTGGTTGCGGATGACCTCTTCGATGTCGTTAATCATTTCCGGGGACGTGTTGCCCATCGTCGCCAGCCGGTACATGATCTCGCTCTGCAGGTCCTCGTTCAGGCCCGAGACGATCTCGGCGGCCTTGCGGGGGTTGAGGTGGGCCAGAATGAGCGCGGCCGTCTGCGGGTGCTCGCGGCGGAGAAAATTGGTGAGTTGATCTGTCTCGACGGTCTGCAACAGGTGAAACGCCGACACTTCCATGGCGGCCTCCACGCGCATCATGACCTCTTCGGCCCGCCGAGGCCCCATGGCTTCGTTCAGAACCTCTCGGGCGTACTCCACGCCGCCCTGGGCCACGTAGCTCTGGGCCCGCACCACGTCGCGGTATTCCAGGAGGACGTCCTCCACTAGGTCGCTGGGCGTGTTTCGCATTCGGGCCACCTCGACCGAGACCTCCTCCACTTCCTTGTCGTTGAGGTGCTGCAGCACTTCGCTGGCCGTGTCGACGCCCAATGCGATGAGCAAGGTGGCCGCCTTCTGGGCACCGCTGAGCTTGTCGGGGTCGTCGGGCAGGGGGCTGGGTGCCGCAGTGGGCGAGGGGGAGGCGCTGGGGGAGCGTTCCGAGGCGTCTTGAAAGTTGCGGTCGGGCATGATGGGGGGCGAGGACAACGGCGAGAATGCGCGGAGAGGGCGGTGGGCGAGGGCGGCGGGGCTAGAGAGAACGATCCTCCACGAGCCACGCCCGAATCAACTCGGCGGTTTGCTCGGGGTGGTCCTCCACCTGCTCCTGGATCTCTTCAAACATTTCGCTGCGGGCTTCGATGCGGGCTTTGGCTTCGTCGGACAGCTTGCTGGTATAGAGGTCGTCCTCGAGCACGAGCTCCTCCTCGTCGGTGTCTCCATCCAGCGCGTTGGGGGCCGCGTCGCCGTCCGAGAGCTGCCCGTCGGCCTCGGAGGCGTCGAGCCGACGGGCGCCGGCCGCCCCGTCCTGCAGCTGGGCCGGGCCGGCGGCCTTGTCCCCCAGAAGCCGTTGGGCGATGGAGCGCACCAGCCACACGGCCGCGCCGAGCGCCAGGAGGAGGAGTCCGTACCGCAGGTACAGGCGCGTGGAAGGCCCCCCGCCCGGGTCCTCGATCCCCTGTGCGGCGGGCGCGGGGCTCCCGTCAAAACGGGTCTGCTGAATCGTGAAGCTATCGCCCCGGCTCGCGTCGAAGCCAACGGCGTTTTTGACGGCCGACGCGATTTTCTGCATCTCCTCGTCCGAGCGGGGCGTGTAGGCGGGGGGCTCCCCGTCGCCGTCCGTCTTTTTGTGATCCACCATCACCGACACTGTGAGCCGGGAGACGTCCCCCACGCTTTCCTCGGACCGCTGCTCGGTGCGACTTACTTCGTAGTTGCGCACGGTGGACGTGGAGCTCGACGAGCCCTCAGTTGAGTCCTGGTTGTTCTGGCGCGTGCGCTCCTCGCTGATGACCGTTGCACTTTCGGGGTCAATCGTGTTGCGCTGCGTGACCGTGCGGTCGAAGTCCAGCTCTGCGGAGACCCGCAGAACGGCGTTGCCCTGGCCCAGCACGCGCTGCAACATGGACTGCCCGCGCTCCACCAGCTGCTGCTCCACGGAGCGCTGCATGTCGAGCTGTGTGGAGGTGAGTTGGATGTCCTCGTCGCCCGCCTGGGGATCGGACAGCATGGTCCCGTCCGCGTCGACGATGGTGACCTGGGCTGGCCCCAATCCTTCCACGGCACCGCTCACCAGCTCCGAGATGCCTTGCACCTGCGGCTGCGACAGGGCGCTGCCCCCCAGGTTGAGCACGACGGACGCGCTGGCCTGGGCGCCCTGGTCCCGGAACGGGTCCCGCTTGGGCTTGACCAGGTGCACGCGGGCCGACTGGACCTGCCCAATCTGCGAGATGGTGTGGGCAAGCTCGCCTTCCAGGGCCCGCTTGCTGTTGAGCTTCTGCATGAAGTCGGTCATCCCCAGCGTGCCCTGATCGAACAGCTCGTACCCGGTCTGGCCGTTTTGGATCACCCCCTCGGAGCTGAAGCGGAGGCGAAGCTCGTGCACCGACGAGCGGGGCACGTAGATGGACGTGCCCTGGTTTTTCAGCTCGTAGGGCGTGCCCTCTTCGCGAAGCGTCTGCACGACGCGATTGGCGTCCGACGGCTGCAGGTCGCCAAACAGAAGGGTGTAGTCCGGCTGATTGGACCAGTACGCCATTCCGATGAGAAGGGCAAGCGTGCCCAGGGCAATGCCGCCCAGCCCGAGCTGCTGCCCCAACGAGAGATCCTCCAAAAGCTGACGCGTGCGTGCGAGGAAGGACTGCATGAACGAGTGCGAGGCCGCTCGGGAGAGGTGACGTCAACGAGGGAGGGCAAGGAGGCAGGGGAAGGCGTTAGATCCGGGTCTGCATAAGCTTCTTGTAAGCGTCGAGGCCGCGGTTGCGAACCTCGTTCATCAGTTCAAACTGCAGCTTGGCCTGGTTCATCGAGATCATGACCTCGTGGAGGTTTTGCTCTTCCCCGGCCACAAACGCGCTGACCTTCTCGTTGGCCACCTCCTGCGATTCGTTCACGCTGTCGATGGCGCGTTCGAGGGTGTCGCCGAAGCCGGGCCCGTCCGTGGCGGCCTCCAGGTCGGGCAGGTCGCTGCCGCCGTCGTCCGACTGTTGGAGGGCGGCCTGCCGGAAGCGTTGGAGCTGCGCAGCTTTCATGGGGAACAGAGGAAACCGAGGAGGGAAGGCGGGAGCGGCGGGGCGGGAGGCAGCCCGCCTGGGGCGACGGCTAGCCCGTTACGTCGAGATTGCCGCCGAGGGAGTTCGATCGGACGGTCTGTGCGTCGCGGCCCCGCCCGTAGAGGCGCATGGAAAGCTCCGGGTCTTCGGGAAAGCTCTCCTCAATCATTTGCTGCTCCTGCGTGGTGAGGTTGCTCGGGGCCGTCTTGTCGAGCGCGGTGTCTTGCGGTTTTGAGCTGGAAGAGGCCTCCTGCGTATCGTCGGGGGCGGAAGGGGACTCGGCGGACGAGGCCTTCTCCGACGCGGAGGGGCCACGGGTGTACGCGGCGCGGCCGGCAGCGTAGGACGAGTATACGGAGCTCATGGGCGGGGCAGGAGAGCGGGCGAGGGGAGAAGCGGGGGGCGGCTCCAGCGCTAGATCTTAAAGGTCTCGCGGACCATCTTCTTGGTTGCGTCCACGGCCGAGAGGTTGGCCTCATAGACCCGGTTGGCGGACGTCATGCGGGCCATTTCCTGAGCCACATTCACGTCTGGGTAGTGCACGTATCCGTCCTCATCGGCGTTGGGGTGGGAGGGGTCGTACTCCAGGCGCTCGGCCTCCACCTCGCGGATCTCCGTTGTAGGACCCAGATCGTCCGTCCCGCGCTCCAGCTGCAGGCGGCGGCCGGGCAGGTGCTGGGCATCGGGGGTGCGGAGTTCCAGGGTGGCGTCGCTCAGCGACTGGTCGAACCGGCCCCGGCCGTCGCCGGCCTGCTGTGCGACGCGCTTCAAGGCGTACGGATCGCCGTCGGCGGTGCGGGAGGTGTTGGCGTTGGCCAGGTTTTCCGTGGCGGCGGCCAGTTTGCGGCGCTGGGCCGCCATGCCGCGCGACGCGGTGCGCATGGAGGGCAGAAAGCGAGGTCCGGAAGCCATGGGGACGACAAGCAGTGGGAAAGACGACGCGAGAGGGGCGGGGCGCTAGCGCGACTGCCCCGTGATGCCGGTCCGCATGAGATCGAAGTGTTCGCTCAGGGCACGAGACGCGAGCTGGGTCCGCATCTGCGTGTCCGAAAGCGCCATCAGTTCGTTTTCGAGGACTGGGGCTTCGTCCTGTACCTCCACGCGGGCCGTTACCGCCGATGGACGACGGCCGAGGCCGGTGGAGGTGCGGGCCTCCCGAAGCTCCTGTTCGAAGGTGACCGCGGTGCGGTCGTACCCGGGGGTATCAATGTTGGCGAGATTGTGCGACAGGGCCCGGCGCCGCTTGGCGTACGCCGTCATCGCGTTCCGAAGAAGGCTGAGTTTGGCCGTGTCCATGGAAGCGGGCGGAAGTGTTCGGGGGGCCTGGGAGATGCAGAAGCAAACAAGCACTGTGCCACCTGGAACGCCAAGACAACGGCTCCTCGGCGCCCACCTCCCACGAGCCGGCGCAGGGAAGGGAAGACGAGGCATTGACGGATTGGGTAATAACTCCTTCCCGTTTTACAACCCTCCACGCTCCCGAAAGAAGAAAAAGTTGCCTGAGCTTCCCGAGACGCCTTTTCCACGAAGGGATGGCGTCTCGGCGTGCACTTTGGGACCCTAAAAAACAGAACGCGATGTCCTATCCACCTGTGCGGCAGCGCCTCATGGCTCCTTCGTTATTCTCTGCTGCGTCTCACTCTCATTTTTCACCGGAAGAGACCTCCGCGGGCTCGTCGTCCCCGGAAAGTTCTTCCCCCACCGACCGTCCAGGCGCCCTGGACGAAAAGGACAACGCCCTAAAGCGGCTGTCCGGTGTTCTTACGCGCCGCCTTGGAACCCTGACCAGCACCATCTCCGGGTACGCCGACCTTCTGATGGACGCCCGCGACGACCGCGAGCGGCGAGAGATTGCGATGGAGCTTTTCGAGGCTTCGGACAAGATCAACGACCTCCTGTCCGATCTCCGTCACTACAGTCGGTCGTTGGAGCCGGCCCCGCGCAGCGTTCCGGTGTCTGGCGTGGCCCAGGGCGCGGTGCACCTGCTCGGCGACGTGAACCGCGAGCGTGTGCGCACAGAGGTGGAGCCGTCTGCCGACGGCACTGTGAGGGCCGATCCGCGACTGCTCCGGCAGGCGCTGCTCAACCTTCTGCAGAACGCCCTCGAGGCCTCGGGTCCTGCAGCCGAGGTGCGGCTCCGAGCGGTCCGCCGCGACTTGGAGGGCGAGGCGACCGATTCTGCCCTTGCGTTCGAGGTGTGGAACGAGGGAGAGATCGAGCAGGACGACCCCGCCGTGCTGTTTGAACCGTTCTACAGCACTCATCCGCGGCGTCTCGGGCTGGGCCTCCCCATCGCGGCACACATTGCAGCCCGGCACGAGGGCACACTGACGCTCACCACCAACAGCGTCGAGGAAGGCGGCACGTGCTTTACCCTCCGCCTCTAAAGAGTCTGCCTCCAAAGAGGACGTCCGGCTCCCCGGTCGGCTTTCCACGGTCCCGCCGCCACGGCCGCTGCCACCACCGGTCCTTTCCGCTGCTCTGCTCGAATTTTTACGCCCCCGAAATAAAATGAAGAGTCCATCCGCTTCCTCTGCGCCGTCCGATTCTCCTCACGTGCTGGCCGTCGACGACGAGGTGGCCATCCATGGCGTTCTGGAACGGCTGTTCCCGCGTGAGGGGATTCAGGTTACCACCTGCACCGGCGGCGAAGAGGCCCTGTCGCTTCTGGAGGACCGCGCCGTGGACCTTGCGCTGATCGACTTTCAGATGCCAACCATGACCGGCATTGAGCTGCTGGAGCGCGTCAAGGAAGCGCATCCGCACGTCGAGGTCATTTTGCTGTCCACGCAGGACAACGTGCAGCAGGCGGTCCGGGCAATGCGGAAGGGGGCGGCGGATTTCCTTCCGAAGCCGTTTTCCACGGACGAGCTGGTGGAGCGTGTAAAAACGGCGCTCGACGCGGCCGCCGAGGAGGCGACCCATGGGGGCGCCGGCGGCACGGCCCCGCTCAATGGGCAGGCCGGCGGCCGGGCGAATGGGCACGCCAACGGCCACGCGCACGACGCCGCGAACGGCGCCTCACACAATGGCGCCTCACACAACGGCACGTCCGGCGGAGCGTTCGCGCCCTGTGATGGCGAGGGGTACGAGCCGGGGGCCGCGCAGTTTGTAGGGGAGCACGAAAGCGTCCGGGAACTGCGCCGGATGGTGGCCCGCATCGCACGCAGCCGCGCCCCGGTCTTCGTGCAGGGCGAAAGCGGCACCGGCAAAGAAATTCTCTCGCGCCTCGTTCACGACAACAGCCAGCGGGCCGACCAGCCCTACGTGCCGGTCAACTGCGCCGCGCTGCCCAGCGAACTGGTGGAAAGCCATCTGTTCGGGCACGTCGAGGGGGCCTTTACCGGGGCGGTGGACGACATGGTGGGGGCGTTTGAAAAGGCCGACGGGGGGACGCTGCTGCTCGATGAGATTACCGAGATTGCCCCGTCGGTGCAGGCGAAGCTCTTGCGCGTGCTGCAGACCCAAGAGTTTCAGAAGGTGGGGGCGTCGGAGACGAAAACCGTTGACGTGCGGGTGGTGGCCACGAGCAACCGCGATCTAGAAGCGGCGGTGGAGGAGGGCACGTTCCGGGAAGACCTGTACCACCGGCTGGCGGTGTTCCCGCTGCATGTACCGCCCCTTCGAGGACGTCTCTCCGACGTTCCAGTGCTGGCCGAGCACTTTATCGAAAAGTACACGCATCAGTACCAACTGCCACCCAAAACGCTGGCGCCGGATCTCCTGCAGTATTTCCAGGCCTACAGCTGGCCCGGCAACGTGCGTGAGCTGGAAAACATGATTCACCGCGGAGTGGTGATGGCCGGGGACGACGAGTGCATTGAGAAAGACGACGTGCTGGACCACTTCTTCGCGGGCGACGGAGGGGCGGGCCGAGCCTCCTCCGAGCAGGCCGGCCTCATGATTGGCGAGATCATGGAGGGCGGCGACCCGCCAACCATCGCCGAAATGGAGCGCAAGCTCATCCTGAATACGCTCTCGAAGGAGGACGTAAGCCAGAAGGGTGCCGCCGAAAAACTCGGCATCAGCGCGCGCACCATCCGCAACAAGCTGCAGCGCTACCGCGAGCAAGGGTTTTCGATCTAGCTTAGAAGCGGCGGCCGGTGGTGCCCGCCCCCGATTCGTCTACGACTCGCTGGGAGGCGACCCGAGATCGTCGGCAAGCCCCTCGGCGGTTTGCTGAACGGCATCGGGCTCGGTATAGCGCCCACTCTCCGCATTGGCCCGCAGCTCCGAAAGCCGCTCGGCGGAGAGGGAGGAGGTGCTCAGGGCCTCACGGGCGCGCTGGACCAGCGCCGCGTCGCCGGCCGCGTCTGACTGGGCAGCCCGGGCCGCGTCGGAGATTTCGACACGATCACCCGGTGTGGCTTCGTCGGGAGGGGCGTCGGTCCCCTCCGCGCCGTCGGCTTGGGAGGCCTGGCGGGCCTGCTCGGCCTCGTCGCTACGAGCCGAGTTGGGCTGCACCGGGCCGGCCGATGGATTGTTCTGTACGGTCATGGCTCCTGCACGGTTGTGGAAAAAGGAGGCGTTCGGGCGTCCACCTGGGGCTGACTAATAGTCATCGGCGGGCGACGGGATTCCTTAAACGGTCGAACGGGGAGCGAGGGCGGATGGGCGAGGGCAGACAGACTGGGGGCGCAGGGGGCTCAGCCCGCAAGTTTGTCGGGGAGGACGCCGTCGCGGGGCGGAGAGGCCTGGTAGGAATTCTGGGCCTGTCGGATCTCCCCAATCTGGGCCAGCTCCGTCTTCAAGGCCTCCCGCCGCTCCCGCAGCAGGGCGCCTAAGCGTTTGTTCTGGTCGGCGAGGGCGTCCGCTTTGGCGCGCCGTTCGGACGGAGACAGGTCCTTGGAGGCAGACTGGGGGGCCGGGGCGGCGAGCTGCTTGGCCACCTCGGCACGCTGCTCCACGAGGGCGGCCACGCGGGTCCAGTTCTCGGCCGCTGCGGCGTCGAGGGTTTGCTCGCCGAGGCGGAGAAGCCGATCGAGAAGAGCGGGGAGGGAGGGCATGGGGGCGTGAGGGGCGAGGAAGATGCACTAGAAGAGCCGGGCACTCAGGGCCTGTTGCTGGTTGGCGAGGGACCGGATGGTTTTTTCCACCTGCGCGTAGCGTTCCCGCAGCTGCTGCTGGCGGCGTTCGAGCCGCTCGTTGAATTGCTCAATTCGACCGTCGAGGCGGTCGATGGTGCTCTCGATGCTGTCCTCCCGGGCGTCGAGGAGGCCGCCGGTGTCTGCGAAACGCTCTACCCGACGCTCCAGGCGCGTGGCCACCCCGTCGGGGCCCGCAAAAAGCTGCCGCACGCCCTCCTGGTTCTCTTCCAGGGCCGCAAAGAGGGCCTCCTCGTCCTTCAGTTCCAGGGTGCCGTCGCGGCTGGCCTCAATGCCGATGTCCCGCAGGCTGTTGAGCCCTTGCGGCTGGCCGTCTACCGGTTGGGTGGCGTCGGTGCGCAGCCGAAACTGGAGCCGCCGGAAAGTGCTGTCGTCGGCCAGCGCGCCGCGCTCGGCGCTGTCGGGGTTCACCCTTGTTTTTTCTTGAAGGAAGCTGTTCACCTCATTGAACCGCCCAATAAACTCCTTCACGGCACTTTTCGCGCCTTCCTCGTCCGCGGTCACCTCGAAGGATGCCTCGGTGCCGGTGGCCTCGTCGAGGTTGATCGTGACCCCGTCCAGGGCGTTTTCCACCTCGTTCGAGTTGCGCGTCAGCGTCAGGCCGTCCAGCGTAAACTGGCTGGTGAGCTTCGAGCTGATCTCGTCGGTGCCCACCTCGGTTAGCTCTCCGCCCTGCGTGTCGTTGGCCAACTGGTCGGCGTTCACTTGAAGCGTCGAGAGCAGAGTGCTCCCGGAGTCCGAGAAGTTGAGGCGCCCCTGGTAGCCCGTCTGTGAGCTGCGCACCGAGAGGCGGGCCGTGTTGCTCGTGGGGGTCACCACCGATACGTTCGGACGCTCGTCGGAGGAAATCGTGCCGTCGTCCACGGCGGTCTGGAACGCGTCGTCGATGGCCGTTCGGACGTCTTTCAGCACCGCTTCGTTGTCGCTCCCGCTGGAGTTCACCGTCACGCTAATCTGCGTGCGGGCCTCCGGATTGCTGTCGGTAGGCGTAGCGACCCCGACCTCGAAGGTTTGTGGGCCGTTGTCGGCGAAGAAGGTGCTCAGTTCCGAGCCGTCGGCGCTGTACGTCCGCGACACGCGCCCGTCTTCCGAGGCGAGGCGATCTACCGCCACACTGTGCGTCCCCGTACCTGCACTTTTGTCCGCCGACACGCTGAAGGCCTCGGTGCCCTCCTCGGCACCCGCGCTGCGCCCCTCGAACGGATTTGTGATCTCGTCTGTGAGCGTGCTAAGCTGGCTCTGCAGCGACGAGAGCTTGCCGTCGAGGTCGCTCACCAGCGACTTGGTGTTCTTCTCCTGCTGCCGGCGCCCCTTCAGGCGCTCCCGGGGCTGACTCTCGGCCCGGAGCGTCCGCTGGATCAGCTGCTGGTACACGGGGCTTAAACTCGAATTGCTGATGGGAGTCGCCATGGGTCCGCGTGTGGTCGGTTGGAGGCGTTGGGGGAGAGGGGCGATGGCGCTTAGGCCGGCTGTGTGTCGAGCACGCCCTCCCGCCAGCCTTCGCGCAGTTCCTCAAGCAGTTCACGGATCATGTCTAGGTCCCCAGTCGCGCTTTCGTTGATGCAGAACTCGTAGATGGCCTGCAGGCGCTCGGCCAGCTCGCCGCCCTGCTCCACGTTTAGCGCCTTCACCAGCTCCAAGAGCACATCGCGAAGCCGATCTCGGTCCTCCTGGTGACACGCCTGAATGCCGGCGCTGTAGAGCTTGTCGATCAGTTTTTCGGGCGAGGACGTCTGGACCGCCTGCTGCTGGTACTGCTGTCGTGCGCTGTACATGATGGGGGATGCAAATTTAGATCCAACGGATAAGCGAAGCCGAAAGCGACGGCGAGGCGCGAAAAGAAACGTCGTCCGTCACATCGTGGGGAAATGTTTTCCGCCCCGGCGATTTTCGCTGGGCACTCCCCGCTTTCCCTCGCCTCCGGTTATCGGCAGTCGGCCCGCACTTTTAAGGCCCACCGGCCCCCAAGCCGCCCGCGGACCGACGCTGTCTTTATCGCCAAAAAAGCACAGCCCCCGGCGCGGACCGGAGGCTGTGCCTACTGGATGGTGCGTGCGAAATAGACCCCGATCACGTGCTCAGCCTTAGCCGCCGAGCAGCGACAGGACGCTCTGGCCCGCGGCGTTGGCCTGCGCCAGCTGCGCGGTGCCGGACTGCTGCTGTACCTGCAGCTTCGCCACCTGCGTCTGCGTCTGCGCGAAGTCCGCGTCCTCAATCCGGCTCTGGGCCGAGTTCAGGTTCGTCCTGGAGGTTTCCAGGTTGCTCTCTTTGAACGACAGCCGGTTCTGGCTGGCCCCAAGGTCGCTGAGCTCACTGGTTAGGGTGTCGATGGCCCCGTCAATGTCGCTGATGATGTCCCGGGCATCCGCGGAATCGGAACTCCCTGCCAGCCGGTCCCCGAGCTTTCCGTCGGTGACCTCGATCGAGAATTCCTTCGTTTCATCTGCCCCAACGTCGCCGTCTGCAAACGCGCTGCCGGCATCGAACTCAATCGTGTTGCTGCTGCCGTCGTCCTCCAGCGTAACGTTGGCGTCGTTGGAGCTCACATCGACGGTCTGTGTGCTGGTGATTTCCCCCCCCTTTTCGATCTGGAAGGTGAGGCTGCTTCCACCACCGTCGTCGGTGACCGAGACGTTGAACTCTCCCCCCTCCAAGTCGCCCGCAAGATCGCTGCCGTTGAGATCAGCCACAACCTCAGGATCCCCGGCTGTCGTGCTGGAAGCGTCCGTCAGGCTGTCCTGCAAGTTCCCAGGCCCTTCGCTGTTGCCGAAATCCCCCTGATCAACACTGACTGCTTCATTCTTCCCTTCCGTTGTACTAAGGTCTAGGGTGCCTCCCAGGCCCAGCTCTGTGGTGCCCGAGTTCGCCAGCTTCACCTCGAACTGCCCGGTTCCCTGATCGTCGGACCCAGTGCCAGTCTGGAATTTGAACGATCGCGCACCGGTTCCGTCTTTCGTCGCCGAGCCGCCATTTAGAAGCTGCTTCCCGTTGAACGTCGCGTTTTCCTGAATATCATTGACTTCGGAGGCGAGCTCGTTGAGCTCTCCGGCAATGGCATTTCGCTCGTCCTGTGAGAGGCTCCCGTTCGCGGCCTGTGTGGCTTTCTCCTTTGCCGTCTGCAGGATGCTGAGTTGCGAGTCGAGCGCGCCCTCGGCGGTGCCCAGGGCACTCTTCGCATCGCCGATGTTGCGGAGCGCCTGCCCCTGCGCACCGGTCTTGGCTTGTAGCTTATTGGCAATCTCGAAGCCCGCTGCGTCGTCCGAGGCCTCGTTAATGCGCTTGCCTGTCGTGAGGCGCTGACGAAGCTGAGAGAGCTGATCGTTCGTCTCCGACAGGTTTTGGAAGGCCTGCTGGGACTGAATGTTGGTATTGATCCGAAATGCGTTGGACATGGCTGTCGGTTGGTGTCTGGGTCAGAATCCGTGAGCGTGAGTGCCGCATCGGCCGCACCGGGCCGCATCGGGCCGTGTCGGCTCACTCTCCGTTATCGGTGGAACGGAGAGACTTTTAAATCCGACTGTGACGATCGGGCGACGACGGGCACGTGGGCCATACGGCCGCCTCCTGCTACGGTGAAGGCCCCCGGGGCAAAGAAGGCGAGGCAGTCGGTCTCCGAACCAGCGGAGCAGCCAGAGTCGCCCCATGAGCTTACGCCGGGGCGCCACAGCCCTCGGACCTGTGCAGACTCGTCAGCACTTCCGCCAACGTACGGCGCTCCACGGGCTTGCGGAGCAGGTAATCGATGCCTACGACGCGGACCGTGGCCTCGGACACCTGGGCGGAAAATCCGGTCATGAGGGCGATTGTTGCCCGGCAGCCGCGGCCGCGCAGGGCGTGGGCCAGTTCCAGGCCGTTCAGGGTGGGAAGGTGGTAATCGACGAGGGCCAGGTCCACGGACGCGCCGGCCTTTCGGACGGCCGCGAGGGCCTGCTCGGCGGTGGCCGCGCGGGTAACGGTACAGCCCAGACGGCTGAGCCGAGCGCCTTCGAGAGCGCGCACGGTCTTGTCATCGTCCACCACGAGGGCGCGTGGGGAGGCGGCCTCGGGCGCGGGAACGGAGGGGGCCGGCGGGGACGGCTCGGCCGCGAGGGGAAGGTACACGTGGACGGTGGTGCCCCGGTCCGGTGCCGTGCGCACCGCAACGGTTCCGCGATGTCCCTCCACGATGCGCCGGGCCCTTTGCAGGCTGGAGGCGGTGCCGTCCGCGTCGTCCGTGGGGGGCGCGTCGGCACTGGGCGGTACAGGCGGGCTGCCGTCCGGCTCGCGGGGGGCACAGGCACGAGGCCTACCGCCGCTACTGCTGATGGCGAGGTGGGCGTACCGCCCTGCCTTGAGCCCGGGGCAGGCCTCGGCCAGGTCGGCATCGGCGGTGAGAGGCCGGGCAGACACGTCTAGCACAGTGGGGCGCTCGGTCCACGCCCCGGCCATTCGGGTCACGGCGCGGGCGACGAGAAGCGCCCCCATCCGTCGCAGGGCCGGTCGGCGTCCCCAAACCGGACAAGCGTCGCCGAAGCGTGTGCGAATGGTGAGCGCGCGGGGGCACGACGACCGGACGCGGGGAAGCATTTCTTTCACCAGCGGCACCAGGTCTACCGGCGCCCAGGCAGATGCTGTTCGGGCCGGAGGGGGGACGGGACACCGATCCATCAGACGTGTCTCCGGTTCCTGGCGTGTCTCCGGTTCTTGGAAGGAACGAGGTGGGCGGTCCGGCTGAGGGGCGGCGGCGTCGGGCATAGCGGGAAAATGCATAACGGGGAAATGGGGCAGGAGGGGACGGAGGACTGTGCCGTGGTGGGGGCGGCTGAGGGCTCAAGACGGAGGAGGAATTGGGTCCAATACCTCCGGGATCTCTAGGAAAAATTTCGTGAAGTGGACGATCTCGCTTCGTTTTGCCCGCAGATCGTCCATCAGGTCCATCGGGGGCGCGTTGGCCTCCGGGTCCGCCTGCCAGTGGGACCAGACGGGCGCCTCTGCGCAGGCGGCCCAGTCGAGGTCGGGCGGCGAGGGGTGGAGGCCTGCGAAGGCAGGCCCCATGGCTTTGGTGGCGCGGTTGGCGGCGCGTACAGCCCGGAGAAGGGTGGGGGCGGCGGTGTTGCTCTCCGCCTGGTCGGGCGCGTGGTGGTGGCGAATGACATCGGTGAGCACGGGCGGAAAGTGCATCTCGGCGGCGGCGTAGTGCCCCGCTTCGGTGTGGTCGCACCCAAAGACGAGTTGTTCGAGCGCGCGCGCCTCGGTGCCGGCCAGATACTCGTCGAGCACCTGCTGGTCGTAGAGCGCCGCGGCCTTCTCCGGGTAGTTGTAGAGCAGCACCAGCTTCCCAAAGTCGTGCAGCAATCCTTCCGCGAATCCCCTTCCGCTCGGGGCGTTGGCCGTTGGGTCGGGGGCGTTGGCCTCCGGGGCGGCCCGGCTAATCAGGTACTGCGTGAGAAACGCCGTGCTTTCGCTGTGCCGCAGCAGGCGGGCGAGGCAGGGCCCGGCGGGGCCGTGCAGCAGGTCCTCCATCTCCAGCATGCGCAGGCCAATTACCGTGCCGGCCGCCGTGGTGGGGCCCATCATGCGAATGGCGCGCTCGACGCTCGTGATGGAGCGGCGCAGTCCGTAGTACGCTGAGTTGATGTGCTTGAGCAGGCGGGCCACGGCGGCCGGATCGCCCTGTACCACTTCGGCCAGTTCTTCGGCGGGGACAAAGCCCGGCCTGTGAAGCAGTTCTAGCACTTGGGGCAGGGTCTGGGGGAGCGGGGGCAGGCGCAGATCGAGGCTGCGGAGGCTGCCGCTCTCCCCCGACGAGGGCGCATTGCTCATTGGAGAGGCAGACGCCAGTACGGAAAACGACGGCGGGGCGCCGAGGAGAAAAGAAAGGGGGCGCGTGACGATTAGAGCAGGTTGACGAGAGAGGCTTGCTGCTTGGTCGAAGCAACCGCCTTGAGTGCCGCCTGAAGCTGCGTCTGCTTCTGCTGGAGCGTTGAGGCGACTTTGGCAAGGTCGGCGTCTTCGGCCTCGGACTGGCGCTCGCGGGCAGTAAGCTGGGCGGCGTCCAGCTGGTCGCGGGCCGTGGAGAGGCGATTCCCAATCCTGCCCGCCTCGGCCCCCTTAGCGATCACGTGATCCAGCGCCGCCTTTACCTCACCGAGAGAGTCCCGAACGTCGTTGGTGGTGGCATCGGCAGGGTCGACGGCGCTGATGAGGCCGTCGAGGGCCCCGGTGATCGTCTTCGTGGCGTTCGGCGTGGTGTCGTACCGGTGCAGCTCCGCGCCGGTAATGTTGGTCTTGAGAGACTGATTGCGGGCAACGGGGCGGGTGCGCGCGCCATCGATGTCGTCGTACGTGCCGTTTACGGTGCCGTCCGCGTTGAAGGGCGATGTGCTGGTGCGGGTGCCGGCGAACAGGTACTCGTCGTTCTGGCGCGCGTTGAGGCGGTCTGTCACCTCGCCTTTGATGGAGCGTAGCTCCTGGGCGATGGCCGAGCGGTCGTCGTCGGACAGCGAGTCGGTGGCCGCACGCACGCCCTTCTCTTTGGCCTGTGCGAAGAGGTCGATCATTCCGTCGAGCTCCTGCTGGGTACGGTCCACGAAGGGGCGGGCGGCCTCGATGGTCTCCATGCGTCGCTGTAGCTGATTGCCGAGCGTCTTCATCTCCTGCGCCACGGCGAAGGCGTCGGGGCCGTCGGAAGGACGGTTGATGCGCTTGCCGGTGCTGAGTTGCTCCCGCAGGCGGCTGAGATCGCGACGGATGGGGGGCAGGTCCTGGTCGGGGAGCCCGGCGTAAAGGCCTCGCTGGCGGGCAATGCTGACGGAAGACATGGGAACGACCGAACAATTCGGGGGGGCGAGAAACGGGCTAGTGCGACGGGCCGGGGCCGGGGGCTACATCGACAGCAGCGTGCTCGTAATTTCCTGGGCGGTGCTCAGCACCCGGGCCGAGGCGGCAAACTGCTGCTGCTGTTCGATGAGCGTGCTCATTTCTTCGTCGAGCGACACGCCGGACACGCCCTCGGCCATGCTTTGCAGGTGGGCCGCCGTGGCGGCCTGCGCCTCCTCCCGGGCCGCGGCCTGCTGCACCTTCGAGCCCACACTGGCGGACAGGTCGATGGCCTTGGGGGTTAGGCTTTCCGAAAGGGCCGCCATCTGTTGGGCCGGTGCGGTGTTTCCGGGAGCGTCGGCCGCGCCGTAGGCCGCGATGGCTTCCGGGGCGTCGACGGCCCGCTCCATGGAGCCGGCCGTCGTTTTTGTGGGATCGAAAAAGGGAGTGCCCGTATTCCCGTTCTGGTCGAACCCGGTTTCGTGGATGGCATTTACCTCCGTCACAACGTCTTCGGCCAGCCCGTCCAGCCGGGCCTGCACCTCGGGCAGGGTCTCGTTGAGCGTGCGCAACTGCGCCCCGAGTTCGCCTCCATTCGTGTCTCCAGGGGCGAAGGCCACCCCGGACTTCCCAAACTCGACGGTGGTGGGGTTGGGCTGTTGAAGGCGGGTGGTCTCGGTGCCTTGCACCACCTGCATGCCGTCCACCGAGAGGGTGTAGCCGGCCTCCGCGTCGGGCTGCACCTCCACCGGCATGAGCGAGGACAGCTTCGAGACGAGGCGGTCGCGCTGGTCTTTGGCCGCGAGGTCGGGCGTTCCGCCGGCCCGCGCCTCGCTGATTTTCTTGTTGAGGGCGGCGACATCGTCGAGGAGCCCGTTGGCCTTATCGACGCTGGAGGCGAGGGCCGACTCGGTGTCGGTGCGCAGGCTGCCCAAGCGCTGGTCGAGGCGGTTGAACGCATCGGTAAGGCCGTCGGCCTTCGACAGCACGGTGCTCCGCACGCCCTGGTCGGTGGGGGCGTTAGCAAGGTCGTTCATGCCCCCGAAGAAGTCTTCGAGGGAGGCAGAGAGGCCGCTGTCTGTGTCGGGGGCCAGGGCGCCTTCCAGCACCGAGAGCAGGCGGGCTTCCTCGCGCGCCCCGCCCTGGCCGGTTTGCGCCTCGGCTGCAGCTTCGTCGAGCATGCGGTCGCGCATCCGTTCGTAGGCGGTAACGCGGGGACCGCTGCCGGGAGCGTTGGGGGTGGACGGAGGCGTGTAGAGGCCCGGCGATACAGTGTTCTGGGCCGCGAGGGTGGTGCGCCGCCGGCTGTACCCTTCCGTGTTGGCATTGGCGATGTTCTGTCCCGTCGCGTTCATTTTCGCGTTCAGGGCGCGGAACGAGCGCTGGCTAATTTCAAAGAGGGAGTTGAGGCTCACGGGACTATCCGAGGGTGTTGACAAAGGAGCGATTGTCCGGCGACTGGGCAGACGCGGGCTGGCCGGCGGCCGTGTAGGTGTGTCCGTCGTCCGGCCCCGCCGCGTTCTGCATGGCCGCCAGTAGGTCGTGGTTAAGGTCCGCGGCGTATTCGAGGGCGAGCCGCAGCGTCTCGCGCCGTTCGTGGACGGCCTGCACCTGCTCGGCGACCGCCGTGCGCGCCGCGGCCAGGCGCTCGCCCGCGTCGGGGCTCGCCGTACCGAGGGCCTGAATCACCGCGTCCAGCGCCGGGTCGTCGGGCACGTCGTCGATCACACGGCCAAGGAGACGGGCCTGGCGCTCGCTCTTCCGGTGAAGGTCCTCGAGGGCCGCGGCGCGGTCCTGGGTCTGCATGGCCAGCGCGCCTAGCGCGTCCGGGTCGCTGGTCTTCAGGGCGTGGAGCTGGCGCTCGTACAGGTCGTCGAGGTCGGAAAGCACGTTGGCCTGGGCCTCCAGGGTGTCGAGGAGAGCGTTGGCGGCGGGGGCAATGCGGTCAGGCGGCATGGTCGATGCGGGAGGGCTCGTGAGAAGAAGACGAGGGGGCCGGGTACGTGCCAGACGCGTCGGGGGCCGGAGGGGCGGACGGGGCCGCGGAGGAAGAAGCCGCCGCGTTCGCCGAGCCCCCGCCCCACTTCCGGATGAGCGTCTCGGCCACGTCCAGCGTCTCGGCGTCGGCCAGGCGATTGGCAATCATGTCCGTCATGAGGTCGCGCTGGCGGCCGCGCTGGCTCTCCATCCAGTTTCCTCCACCCTGCCCGGCGTGCGACTGCGAGAACAAGTCCTTCGTCATCACCTGCACGAACTGGCGGACCAGGGCGTGTTCGAACTGCTCCGCGGCTTCCCGCGGTGTCTCCGGCGGGTCTGAGTCGCCGGGGCCCCGGGTGGGTCCCAGTTGAGCCGACGCGGACATCGGTCGGGAGGGCGAAACGGCGGGGGCGGACGCGGCAGGCATAGGGGCAGGCAAGGGCGTCGAGAAGAGTTTGGAAGGCTACAGTCGGAAGGCTACAGGATCACCAGTTTGGCCTGAAGGGCGCCGGCGCGGTCGATGGACTGGAAGATGGAGATCACGTCCCGGGCCGTCACGCCGAGTTCGTTGAGGGCCGAGGCCAGGTCGCTCACGTTGGTGTTGGGGGGCAGCACGACCGACTGAGCGCCCTGCTGTTGCACCTGGGCCGATCCCTGCGCGAACGAGCGGGTCTCGCCCTGCCCGAGCGGATTGGGCTGCGACACGAAGCGGCGCTCGCGCGTCGAAACCGTCAGGCCGCCGTAGGTGACCATCACTTCGTTGATGCGCACGTCGCCTCCAGCCACGATGGTGCCGGTGCGCTCGTTGATCACGACGCGGGCCGGCGCCTCTACGTCCACCGTAATGCCCTCCAGGGCCGCCATCAGCTGGGAGGCGCTGTTGAGCTGGTCGGGCATGTTCACGTTGACCAGGCCCGCGTGCTGGGCCTGCGCAGCCCCGGGAAAGACCTCGTTGATGGCCTCCACAACCTTCTCGGCGTTGGTAAAGTCGGGACGGCTGAGCACGAGCCCCAGCTGTTCCTGGCTCAGGTCGACGGGAGGAGCCGCGCGCACGATGGCTCCGTTGGGCACCCGGCCGGTGTTGGGGTGGTTGACCTGCACCTCTGTGCCGCGGCTGGAGGCCTGTGCGGCGCCGGTGGTGAGAGGGCCCTGTGCTACGGCGTAGTTTACATCGCCCGAGGGGCCCTTGAGGGGGGTTCGCAGGAGGATGCCGCCGGACAGCGACCGAGCATCGCCCAGGGCCGAAACGGTCACGTCGAGCTGGTTGCCGGGACCGCTAAAGGGATCCATCGTCGCCGTCACGAGCACCGCCGCCGCGTTGCGCGATTCCAGCATCTCCGGGCGCACATTCACCCCAAACTTGCGCAGCATGTTGGCGATGCTCTGTACCGTGTAGGCCGCGCCGCGCCGTCCCCGCACCCGATCCCCGGTGCGGTCGAGTCCCACCACCAGGCCGTACCCGGTAAGCTGGACGGGGGAGGCGCCCTTCAGCGACACCATGCTTTTCAGCTTGGTCGTGGCGGTGGACGCGCCTGTGCGTCCCTGCCCGGCCACAGCGGCCGGGCCGCCGCTGGCCTGCGCCGTGTCCGCCTGGCCTGCGGCCGGGGGCACAGGGGCCAGCCCCAACACAACCATCAGCGCGATGGGCATCAGCGCGATGGGCACGCGCACGACGGTGCGAGAAATCACGCGTACGGCTAGGCTCATGAAGACGAGGGGATCGGTGAAAAGAAGGGGCAGCGGGCGGCTACTGAAGGCCTAGAAAAATGCTGAGGCCCACCAGTACGGCCGAACCCGCCTTTAACAGAAAGCCCTTCGAGAAAAACCCGTTGTGGCGCATTCCCGATTGGTTGTAGGTGATCCTGGCGTTTGCAATTTGGTGCGAGAGCACCGTGTTGTCGTACTGGATGTCGTCGGCCCGCACGAGGCCGGACACCTCCATTACGTGCGTGGCCCCGTTCACCGTCATGTTGCGACGGCCCTCCACGAGCAGGTTGCCGGCCTGGTTGACTTCCACAACCCGAACAGTCATGGTGCCGGTGAGGGTGCCGCTCTGGGCCGTCTCGTTAGTGTTGTCGGTCTGGCTGCGAATCTCTGCGTCCGCCCCGAATTGGCTGCTGAGGCCGGGGCCATCGGCCGCCCCGCTGCCCCCCACCGACGCGTTCGAGCTGCCCTGGTAGCTGCTCTCCCGTTCGGCGGAGGTGCGTTCGTCGAGGATCACGGTGAGCACATCGCCCGGTTCGTGGGCCACTGGGTCGCTGTAGAGCGACTCTTGTGCCGAGGTGGGGGCCGAGTGCCCGAGAGGAATCGCCAGAACGAGGAGGATGGGGAGGAGGCGAGCAGGAGGGGGCGTCGGGGGACGGAGCATTGTGAGGACAGGGGCAAGAGGGGAGGGGCGGGAACGCGGGGCCGGCTTTAGGCGCGAAGAATCTGAGTGCGAAGAATCTGAACGGGGAGAATCTGAACGGGGAGAACACGTGTGGAGGGTCTGTAAGTGCAAAAACCGTGCTCAAAGGGTTTCGACCCACTGGGCCGTACGCTTGCTGGTGATGCGGGCGCGGTACATGGTATTAAGACCGGAACAGTGCACGCGAATCACGTCGTCGACGCCCCCGGGCTCGCGGGCGGTACACGACAGCCGAAAGACAAGACGCCCTTTCTGGTAGCGCACGCGGAGGGCCGAGCCGGTGTCAGCGGCATAGGGACGGCGCACGTCCCGGGCCCGCAGCACGCGGCCCGATTGCAGGTGGCGTGTAGCCACGAGGGCGCCGCGGGCCGCCCGGGTGTGTGCCGTATCGGCCCGAAGCGGTTCTCCGTGCAGAGATGACGTTTCGAGCCAGGCCGTTTCCAGGTCGGACGGGGCGATGGGAGCCCCCCGCGGTGCCCGCGTCCGGAGGGTGGCGACAGAGTCGAGTCGGGCCACGTGCAGCAGGGCCCAACCGGCCGTCGTCCAGTCGCCCTCGGCCCCGCGGGTGCGCAGATCCACCTGCGTCAGGCCCGTGGGCCTGCCCTCGCCGCCCGGAAAGACCAGCCGCAGGCCCGCCTCGGGATCGAGGGTGCCCCGCACGCGCCGCACGCGCACCTTCAGGTGGTCGGCGCTTTCCGGATACTGGGCCGATAGGGCCCTCGAGGCCGCTTTGCGCACAGACGGCTCGGGGGCCTCTGCCCCGGAGGATTGCGCCTTGGAGGGGAGGGCCCATCCCCAGAAGGGAGGGACGAGCACCAGCAGGCCCGTAAGCGCGTACAAGAGGGACCGTCGCATGAGGGGGGCGGACAGGGCGACGAAGAGCAGGCTACCGTTTCACGTTGTTGGCGGTCTGCATCATGTTGTCACTGGCCTTTACCATCTTCGAGTTGAGCTCGTAGGTCCGCTGGGCCTGAATCAGGCTGGTCATCTCCTTGACCACCTGCACGTTTCCCTTTTCCAGAAAGCCCTGGCGAACCGTGCCCATGCCGTTGCGGCCCGGAGCGCCCAAAAACGGCTCGCCGCTCGCTTCCGTCTGCTCGTACAGGTTGCCCCCGACCGCACGCAGGCCCGCGGTGTTAGAGAACCGGGCCAGCTCCAGTTGCCCCAGCTCAATCATCTCGGACTCGCCCTGGAGGCGGGCAGACACCACCCCTTCTTTGTTGACGTCGATCTCTACGGCGTCGGGGGGCACGTTGATGTTGGGCTGCACCTGCAGGCCCGTCTGTGTCACGAGGTTGCCCTCGCTGCTCATCGTAAATGTGCCGTCGCGCGTGTAGGCCATGGTGCCGTCGGGCCGGCGCACCTGAAAGAACCCGTCGCCGTTAATGGCCATGTTCAGCGCGTTGCCGGTTTCTGTAAAGCCGCCCTGCGAGAAGTTGCGCACCGTGGCCACGGCCGTAGCCCCATGGCCCATCTGCAGCTCGGCGGGCTCGGCCCCGGTGGCGTCGCCCTCCCCGTCGGCCTGTACGTTTTGGTAGAGCAGGTCCTTGAAGACCACGCGCGAGCGCTTGAACCCGGTCGTGTTGGCGTTGGCCAGGTTGTTGGCGATGTTGTTGACCTTCGTCTGCTGGGCCGTCATGCCCAGGGCAGCGGTTTGGAGCGAGCGAGGGGGCATGGAAACAAGGCATTGTGCGAGAAAGAGAATGAGCGGCCGGGGCTACAGCCGGCCAAGCGTCTGGGTGGCGCGGCTGAGAACCTCGTTGGTGGTGCGAAGCGACTTCTGTTGGGCCTGGTAGTGGCGAGAGGTTTCGATCATGTCGGTCATTTCTGTGATCGGGCTCACGTTGCTGGTTTCCAGCTTTCCCTGGAGCACTGTTGGGGCGTCTGCGGGCTCGGGGGCGGCCCCGCCGGCCACAAACGCCGCTCCCTGGACGCGGTCCATCTCCTCGGGGGCGTCGAACGTCACCACGCGGAGCGTGCCGACCGGATCGCCACTCGCCGTGATTGTGCCGTCTTTGGCGATGCGAAGGTCCCCGTCCGCGTTGAGAGGAACTTGTATGGGGCCGCCCTCGCCGAGCACCGCCTTGCCGCCGGGCGTGCGCAGGGTGCCCTCGTTCCCGACCACAAAGTGTCCGGCGCGGGTGTAGTGCGGGGCGTTGGCGTCCGGGGCGCGCGTCACAAAAAATCCCTCGCCGCCCAGCGCCACATCGAGAGGGTTGCCCGTGTCCTCCAACGCGCCGGGGGAGAGGTCGCTGGTCTGCCGCACGCGGCGATCGCTTCGCGGGGCGCCCTGCGCGTTGAGCCGCTCGTTGAGGGCTTCCGTAAAGAAGCGGTCGCGCTTGTAGCCGGTCGTGTTGGCGTTGGCCAGGTTGTTGGCCACGCGCTCTTGGTTGCGCCGCAGGGCGTTCATGGCGGCCGCGGCGTTTTCGAAGCGGGCAAGCATGGCAGGAGCAGGAAAGGAGCAGGAACGTGCACGCGGACAGGGCATCAAAGAGCCTACCAATCCCCCGTGCGGAGAGACCGTCCCCCCAACCGGACCGCCGGCCTCGGGCGGCGGGCACAAATTTCCGACCGCCCTCGGCAGATCCTGCCGTCCGCCCGTTCTCGCCGGCCCGCGCGTCTTGCGACGCGTCGCGATGCGGGCCGTATGTTGAGCGTGGGCTGTATATTGAGGGCGCGGGCTGTATACTGACAAGCCCTGCGGTGTCCCGAACTCCGCACCTCCAAGAACCCATCACGTTGCGGGCCCGCTTCTCTGCGCCCGCCCTGTCGCCATGGGGGCCGACGCCGTCTTTACGATCGTGGTGCTGCTCGCGACGGTCGGGCTGATCGCGCGAGAGGTGTTCAGTCCCGACTTTCTACTGTTGGGCGCACTTCTGGTGCTTGCCACGGCGGGGGTGCTCTCGCCCGGAGACGTTCTGGCCGGATTTTCGAACCCTGCCATTGCCACCATCGCGGGGCTGTTTCTGGTAGCGGCGGGCGTCCGGGCCACGGGCCTGATCGACCGGGTGACACAGGCGATGTTTGGGAAGGGGGCCTCCCTCCGGTCGGTGTTGGCGCGCACCACCACGCTTTCGGCCGTAGGATCGGCGTTCATGTCGAATACGGCCATTGTGGCCATCGGCATCCCCACGCTCGGCCAGTGGGCGCGGGACCACGGCATTTCCCCCTCCAAGCTGCTCATTCCGCTATCCTACGCGTCGATCATTGGGGGCATTTCCACGCTCATCGGGACGTCGACCAACCTCGTGATGGATGGGCTCCTGCGGCAGCATGGACTTCCGGGGATCGGCTTTTTTGAACTGGCGGTGGTGGGCGTTCCCGTGCTTGGGGCTGGAGTTGCGTACCTCACCCTGCTTGCGCCCCGCCTTCTTCCCGCCCGCGTCTCGGCCGAGTCGCCGGGGGACGACGTGCACGAGTTCGTGACGGACGTGCAGGTGAACGATGCTTCCGACCTGGTGGGGCAGACGGTGGAGGATGCGGGCCTCGATGAGGTGGAGAAGCTGTACCTGGTGCGCATCCAGCGTCGGGCGTCGGTGGTTGTTCCTGTGGAGCCGGGCGAAGAGTTGGCGTCGGGCGATCGGCTGACGTTCGCCGGGGACCTGGACCACATCGTGGAGCTGGCGCACCTGAAGGGGATTGAAACGGTGACCACGGCGGACCCGCCGGTGGAAGAGCCGACCTGGGAGATGTACCGCGCGGTGATCCCGCGGGGGTCGCCGCTGGTGGGGACGCGGTTGAAGGAGGCGGAGTTTCGGGCGCGCTACAACGCGTCGGTGGTGGCCGTGCAGCGGCGGGGGGAGAACGTGGAGAAGCGCGTGGGGGAGGCGCGGCTGCGGGCGGGAGACACGCTCGTTCTGGAGGCAAGCCCGGAGTTTGATCAGGCCCACCGCGAGTACAACGAGCTTCTCGTGATGAGTCCGCTCCGAGGGCCGCGGCGGCGCGAGGCCCGGAAGCAGTGGATGGCCGGCGGGGTGCTCGCCGGCATGGTGGCCGTGGCGGCGGCTGGGCTTCTGCCCCTCCCCATCGCATCGCCCGTGGCGGGGATGCTCATGATCGTTACCGGATGCGTAAGCCCGGACGAGGCGCGGCGGTCCGTAAATTGGTCGGTCCTTGTGGCTGTGGGGTCGGCCATCGGCATTGCGAGTGCGCTGGACGTGAGTGGGGCGGCCGCTGTGCTGGGCCAGGGCATCGCTGGGCTGGCCGACGTGGCCGGAGGGTGGGGCCTGCTCCTGGGGGTATTTTTTGGAACGGTGCTCTTGACGGAACTCATCATCAACCAGGCCGCCGCAGCGCTCATGTTTCCTGTCGTGGTGGCGCTGGCCGCCACCCAGGGGCTCGACCCGCGCCCCCTCGTGCTGACGGCCACCGTGGCCGCGTCGATGTCGTTTTTAACTCCGCTCAATTACCAGACCAACCTGATGGTGTACGGACCTGGCAAGTACCGTTTCACCGACTTCACCAAGGTGGGCGCGCCCCTCCAGCTTGTCGTGAGCATCGTGGCCATCAGCATTATTCAGTACGTGTGGCCGCTGCAGGAGTAGAGAGCAACCAGAGGCGAACGATCCGGGCGGCCGGGCGCTACAACAAATTCGCACACCACGCTGCAATGCGTTGCTCGTCTGGTGCCGGACCGCCTGGGTTGTGCCCGAATTGTGTTTCGTCCGAACGTTCCAGCCTATGATTCCCGACGACCTCATCGAAAAAATCCGCCGCCTGGAGATTCGGGCGCGCGGGGCGGTGGACGGCGTTTTTCAGGGCGAGTACCAGTCGGCCTTCAAGGGGCGCGGGATTGAGTTTGCCGAGGTGCGGCCCTACCAGGTGGGCGACGACATTCGTACCATTGATTGGAACGTGTCGGCGCGGATGGATGAGACCTACGTGAAGGTGTACGAGGAGGAGCGCGAGCAGACCGTCATGCTGTGCGTGGACGTGTCGGGATCAGAGAATTTTGGCTCGCAGGGCAGGCTCAAGCGGGAGGTAGCGGCCGAGATTTGCGCGGTCGTTGCCTTCAGCGCCATTCGCAACAACGACACGGTGGGGCTGCTGCTGTTTTCCGACACGGTGGAGGGGTTCGTGCGGCCCGGATCGGGGCGCCGGCACGTGCTTCGGTGCATCCGCGAACTGTTCACCGTAGAGCCTGAGTCCCGGGGGACCGACATCGGCAAGGCGCTGCGGCGCGTGCTGCGCATTCTACGGCGCCGGTCCGTCCTGATGGTGGTAAGCGACTTCTTCGACCGCGAGTACGCCTCCACGCTGCGGGCGGCCGCCCAGCGGCACGACACCGTCGGGGTGGAGTTGCAGGACCCTCGCGAGGAGGAACTCCCCCCGGTGGGTCTGGTTGATCTGACCGACACCGAGACGGGGGAGATGGTGACGGTCGACACGCGCGATCCGGAAGTGCGGCGAGCCTTTGAGGCGTCGGCCCGGGCCCGGCGGGAGCGAACCCGCACCCTGCTGCGGCAGACCGGGGCTGGGCACGTGGTGGTGCGTACCGACGCCGATCCTTTGGAGCCCCTCATCGCGTTCTTTCGGCGCCGGGCCCGGCGCGGATAAAGTCTCCCCGACCTCATGCAGCACCGGTGGCCTCTCGTATTTTGGGCCGGGCTTGGCGGCGTGTTGCTCCTGCTGGGGGGCACGGGAGCGGCCCTGCGGCCCGTTGTGGCCCAGCCCAGCCCCCGCATTGAGGCGCGGGTGTTGGCCGACAGTGTGAAGGTTGGCGAGCGCTTCACGCTTGCGCTGGTGGCGACGCACGCCGCGGGGCGTACGGCGATTTTCCCCGCAGCGGACGCGGGCGCGGCGCTCTTCGGCGATGTCCGGGTGATGGGGCGGAGCGCTGTGCAGACGCGCACGACGCCGGGGGGGCGGCAGGTGGACCGTGTGGCCTACGAGGCGACTACCTTCGCGCTCGATTCGGTGCGCGTGCCGGTGCTTCCCGTGCGGCTCGCTACGGACCGCGACACGGCAGTTGTTGGCTCGGGGCCCCGGACGATCCCGGTGATCTCGGTGGTGGGGCCCGACGCGGACGAACTCCGCACCCCGGCCCGTCTGGCTGCGTTTCCGCGGCCGTCCTGGGGGTGGGCCCTGCTCGTTTTTCTCGGGGCGGCCACGCTCGCCGGAGGCGCGTATGCGTGGTGGGTGTGGCGGGGGCGCGCGCCCGAAGAGGCAGAGGCGGCCCCGAGCCCCGACGATCCCTACGAGGCGGCCATCGCACGCCTTCAGGGGCTCGAACGACGCCACCCGACGGGCCGCGAGGCCTGCACGGCCTTCTACGTGGACCTTAGCGACACGCTTCGAGTCTATATGGCCCGGCGCATGGGGCTGCCCGCCCCGGAGCGCACGACCGCCGAGGTGGTGGCTGCGCTTCGCCGCCGGCCTGAGGTGGGGGCACAGGCCGCACGGCGCCTGCACGAGGTGCTGCAGCAGGCGGACCTCGTCAAGTTTGCCGGTGCCCACCCCGCCCCCGACGCAAGTGCCTCCGTGCTGAGCACGGCACAGGACGTGCTCCGCGTCCTCGAAGCCGCGCAGCGCCGTGCCGACGCTCAATCGCCAGACGCCGACCCCTCGCTTCGCCAGAGCCATGCCCACAATTAGCGACACGCTTGTTTGCCGCCTCGCCGAGGCCGACCACGTGGCCGTGCTCACCGGCGCGGGCATCAGTGCCGAGAGTGGGATTCCCACCTTTCGCGACCCGGACGGCCTCTGGGACGAATTCGAGCCGCAGGAGCTGGCCAACGTGGAGGCTTTTCTCGACAACCCTACGCTCGTGCAGGGCTGGTACCAGCACCGGCGGCAGGTGGTCGAGGAGGCCGAGCCAAACGCGGGACACCGCGCCCTGAAGGCCCTGGAGGCGCACGTGCCGTCGGTCTCGGTCGTCACCCAAAACGTGGACGACCTGCACAATCGGGCCGGGAGTGACGCGGTGATCGAGCTGCACGGCAACATCACCCGCAACTACTGCGTGGATTGCGAGCGCACGGCGGCCCCGGAGGCCGTAGACGCCGCGATCCGGAACGGCGAGCCCGCGCGCTGCCCGGCCTGCGACGGCCTCGTTCGCCCCGACGTCGTGTGGTTTGGGGAGCGGCTGCCGCCAGAGGCGGTGGAACGGGCCGATGCGGCGACGGCACGAGCCGACGTGCTGTTGAGCGTGGGCACGAGTGCCGTGGTGTACCCGGCGGCCCGCTATCCGGTGCGGGCCCGGGAGCACGGCGCGTACGTTGCGGAGGTAAATCCCGACACGACGGGCGTTACCCCGGACGTCGACGAGTCGATTCGTGGGCCTGCCGGCGAGGTGCTGCCGGCGCTCGTGGAGGCCGTGGCCGACCGCTCCGAAGAGGGGGCGGGGGCGCCGTAGAGCCGTTGCCGCGCAGCCTTGTGCAGGGCGCTGTCTAGTGAGTTCGTGCTTCGTATTCTGTGACGTTCGTCGACCCGTACGTACTGTGGCTGCTGGTGGCGGTGCCGGCGCTGGGGGCGTGGCGGTGGTGGCGCCGGCGCCGTGCCGGCGGGCTCCGCTACAGCGATACCCGGCCGGCGCAAGGGGCGCCCGTGGCGTGGACGGTGCGGGGGCAGTGGGTGCCCGGGGCGCTCCGGATGGGGGCGCTCGCGCTCGGGATCCTGGCCCTGGCGCGCCCCCAAACCCAGGAAACCACGAAAACCAAGACGGCCGAGGGAATCGACATCATGATGGTGCTCGATGCGTCCTCGTCGATGCAGGCGGAGGATTTTCGGCCCACTCGCTTCAAGGCTGCCCGCCGGGCTGCGGACGCCTTCGTGGAGGGCCGTGTGTCCGACCGCGTGGGGCTCGTGGTGTTTGCGGCCAAGGCCTATACCCAGGTGCCCCTCACCCTCGACTATTCGTTTCTCCGGCGCATGCTCGAAGAGGTAGAGATTGGGGCTGTGGAAGACGGGACGGCGGTGGGCACGGCGCTGGCCACCGCCGTCAATCGCCTCAAGGACAGCGAGGCGGATAGCAAGGTGGCCATTCTGCTGACCGATGGCCGCAACAACCGGGGCCAGATCGATCCCCAGACGGCAGCGGAGATTGCGCAGGCCCTGAGCGTGCGCGTGTACGCAGTCGGGGTGGGCTCGGCGGACGAGTCTCCCGCGCAGACGGAGCCGGTGCCTGGGGAGCGGCGCGGCACGACAGGTGGGGTCGACGCCGAAATGCTTCGGTCGGTCGCCGCGTCGACCGGGGGGCAGTACTTCTCGGCCACCGACCGAGATGCGCTCGAACGCATCTACGCAGAGATTGACGCGATGGAGGCCACGCCCGTTGACGAGCGCATCTACACGGATCGTACCGAGCAGTATCCCTGGTTTCTAGGGGGCGCGCTCGGGCTCGTGCTGTTGGAGGTGGCGCTTTCCACCACGCTCTTCCGCCGCTTTCCGTGAGTGTGTCCTGCGCAAAGCCCGGCGGGACCGCTCAGGACTGAGGGGGCCCGGCGGCCTCCCCGCCTTCGTTCTTCGCGATTCGACACGACGCCTCGATGATGGACTGGCTGCACCCGACCCTCGCCTGGGCGCTGCTTCTCGTGCCCGGGGCCGCGTGGCTGTACTGGCGGGCGGCCCGGCAGCGACAGGCCGCACGAGAGCAATTCGGGGGCGCGGACGGGCTCCAGCGCTTGGCGCCTGCCCTGCGGCCGGGACGCCGCACGCTCCGGGCGGCACTGGTGGGGGCGGGGCTGCTGCTGGGCGGAGTGGCCCTGGCGGGCCCGCGCTGGGGCACCGAGGTGCGCACCGTTGAGCGGCGCGGCGTGGACCTGGTCGTGGCGCTGGACGTGTCGGCCTCCATGCGGGCGCAGGACGTTCCCCCGAGCCGCCTGCGGCGTGCCAAAAGCGAGTTGCGAGGCCTGGTGAATCGCCTCACGGGCGACCGCGTGGGCCTGGTGCTGTTTTCCGGGGACGGCTTTGTGCAGTGCCCCCTTACGTCGGATTACGGCGCGTTCCGTCTCTTTCTCGACGCCGCCGCTCCCGGTCAGGTTGCCACCCCCGGCACCGACGTCACCGCAGCGCTCGACGCAGCCCTCCAGGCCTTCGGGGCGGCCCGCCCGCCCGACGACTCGGCCGCCGCCCCTGAAGAGCCCCGCCCGCGGGCACTTCTGTTGGTTTCGGACGGCGAGAACCACGTAGGCGATCTCGATGCGGCGCGTCAGCGGGCCCGAGAGGCCGGGATTACGCTTCTCACGGCTGGGGTGGGTACCGAACAGGGGGCACGGGTGCCCCTGTACAAGCGAGGACGGCAGGTCGGCGTTAAGAAAACCCCGCAGGGGCAGCCGGTGCAGAGCCGGTTGGACGAGGCCGCCCTCACGCGCCTGGCCCGGTCGGGGGCGTACTTTCGGATCGGCCCGACCACCAGCGCCCTCCCGGACGTGCCCGCAGCGCTCCGCCAGATGGGCCGCACGACGTACGACGCGGAACGGTTTGCCGACTACAAAGAACTGTACCAGTGGCCCCTTGCCGTTGCGCTGCTCCTGCTGGCCGCGGGCTACGCGGTGCCAATCCGAGGGCGCGACGGCACTGGGCCGAGCGTCGGAGAACGGTTGCGGCCGTGGACCACCACTTAGCGGGGCTGGGGGCCGGCCCCGGTGGAATCGAGAAGGAGCGGCCGATGTACGAGCATGTAAAGGATCGATTGGGAGACACCGACCCCACAGCCCATGATTGCGCGGACGGCCCTTCTTTTGTTCGTCTTCGGCCTGCTGGGCGATACCGCCCCGGAGCGTGGCCGCGAGGGGAACGCCCGGTTTGCGGAGACGGAGTACGCCGCGGCCGCCGCGGCCTATCGCGCAGGGCTTCGCGCACTTGCCGACACAACGACGGCCGCGTACGTGGGGCTCCAAAACAACCTGGGGCTCGCCCTCTACCGTCAGGGGCGCCTCGACGCTGCCCGGACGGCCCTCCGTCGTGCCCGTCGCGCTGCCACGACCGAGCCCCAACGTGTGCGTGCTTTGTTCAACGCCGCCACGGTCGCGGCCGAGCGGGGCGACCGGGACGCGGCGCTCCAGTACCTTGAGGAGGTGCTCCTCCGCCGGCCCAACCACGCCGACGCCCGATTCAACTACGAATACCTGAAGCGTCGGCGGGGAGGCAGCGAAGGTACGGAGCCGCCGTCCCTCGAGCCCTCGCCCTTTGCCCAGCGCCTCAAGGATCGGGCCGAGACCCTGGTGGCCCGCCGCCAGTACACCACCGCCGCGGCCCTTCTCAAAGACGGCGTCCGCAAAGACTCGACCGTGCAGGCCTACCGCGCATTTATCACCCGCGTGGAAGACATCGCCCAGATTGCCCGCTCCACCCCATGACGCATGCTCGCTGGATCGGCGTATATGCCACCGCACTGCTCGCCGCCGCACTGCTCGTGCTGCCGACCCCGCCCGCGGAGGCTCAGCCCGCCGCCCAAACCTTCTTCCACACCGCCGCGCAGCAGTACGTGCGGGGCAACACGCAGGCGGCCCGCCAAACCGTGGCGCGTGGGCTGGAGGCGCACCCGGACGATCCGCGTTTGCAGGCCCTCCGGAAGAAGCTGGCGACGGAGGATCGGCAGGAGGGAGGGCGGTCGTCGCCGGAAGGGGCCTCTGCGCAACAGCAGTCCGGGGCTTCACGCGGGCCGCAGGGCCGGCAAGAGCGGTCGGCGGAGCGAGGCGAGAAGAGGGGCGACCGCTCGGAGGGGCAAGCCGGCCGGCAGTCGTCGCGCTCACAGCCCAAAGGGCCCGACGCGGATGGCGAGCCGCCCGATGCGGCCCAGACGCCGCGGCGTCCCGGGCGCGAGGAGGGGGCGTCCCGGCAGCGCGCACAGGCCCTCACCCGTGCCCAGGCAGCGCGGCTGCTTGGGGCTCTCGAGAACCAGGAAGAAACGCTTCTGCGTGCGGTGCAGGGACAGGTGCAGGAGGGGGAACGTGTAGAGAAAGACTGGTAATTCTGGGATCGGCCGGCGTCGTCCACCGGTGCCGTCCAGCGTAGCTTGTGCTTCTGTTTACGAGGCCCCGCGCCTCCCAAGACTCATGCTTCTGCGGCTTGTTGTCCTTCTGATTGCCCTTCCCGCCGTGCTGGTGCCCGGGGCCAGGGCCCAAGACGCCTCGGTGCGCGTGACGGCCCAGGCCGAGCCGATGGAGGTCACGGTGGGCGACGCCGTTGTGCTCACCGTGCAGGTACAAGGCGCACCGGCCACCGTGATTCGCACCCCCAGGCGCCCTGCCGCCGTCCACCTGCAGCCGCGCCAGCAGCGCCCCGATGTCCGGCGCACGCGGTCCACGCAGGGGGGAGGGCTCCGCCGCACGGTCACCTACTCGTGGCGATTTCGGGCGCAACGGGCCGGTGCCGCACGCATCCAGCCCGTCACGGTGGTGGTGCGAGGGGAGGAGTACACGACCGCTCCTCTTGAACTCCGGGTGCTGCCGGCCTCCGACACGGCCGCCGGGCCGACCCTTCGGGGGCCCGAGGGCGGCGCGCGGGCCTCCCTCGACACGCGAGACCTCTTCGTTCGGGCCACTTCGACAGCCGGGCAGGCGTACCAGAACGAGCAGGTCGTTGTCGAGTACCGTCTGTTCTTTCGCCCCGGCATCCGCCTTCGGCACAGCCGCCTGGCCGACTCGTGGGACGCGCCGGGGTTTTGGCGGGAGGAGCTCAACGTGGCGTCTCGTCCCACCCCGCGAACGCAGCACGCCTACGGGCGACAATACGAAACGGTCGTTCTGAAGCGCGTGGCGCTGTTTCCCACCCGCCCCGGCACGCTGCGGGTCGACCCTCTTCGCATCGAGACAGAGGCGCAGGGCCCCGTGCAGGCACGGGGAGGCGGGGCGTCCCTGCGCGGACGGTTCCGGCCGGTGCAGCTCGCCTCGCGCACCCTCTCGGTGCGCGTACGCCCGCTTCCGGACCCCGCTCCTGCATTGTTCGACGGTGCTGTGGGCCAGTTCGACATGACCACACGGGTGGAGGCCGACAGTGCGGCGGTGGGGCGTCCGCTTTCCCTGACGGTGCGGGTGGAGGGGCAGGGCACCCTGACGACCCTCGCGCCCCCGCGTCTCGACTCGGTGCCGGGCCTCGATGTGTACGAGCCGACCGTTGAGACCGACGTGGAGCGCAACGGACGCTCCCTTCGCGGCACGAAAACGTTCACGTACACCCTCGTCCCCCGCACGGGCGGGCGCCACGCTGTTCCCCGGGTTGCATTTTCCTATTTCGATCCCGAAAAGCAGCAGTACCAGACGCTTCGGGCGCGCGGCCCCGTCCTACAGGTCGCGGGGACGGCGGCTCCGCGGGCCGTGGGGCGCACGGGCACCGGCCTGCCGGTGGGCGATGTGGCGGAACTCATGACGGCGAACGAGGCGCAGTGGGGGCCCACCAACACAGCCCCGCTGTACCGGCGGCCGTGGATCTACTGGGCCCTGCTGCTGCCGGTGGGGGGCGCCGTGGCAGGCCTGGTGTTCCGCCGCTGGAGACGGCAGCGCCCCGCTTCGGTCCCCTCCCTGTCGTCTGCTCCCGCGGGGCCCGATCGGCTGGAGGCCGCCCGCCGTCATTGTGCAGACGGAGACGCGCAGGCGGTCTGCGAGGCCCTTGAGCAGGCGCTCCGCACCGCCGTGATGGACCAGCTCGGCCTTGACGCGTGGCCGCAGACGCCGAGTCGCCTCGACCGGCACCTCAGGCACCACGACGTGCCGAGGGCGCTCCGCAACCGCCTTCGCACCGTGCTCCGTCGCTGCAATGAGTCCCGGTACGCCCCCGCCGACACAGCGCCGCCCGCCGACCCCGATGCATTGCTCGAGGCCGCCGAAGCCCTCCTCCGCGACCTCGATCGGCAGGACCCCGCCGCTCCCCACTGATGCGCTGGGTCGTGCCCGTTGCTCCTCCAGGCGTCCCCCCCTTCATGCGCCCCGTGCTCCACTCTTCATCGTTCTGGTTTCGCCTCGGTCTCCTTATCGGGGGACTTGTCCTATGGGGCGCCCCGGCGGCCGCGCAGCCCGACGCGGCGCCGGCCCGCTTCGAGACTGCCAACGAAGCGTACGCGCAGGGGCAGTACAAGCGCGCCGTGGACGGCTACCGGGCGGTGCTCGACGCCGGACAGGCGAGCGCGGCGCTCTACCACAACCTGGGCAACGCCTACGTGCGGCTTGGCCGAACCGGACCGGCCGTCTGGGCCTACGAGAAGGCGCGCCAGTTGCGTCCCGAAGACCCGCGCCTGCGACACAACCTGCAGTACGTGCGGGGACAGGCGGGCCTGCCGCAGGGAGGACGCCCGGCGCGCGGTCCTTCTATTTTCCGAAGCGGCGGGTGGCTGCTGCTTCTGTTTTGGGGAGGCGCGCTCGCGCTCGGAGTGGGGCTCTTCGTCGCCACGGGGCGGGCCGACGCAGACCAGTGGGGTGCGTGGCGGACGGGCACGGTGCAGGGGGCGGTCGGCGGCGGGCTGCTGCTTTTGGCCCTCTCCGTGGGGGGCTCGGTCCTGTACGCCGGCGAGTCTCGGGCCGTAGCAGTCGGCGACTCGGTGCCCGTCCGTCGTGGCCCGGCCCCCACTGCCACCGCGGACACCACACTGCCCGAGGGCGCCGTCCTGCGCATTCGTCGGCCGCAGGGCGACTGGGTGCGCGTACAACTGCGAGACCGGACGGCGGGATGGGTGCCCCGGCCGGCCCTGCGCCGGCTGTAGGGGCTGCGCCCACAGCAAACGCACGCGTCCGCGGAGAAATGCGGGGAGGCGACAGGGGCCGCCTCAGGATCCGATGCGGGGCCGCTCCGTACACCCCACAGACACATCACGCACATGCACGCATGCACAGGGGGCGCACAGCGAATGCAGATGCCCCGCTTGCGTTTGCGCCTCGCGCTGCCTTTCCGGCGCCGGGCATCCGCGCTGTTTGGGCGGGTCTTGCCTTGGCAAAGGGCAACGCTCGCTCGCACTCTTGGGGGGCGTAGGGGGCGTTCGAGGGAAACCGTTACGACACTCTGCCGCGGATTGACAACAGACCCATGCCAACCGGTCACTTCACGATTGGCGACCTTTCGTTTTCGTTCGAGGGCGACCTCAAAGAGCTGGCCCACTGCCAGGAGATCATCCGCGAGATCCAGCGCGCCGAACAGCGGCTGCGCCGCGCCGCGGGGGCGAAAGAGGTGCGCCTGATCTACGATCGCGACCTGGAGGGCGAGCGGGGTACGTTCGACAAAATGCGACTGCGCGCCTACGACGGGTCCACGAACTACACCCTCGACATCGGCGTGACCGACAACAACCCCCTTGGCATTTACGTGGGGTACGACCAAAACATTGAGGCCTACGACCGGGAGCAGGGGAGGACGTGGGAGATTGACCCGGAGGGCAATCGCGTAGAGACGTCTGCGGAGCAGGGCCCGTCACGGGGAGACGCCGACGCAGGAGCACAGCGGACCGAGGCGTCCCCGCCGGAATCGTCCCCCGCCGCGTCACCCGCCGGCCCCGAGGCCACCGCGTCGTCCAGCCCATCGTCCGCGCAGGAGCAGCGCACGCCGCAGGCGGAGCAAGGCGCATCCCGGGCCGAGATCGAGCGCGCCGCAACCGCCCTCCAGGCCCGCGTGCAGGGCCACCCGTCGGACCAGCTTGTTGGGGAGACGACGATTCCGGACGGGCCCCTCGCCGACAAGCTACACGGCTTTGTGCAGTACGCAGGGCGCGACGAGGGCTACCTCAGTCGCGTGCTGGATGCGATGGGCGTCTCGTCGGTAGAGCGGCTTACGGTAGGACAGGTGGACGACGCGATTGAGATGATCAAGGACGAAGAGGTCCTGCGGCAGAACGAAAGCTTCGAGCCCGACAGCGATCTCCCGTTCTGACCCTCTGTCCCCCGACGGCTCAGAGGCCCACGGCCACCAGCCCGATGAGCCAGCTGCAGCCGAGGGCCGCGTAGATGCCAAGGATGTACCCCGCTACGCCCATGAGCAGGCCCACCGGGGCCATGGCCGGGAGGTAGACGCCCGCCACGATGGGGGCGCTGGCAGCCCCGCCCACGTTGGCCATGCTGCCGGTGGCCACGAAGAAGAGGGGCGCCTTCACCATTCGCGCCGCGGCCATGAGAAACGCAATGTGGATGAGAATCCAGACCACACCCGCGAGCAGGTAGAGCGGCACATCCAGGACCGCAGCGAGATCGGCCTTGGCGCCGATGGACGTGAGGAGCAGGTACAGGGCAAAGTAGCCGAGCCGCGACGCGCCCACCTCCTCCATGTCCTGCAGCGGCGTGAACGAGAGCAGCAGCCCTCCGGTCACCACGATCAGGATGGCCCACGTACTCGTGGTGATGACCGTTGGGCTGCCCAGTTCCGGCAGCGTGCCGGCGAGGGCTTTTGCCCCGACGGTGGCCGCGAGGGCGATTCCAATCATCACCGCAAAGTCGCGGAGCATGACGGGGCGCCGGTTGTCGTCGGCGTTTTTCATCTTCTCGTTGAGGCGGTCCATGGCCGAGGTGTCCGCGTCCATCCAGCCGTCGAACTGCGCCTGGTAGGCACTCAGGAAGATGAGCACGCCCATCCAGCCGTACCCCGCCACCACGTCCACCACCAGGAGGGGGCCCAGCGTGCTGTCCGGCGTGCCCACGCTCTGCTTCATGGCCATCATGTTGGCCGTGCCGCCGATCCAGCTGCCCGACAGCGCGGCGAACCCTTTCCAGGCCACCGGGTCCTCGAAGAACCCCCCGAAGAGGGCAAACACGACCGGGCCGCCCACCATGATGCCGAGCGTGCCCGCGCACATCATAAATAGCGCCATCGGCCCCAGCCGGAGAATCGCCTTCAGGTCGACCGTGATCATCAACAGGAAGAGCGAGAAGGGCAGGAGGTAGGTCGACATCCAGTCGTAGACCGGACTCTCGGCCGGGGTAATGCCCGCGGTGGTCAGGAGCATCGGCACGAAGTACGCCCAGATGACGGGCGGAAGGTACTTGAAGATCGGCTCGAAGACGTCGAACGAGTCCAGCCAAAAGACGAACCCGAGGACGGCGCTGAAGAGCGCGGCGATGGCCATCGGGTCGGACACCAGGGGGGACGAAAACACGGGTTGGTGGGAACCAGTGGGGAAGCGCTATCGAAACCGCCCACAATCTTGTACAGCGCGGGGAGAGGGTCAACTTTTTGGGAGTGAGGGAGAGGGCGAAAGGGGGGCGTCTGGGAACGGGTGAATGGGAGGGGGCGGGGTCCCCTCAATCAACGGTCTTCGTGTCCGCGAGGCGGTCACGTCCAGAAGCGATGGCCGATGAGGCTGTGGGCGCCGAGGTAGACGAGAACGATGAGTTCGGCCCCAACCACGAACAGGTGATAGGTCCAGGTGCCGCCGTGGGCGCGAGTGCGGCTGCGGACCAGGGCCCACAGCCCGGCAAGGGTCGCAGCGCCGTACGCGAGGGTCAGCACGGCGTAGCCGATGGAGTACACGGTGGGCGTGCCGAGGCGGGGGATGGGATCGCCGAGGGCCATTCCGAGCAGCGCGAACGCCCCGAAGAGCGTGACCGGAGCCAGGAGCGGCCAGAGGCGGAGATGGATCGACTCCGGAATTTGCAGCCGCCCAAACGCCTTTGCCGGCACCCAGTAGAGGGCGAAGAGAAGGGGCGTCAACAGGAAAAAGAGGGAGAGGCCCGCGACGATCCACCGCCCCCAGACCGAGACGGCAGACACGGGCCGCAGAGTGCCGTTGACGGCCGCGCCGTCCCCCGACAGGACCCAGTCCCCCGAGGCGTCGCGGGCGAAGACGGCGGTGACGACCGGCTCGGAGGGGCTGCGGAACTGCTGTGCCTGGACGGGCAGGAGTGTGTCGGCGGTGCCGAGCGCCGGATTGGTGGTGAGCCCGTTCGCCGTCGTGTCGACGTGGACGATGCCGAGCAGCCGCTCGACGAAGTGGGCGATTTCGTTGCGGGGCGTGAAGGAGACGTAGTGCCCGGCAAATCGGGCGAGTGTATCGGCTGGCACGTCCGCCACCGGGGGCGGCTCAGACGGCGTCAGGGAGCGGGTCTGGTAGCTCCGCACAAGGTCCAGGATCTGGCCCTGTGTGTCGCTGTCCTGGCTGTTGAGCATCACCACGAAGCCGCGGTCGTGCCCCGGCAGGTATCCGTACTCCGCCACAAAGCCGTCGATGGCGCCCCCGTGCCCCTGGTAGACAAAGCCGTTCTCCACGGACGCCGAGTTTCCGAGGCCGTACCCCGTTTCCAACCCGTTCCGGGCAGCGAGCGACGTGTGGGGCGTCTCCATGCGCTTCACCAAAGCACTATCGAGCAGCGTGGTGTCCCCGTGCGAGCCCCGCCCGAGGAGCATCTGCCCAAAGCGCGCCAGGTCGGTCGGACGTGCGTTCAGCGCCCCAGACGGGCGCAGCCCAATGTGAACGTACGGGGCCTCCGTCTCCCCGTCCGCCGCGTAGCCGGTGGCGAGATGGGCCCGGACTCGCTCGTCGCGCCGAAAACTTGAGGCCGTCATCCTGAGCGGTTCAAAAATGCGGTCGACAACGAGCGCCTCGAACGGCTGCCCGGTCTTTTGCTGAAGGAGGTAGGCGGCCACCGGTGGGCCCGCGTTGGAGTAGGAGTAGTACATCCCGGGCTGCCAGCGCACCGTCCGGCTGGCCGGGTTGATGGCGAGCCCCTCCCGCAGCGTGAAGTCCGGCGAGCGGGACACGTACTCGTGGATCTCCAGGTCGTCGAACCCGGCCGTATGTTCGAGCAGGTGGGCCACCCGCACCGGATCAGTGTCGGCCCACGGATTCTGGATCTCGATCTCCGGCACCCGGTCGCGGACCGGGGCCTGCAGGTCCAACTGCCCGTTTTGTGCGAGCACCAGGGCCGTGGCGGAGACGAAGCTCTTGGAGACGGAGCCGGCGCGGAAGACGGTTTCTTCGGTGACGGGGCGGTCTTCGGCCCGGTCGGCGACGCCAAAGTAGCCCTCCCACCGAATCGAGTCGGCGGAGAAGAGCACGATGCCGGCGCCCGGCGCGCCGGTGCGGTCGAGAACGGATTCGATGGAGTCGCGGAGCGCGTCGGGTGTTGGGGGCGCGGGGGGCTGGCCATGGGTGGGGGCGCTGAGGAGCAGGGCGAGCACCAGGGCCAGCAATGGCGATCGGGCAGTCATTCGGGTAGATTTGCGGTCTTTGAAAGAGGTGCGGGGCTGCCCACAAAAAGAAACCCATCCGGAGGAGCATCAACTGCGAAGGGGCGGGTCTTGCCCGTGATCCCGTTCCGCCGAGAATGCCGCCCAACGCAGCGTCCGCCGACGCCTACGAGCGGACGGGGGAGGAGGACGGTGTTTCCGCCCGAATCCAAAGCCAGAGGCCCAGTGCTACGGCGGGGATGCTGAGGAGCTGTCCCATGCTCAGACCCAGCGGCAGCGTTGCCTCGAAGTGAATCTGCCGGAGCTTGAAGAACTCCAGTACGATGCGGGCGCCGAAGATGAGCGCAAAGAACATCCCCACCAGCTGGCCACGCGGCGCCTCGGCGCCCCAGCGCTGGTAGAGGCGCCAGAGCAGCACAAAGATGAGAAAGTAACAGACGGACTCGTACAGCTGCACGGGATGCAGCGGCACGGCCTCGATGTTGGGGCGAATGCGGGCGGCCCGTTCAAAGACGACGCCCCACGGAAGGTCGGTGGGCGTGCCGAGGATTTCGGAGTTAAAGAAATTGCCCAGCCGGATGAGGCTACCGGTGAGGGCCACGGGGGCGGCCAGGCGGTCAAGCAGCCACAGGAAGGGCTGGTCGTCGCGGCGCTGGCAGTAGATCCAGATGGCAAGCACCACCCCGATGAGGCCGCCGTGGCTGGCCAGCCCCCCCCGCTGGATCATGGGAATTTCGAGCGGATTGTTGAAGTAGTACTCCGGGGCGTAAAACAAAATGTGTCCCAGCCGGGCACCGATGACGGTGCCGCCCAGGAGGTAAAACAGCAGAAAGTCAAGATCCTGCACTGGCCGGTCCTCCCGCCGAAAAACATGCCGCATGAGGTAGAACCCGACAAGAAATCCGGTGGCGAACAGCAGGCCGTACCAGCGCGGCGCCAGCGGCCCCAGCCGAAAGAGGGTTGGGTCGACGTCCCAGTAAATCTGTAGGAGCATGCGAGGGGGGAGGCAAGGTCAAAAGCTCGACACTGTACCAAGCGATTTGGGGCCATCGCGTTCAAGGCTTCGCCCAACCTTTACACGCGAAATTTCTCGTTCCGGAAACCTCGTTGATTTAGATTCGATCTAAACAACCGGTAGCATTTTCTCCACCGCCGCTCGGCTTCTTGCTATGCCTTCTGCTTCGTTCGAGACCCCTGCACTTTTCACCACCGATCACGGCTCTGTAGAGTGGACAAGCTGCGGACGTGTGCAAATTGCGCTGGGCAGCATGCAGTGGCGCCTTGCGCCGGCGGACGTGCCAGACCTGCGGGAAACGACCCTGTCGCTGGCGAGCGAGGTCTATCACTGTGAGCGGGACTGTCGGTGGCAGCTGCGCGTGGAGGACCACCCGACGGTTGTACTCGATTCCGACGAGGTCCTTCGCCTCGATGCGCTGCTCGACGGGGCGGTGACGATGCTGGAACTGGACGCGCTTCTTGAGGAGGCGTCGATTTCGCGGCCCACAGTGGCGGATCGACGGTGACGAAGGGCGATAGGTGAAGGGCGAGAGGCGACGGATAGAGGATCGAGAGTCGAGAGTCGCGTTTTTCGTTTTGCCCGCGCTCCTACCCCCTCTACACACACCCCGCGCGCACTCCACACCCACGCTCTCCCGCTCTCACATCTGGCGCGGGGCGCCGATGCCGAGCACGGTAAGGCCGTTCTTCAGGACCGTCTTGGCGGCGAGGGCGAGGCGCATGCGGGCGGAGGCCAGGGCGTCCTCTTCCCCGATGATGCGGCAGTTGTCGTAGAACTGCGAGAAGGCCGTCGCCACGTCGCGCAGGTAGTTGGGGACGAAGTGAGGCGCGCGCGCATCGGCGGCGTTCTCCAGCTCCTGCGGAAAGCGGAGCAGTTCCTTGATGAGGGCAATCTCGTCCTCGTGGGTCAAGAGCGAGAGGTCCGCGTCGTCGTCGTGCGAGAAGCCCACCTCCTCCGCTTTGTCGAGCACGGAGCAGATGCGGGCGTGGGCGTACTGGAGGTAAAAGACCGGGTTTTTTTCGCTTTCCTCCTCCGCCAGTTCCAGGTCGAAGTTGAGGTGCGTGTCGGGCGAGCGCATGAGGAAGAAGAAGCGCGTCACGTCCGCCCCCACCTCATCGATGAGGTCGTCGAGCGTCACGTAGTTCGCGCGGCGCGTGCTCATCTTCACCGGCTCGTCGCCCCGCACGAGGGTGACGAACTGGTAGAGCACCACATCGACCTTCTCTTTGTCGTACCCAAGGGCGCCGAGCGCATTGAGGACGTCCGGGTAGGCCGCGTGGTGGTCGGCCCCGAAGACGTCGATCATCAGGTCGTACCCGCGCTCGAACTTGGTGGTGTGGTACGCGATGTCGGGGGTGCGGTAGGTGGGCTCGCCGCTCTGCTTCACGAGCACCGTGTCGTCCTCCGTGCCGAACGCGGTGGTTTTCAGCCAGAGGGCGCCGTCCTTCTCGTAGGTGAGGCCCGCGTCCGTCAGGCCGTCGAGGATCTCCTGCACGGTGCCGTCGTCGTGCAGCGCCTGCTCGTTGGCGTAGCCGTCCATCTCGATGTTGAGCCGCCGCAGGGTGGCCTCGATCTCGGCGAAGATGGCCTCTTCGGCCGCCGTTCGGAACGGCGTCAGGTCCTCCGTGTCGAGCAGGGCGTCGCCGTGCTCGTCGGAGAGGTCCCGGGCGATGTCGATGATGTACTGGCCCAGGTACCCGTCCTCCGGGAAGCCCTCGGGGACCTCCACAGTCGTCCCGTCGTCGAGCGTCATCGTCGTGGTGCCTGCGGCCCCGGCGAGCGCCTTGTAGCGGGCGCGCACCGACTGCGCGAGCACCCGCATCTGCCGCCCGGCGTCGTTGTAGTAGTACTCACGCGTGACGTCGTAGCCAGTCCAGTCGAGCAGGGTGGCGAGGGTGTCGCCGAGGACCGCGTTGCGGCCGTGGCCCACGTTGAGGGGACCGGTGGGATTGGCGCTCACGTACTCGACGAGGGCCGTCTGTCCCGCCCCGGCGTCCGTCTGCCCGAAGGCGTCGCCCTCGGCCAGCAGGTCGGCGAGGCCGTCGAAGAGGTAGTCCTGCGCGAAGCGGAAATTGATGAAGCCGGGCCCCGCGACCTCCACGCTCCGGATGCGCGACGGATCGACGCGCTCGCGCAGCCGCTCGGCCAAGCGCTCGGCAATGGCTCGTGGATTGTCGCCGAGCACGCTGGCGAGGCGGAGGGCCGTGTTGGTGGCGAGATCGCCGTGCTCGGGGCGGTCGGGCTCTTCGAAGGTGATCTCAAAATCGTCCGGCACGTCGCCCAGGGCATCGAGCGCGTGGCGAATCTGGGTCTGCAGATACTCTTTCATGGAGGGGCGCAGTGGGTGGGACAGCCGAACGATGCGCCCCTAAGCTACGGAATTGGACGACACTCCGAAATGGGACGCGCGGCGTTTCGACGGGTTTTTGTGGAAGGGAGGCTTCCGGAAAGACCCTCCGGGGGGTTTCCGATGAGCTACGTCATGGTGTCCAGTGGGCTCAGGGTGCCGGCGTGCCCGTCCTGGAGCACGTGGGTGTAGACCTGGGTTGAGCGGAGGTCGTCGTGGCCGAGGAGGTCTTGCACAGTTCTGATGTCAGTGCCCTGGGCCAGGAGATGGGTCGCAAACCGACCTCAGGGAGGTTCACGGAGCGAAGCAGAGTAAAAGAATGACGAAGTGTGTGACAACTGGCGGACTTGGTGATGTCGGTCGACCGGACGGCACGCTTCATGGCCTTTTGCACCGCCGAGGGGGAGCGGTGATGGCGCTTGATGTTGCCGCTCCGTGGGTCTTCCGACCGGGCCTGAGAGGGGAAGACGTACTGCCAGCCCCACTCGTCGGCCGCATTCGGGTACTTGCGTTCGAGGGCCGTCGGCATGGAGGCGGTGCCGTATCCGGCGTCTTTGTCTTCCTCCCAGACGGGTCGGCTTCTCCGGAGCTGACGGTGGAGGGACGACTTGAGGGCGGTGGGGAGCATCGTGATCGGTCTTTCTTGCCTTTTCCCTGCCGCACCGTGATTTGCTCATAGTCAAAGTCCAGGTCTTTGACCTGGAGGCGGAGGGCCTCGGAAAGCCGCAAGCCCGCCCCATACAGGAGGCGAGCCACGAGGCCGTTTGGACCCTCCATTTCGTGAAGGACGGCCTGCACTTCCTCCGGTGTGAGCACCACGGGCAGACGGTCTGGCTCCTTCGCCCGGTCGAAGTCGGTGACCCCGTCCCAGTCGCGCCCGAAGACCTCTCGGTACAGGAACAAGATGGCATTGAGGGCTTGATTCTGCGTTGAGGCCGCGACGTTTCGTTCCGTGGCGAGGTAGGAGAGGTACGCCCGGACGTCGGATTTCTCAAGGTGACGG
>CAZFJR010000001.1:58887-82190 GCA_964519235.1 uncultured Salinivenus sp. | reverse complement strand
CGGAGAACCTGATGATTGTCGACCTGCTCCGCAACGACCTGTCGGTGTGCTGCCGTCCGGGCTCGGTAACGGTCCCGTCGCTCTACGAGACGGAGCCGTACCAGAGCGTTACCCAGATGACCTCGACGGTGGAGGGGCAGTTGCGGGAGGACGCCGGGCTGGCCGATCTGCTCCGCGCTCTCTTTCCGTGCGGCTCCATCACCGGGGCCCCCAAGCGCCGCGCCATGCGCATCATCCGCGCCCTGGAGCGCGCCCCCCGCGGCGTTTACTGTGGCGCCATCGGCATGGCCGGGCCGGACGGCACCGCCGTCTTCAATGTGCCCATTCGCACGGCGGTGGTCGAGGGCGACGCAGGCACAATGGGCATCGGGAGCGGCATCGTGTGGGACTCCGATCCGGCCGACGAATACGACGAGTGCGCGCTGAAGGGCGCCTTCCTGACGAAGCCCCGCTCCGCCCAATCGTCTACGGCCCCGCCCGACGACGACCTGAAGCTCATCGAAACGATGCGCACCGACGGGCCGCGGATCGCGCTCCTCGACCGGCACGTGGAGCGCCTGTCGCAGTCCGCCGCGTATTTTTCGTTTCCGTTCGACGAGGCGCGCTTCCGGCGGCGGGTCCGGCGCGCCGTGTCTGGTGCCGGCGGCCCCTGCAAGGTGCGGGTCACGCTGGACCGGTGGGGGCGCATTTCGGTCACGACTTCTCCTGTAGAGACGCCCCCCGACGCGCCGTGGCAGGTGAGGGTGGCCGAGGCGCGCATTGACGCCACCGACCCGTTGTTCTACCACAAGACCACCCACCGGCACGTGTACGAGCAGGCGCTGGCACGGGCCCGCCGTGCAGGGTTCGACGAGGCGATTTTGCTGAACGAGGCGGGCGAGGTGACAGAGGGGTGCTACACCAATGTCTTCGTGCGGAAGGGGGAGTCGCTACTCACGCCACCAGTCGAGTCGGGACTCCTGGGCGGGGTGTATCGGGAGCATGTGTTGGACACAGAGCCGGCGGCCAAAGAGCAGGTGCTGACCCTCGACGACCTGCGAACCGCCGACCAGGTCTACTGCTGCAACGGCGTTCGCGGGTGGTGCGAGGCGGTGCTCCACGAGCCGTCGCTCGCCGGCTCAGAAAGTTGAAATTTCTCCCCCGGGTTCGTACTCTGATTTTCCCATTGGGAGCACGCGCAACGAACCAGCGCCACGGGTGTAAGCCCTTTCACCCCACTCACATTCAGGGGGACGAGGGGCCTCTGCACATCGTCCGCTCTCCGGGCCTCGACTCTTCTCCAGACGAAACTCCCGCTGCATCATGGCCGATCAAGACGCCACGATTGAAGCTCGCCTTTCCGACCAAGAGTACTTCCGCCCGCCGTCGTCGTTTGTGGGTCAGGCGAACGTGTCCGATCCGGCGGTGTACGACCGGTTCGACAACTTCCCCGACGGCTTTGAGGAGTACGCCGCGCTGCTGGACTGGGACGAGCACTGGGACACGGTCTTTGATGGCTCAGAGCCGCCCTTCTTTGAGTGGTTCAAGGGGGGCACTCTCAACGCGTGCTACAACTGCGTGGACCGTCATCTGGACGAGCGGCCCAACCAGGCGGCCCTCATCTGGGAGGGCGAAGACGGCACGCAGCAGACCCTTACCTACCGCGATCTCTACCGTGAAGTGAACAAAATGGCGGCGTCGCTGAAGGAGGTGGGTGTGCAGCCGGACGACGTGGTGACCCTTCACTTGCCCATGGTGCCGGCCCTGCCCATCACCATGCTGGCCTGCGCCCGCATCGGCGCGCCGCACTCGGTTGTTTTCGGCGGCTTCTCGGCGAGTGCCCTGGCCCAGCGCGTGGACGATGCCGACTCGGACGTGGTGGTGACCATCGACGGCTACTACCGCCGCGGTGACTTCATGCATCACAAGCAAAAGGCCGACACAGCGGTGCAGGAAACGGACACCGATGTCGAAACTGTCCTGGTGTGGGAGCGCCACGAGGGCGAGTTGCATCCCGACGCCGAGATCGAAGAAGGGCGCGACGTGCTCGTCTCGGAGCTTCTCGCACAGAATGAGCGCGCCCGGGTGGAACCGGTGGAGCGGGACGCGGAGGACATTCTCTTTCTCATGTACACGTCCGGCACCACGGGCCAGCCGAAGGGGGCCCAACACCGCACGGGCGGGTACCTCAGCTACGTGGCCGGGACCTCGAAGTACGTGCTCGACATCAAGCCCGGGGACACGTACTGGTGCGCCGCCGACATTGGCTGGATTACCGGGCATTCGTACATCGTGTACGGCCCGCTCGCGCTGGGAACCACGAGCGTGATGCGCGAAGGCGCGCCGGACCATCCGCACAAGGGCATCACTTGGGAGATTGCCGAGCGGCACGACGTGAACATCTTCCACACCTCGCCCACGGCCGTTCGCATGTATATGAAATGGGGCGAGAAGTACCCGCAGGCGTACGACTTCGACTTTCGCCACATGACGACGGTCGGGGAGCCGATTCAGCCGGAGGCCTGGCTCTGGTACTACACCCACATCGGCGACGAGGACGCGGTCATCGTTGATACCTGGTGGCAAACGGAGACGGGCGGGCACCTGATTACCAACCTGCCGGCCATCCACGACATGAAGCCGGGCTCCGCCGGGAACCCCTGCCCGGGCATCGAGGCAGCCCTATACGACAACAACGGCACGCCCCTCAAGCCGGCGAGCGGACGGGCGGGCAACCTCGTCATTGAGCGCCCCTGGCCCGGCATGCTCCAGACCGTCTACGGTGACGACCGGCGCTTCATCAACGAGTACTGGCGCCGGTTCTCGGACACCGACTCCGACGACTGGCGCGACTGGGTGTACGAGGCGGGGGACGGCGCCGTGCACGAGAAAGACGGATACTTCCGCATTCTGGGCCGCCTCGACGACGTGATGAACGTGGCCGGACACCGCCTGGGCACGATGGAACTGGAGTCGGCCGTGGCGCAGGTGGCCGACGTGGCCGAGGCGGCCGTTGCCGCCCGCGAAGACGATCAGAAGGGGCACGTGCCCGACGTGTACGTGACGGTCCGCGAGGGCGTGGAGCCGTCGGACGAGGTGCGGCAGGACATTGTAGCGGCCGTGGAGCACGAGATCGGGAAGTTTGCCCGGCCGGCGAACGTCATTTTTGTGGGCGATCTGCCGAAGACGCGTTCCGGCAAGATCATGCGCCGCCTTCTCGAAAACATCTCCAACGGCGAAGACCTCGGCAACACCACCACGCTCCGCGACCCGAGCGTCCCCGAGCAAATCCGCCGTCAGATGCAAGAGGCCTGAGAAAAAAGAGAGGCGGTGCGGCCCCCACTGCGTATTTGCAGTCACTGGCGTGCAGGTACGAGGCGCGTCGTACGCACCGCGGAGGCCTTCGACACCGACACCGGGACGGGGCGCTTTCGGGAGAGCAGGGAGCGCTCGAAGAAGGCCGATGGATCCATCCGCAGGCGCCGTGCCGCGAGCCCCCTTCCGGAGGCCACCCAGCCCTCCCAGCGGGCCGGGGCCGTGCCCAGCGGAAGAGGGGCGACGGGGGAGGGCCCGCCCGCCGGGGCGGAAGCGTGCCCCCGACCCGGGCGGTTGAGAGGGGCAAAACGGGTGCCCGCAAACGGCGACAAATCGAGCGAGACGAGGCTGTCGGCGGACCATACCGGAAAAAGCCGTTGCTCCGCGGCCACGCGTTCCCAGCGCCACCGCCGCACGTCGCGCCCGTACTTTTGGGCGAGGGAGGCCACCGCGTCCCGAAAGGTGCGCCGGCGACGCGGACCGGCCATGTACGCGGGCGTCTCTCCGCCCGGTACACGCCCGATCTCTGCACGATACGCCCGCATCCACTCCTCGTACAGCACCGCGGCGATGCTGGCCCGTTCGTAGGCGTGGTTCCAGTTTCGAAGGTACGAAAGGGCCTTGTCGACCAGGGGAGCGGTTCCGGAGAGGGGGGCGAGATCAGGGAGCATGCGGGGCAGCGTCGCGCCCGCCCACGCGCTCGAATCGTTGCGGCTCCACTGCTCCGGAGCCGGGAGGGCGGCTGCCGCGTGCGCCTGAAGCGCCCGGGCCTGCGAGGCAGCCCAGGCGGAGCGTCCCACCAGCACCGCGTTGTCCCGTGTCTCGACCACCGGGGGCTGGCCGCGCACGGCCCAGGTACCGCTCGTGTCGACCGTTAGCCCGGCGCCACTGAAGAGCCGAAGCGGCTCCGGAGGGGGGCGCCCAGGACTAAAGCCGGCCAGGGACGTCCACCGCCCTACGTCGCTGTGCGCGTCTAGGCCGGGCCAGCGCAGGACGCGTGCGGAGTCGGTCTGCGCAGTGTCGAGGACCAGCCCCGATTCCGTGTGCCGGGCCGTGAGCAGGTGCTCTGCGCCGTCGTGCGCCGTAATTCGCTCATGGCGCCGCCGCACGGACGAAAGGGGGCGGGCGCGACGCACAACCTCCGCGGGGCTGTGGAGAAGGTAGGTCCAGGCGCGTTTGCCGCTTGCCCCGGTGGGAAAAAGCAGCGTGCCGGGCACCGAGGCCATGGTGAGGGGCGGAGCAGTGGAACGCTGGAAGAGAACCTCCTGGAGCACAGGGGCCGCCGTGCGTCCCAGCACGTGTCGGGCAAAAAGAACTGTCCCTGCCGTGTCCGCCGACGGGCGCGCCGCCCACGCGAGGCTCCGGGCCTGCCCGTGCAGGTGGAGCCACCGCCGCAATTGCCGGTCGGCTGCGTGGAGGGACGGCTGCTCCGCGAACAGAGACGGGGAGGTGCTGAGCCAGGCCCAGAGCCGCTCGACGGCCAGCGGGTGCCACGGTTGCCAGCGTTTGGGCTGCACCGGAAGGGCCACGAACGGAGTTTGGCGACGCACCGAGGGGGCACGCAGGGCGGCGTTGAGGCCCCGCGTGTACGCTTGAAGCCGCCGCCGGGCGGGGCCGGGCAGTTGCGCGTACGCCCGTCGGGCACAGTGGGCGAGCCCGAGCCGCCGGACGTGCCGGTCGATGGGCAAGAGGCGATCGCCAAAGGTGGATGCGAGGGTGCCCAGCGCGGTGCGGCGCCACACTGTGATCGTCCACGCCCGCTGCATTCCGTGGACGTACCCGAGTGCCGTGAGGGCGTCGGAAGGACCGGAGGCCTCGACCACAGCGGTGTGGCGAGCCGTCCAGCCCACGTCCGTGGTGTCGAGGAGGCCCGCAATCGACTCTCGGGCGGGCGGAACGGTTTGGGAGGGGCGAAAGACCCACCAGGCCAGGGCGCCCCCGGCTAGGACCAGGGCGAGGGCAAGCGCGGCGTACACACGTCGAGACACGGCAAGCGGCGGGGCAAGAAAGAACGGTGGGCGGCACTGCGCGATCAGGCCAGCCACCTCTCAAAAGAGTCCAGGGACTTCGCGTTGAGGCACTGCGCGGCGGTGAGCCAGCCCTTCTGGGCGACCTCCACGCCCCATTTCGTGTTGTCGATCTCCTGGGTGGAGTGCGCGTCCGGATTGATGGAAATCGGCACCCCTTTCGCGGTGGCGCGGCGCACCCATCGCCAGTCGAGGTCGAGCCGGTTGGGGTTGGCGTTCAGTTCCAACGCCACGCCGTGCTCGGCACACGCCGCGATGACCGCCTCGTGGTCGACGGGGTAGCCCTCACGGCGGAGGAGCAGGCGCCCGGTGGGGTGGCCCAGGATGCGCGTGTGCGGCTGCTCGATGGCGCGGACGAGGCGCTCGGTGGCCTCCTGCTCGCTCATGCCGAACCCCGAATGCACGCTGGCCACAACGAAGTCGAAGAGGTCTAGCACCTCATCCGCGTAATCCAGCGAGCCGTCTCGCAGAATATCGCTTTCGATGCCGTGGAAGACACGGAACGGGGGCGAGGCCGCAGCAAATTCCTCGTTGAGGCGATGCACTTCGGCCCGCTGCTCCCGCACCGACTCGGGTGAGAGTCCGTCGGCAATCTGGAGCGATTGGCTGTGGTCACAGATGCCAAAGTACGAGAACCCGCGTTCGCGGGCGGCCTCGGCCATCTCGCGGAGAGAGTGCGAACCGTCGCTGTAGGTGGAGTGGTTGTGCAGGCAGCCGTGCAGGTCCTCGGTTGTAAGCAGCGCCGGGAGCGCCCCGGTGGCCGCGGCGTCAACCTCTCCTCGATTTTCGCGAAGGGGAGGCGGGACGTACGCCAGCCCGGCCTGGTCGTAGAGCGCCGCCTCGTCGGCACAAGAGCCGGGCACCTCGCCGTGGGCCTCCACCGCTGCGCAATGGTCCGGGCTGCCCGTGGTGCGCCACCAGGCCGTCCCGAAGTGGGCGGGGGAGGTAAAGTGAACGCGGAACGGAACGCCCTCCGCTCCCCGGCCCACAACGGCGTCGTCGGCCAGGGCCGGGTCGTCGAGATGGGCCTCCAGCCAGTCCCGAACCGTCTCCGGCGTGTCGGTGGCCACGAGCAGGTCCGCCTGCGCGAGCGTTTCGCAGCGTCGGCGCAACGGCCCCGTGGGCTCCGCGCGGGCCACAGCATCGAGGGGCCGCAGGGCGTCGAGGAACGCATGCGTGGCGGTCCAGGCATCGTCGAGGCGCCACTGCGACTCGTAGCGGCGAAGCTGCCGCAGGTTGTCCAGAATGTTTTGCTGCGTCTTCGGGCCGAATCCACTCAGGGCGGTGATGCGGTCGTTTTCGGCGGCCTGCTCCAGCTCATCGAGCGAGGTGATGCCCAGTTCGGTCCACAGGCGGCGCGTTCGTTTCGTGCCCAGGCCCTGCACCTGCATCACATCCATGAGGCCCGGCGGCACGGCGCTTAGCAGTTCGTCCCGCAGTTCGAGGGAGCCATCCCGCAGAATTTCGCCCACGTGTTCGGACATCGCGCTCCCAATCCCCTGCACGTCCACCAGCGTACCGGCGTCCAGGCGCTCCGTGGCGGGCTGGTCGAGGCCGCTTACCGACCGGGCTGCCCGGGCGAAGGCACGGGCCCGGTGCGGATTGCCGCCTGTGAGTTCCAGCAGGTCGGCGGTTTCTTGAAGGACCTGAGCAATGTCGTCGTTGCGCATCGACAAAGAGAGCCGTCGTGAAAAAACGTAGCGAAGGAGGCCTGTGAGCGTAGACCACCTCCGCAACAAATGCAGGCCGCTGATTGATTCCGGAGGCGGCGGCCGTGCAGGGCCTTCAAGAGCGGGTCCCTGCACGCCGGGCAACGCAGCGAAGACAGAGGGGGGCGAGGCACAGCCCGGACCCGTCAAACGCATCCAGCCGTTCTGGAATGCCGCATCAACGTTCTGGAACGTCGCACCGACGCTGTGGGACGCACGAACCGGAAGACGCGCCCGTGCGTCCGGTGCTCGCCTTCTTGTGAAGGACACAAATCCAGCGTACGAGCCCACGATAAGTTCTGAGCTTCGGTGAAGATTTGCCTACACCTGCCCTCGGAGACAAGAACAAAGGAACTTCCGAGGGGGCGGACCTTGTGCTGCGCTCCCGGGCACAAGGGATTTCCACCACGTAGTTCCCCGCATCCTTTGAATCGAGAGGCGTCACCGAGGCGACACGTGTTCTCTTTGACAACCTCTGGCGGCCTCTGTATACTAGGTAGACGTAGCGCAGCCCGCTACAGACCTGCTTCACTCCGCGTCGAAGCAATATCGCTTGCCAGGTCGGCTTAGACCCCCCACGATACTCGTGCATCCCTGCCGGGTCCCCACCGAACAGGGCCCGCGTATGCGTTGCCGGCTCGGCGCACCTTCGCACCCGATTTTGTCCCTTTCACAGACTCGACTGAGCACTAGCCACTTATGGTTCTGGATAAGCTGTCGGTTCAACTTCTGCTTCTGCTGCCCCAAGAGGCTGGCGGGGGCGGTGCCATCAATGCCCTCGTTCAACGGTTCAATGAAGGGGGGGAGTGGATGTGGCCCGTTCTCATCTGCTTGATCATTGGGCTTGCCATCTCCTTCGAGCGCATTATCTCTTTGAACCGCGCCGACATCAACACGCAGGCGTTTCTGCAGCGCGTGAAGGAAGCCCTTGACGAGGGTGGCATTCCGGCGGCGGAAGAGGAGTGCGCGAGCACGCGTGGGCCCGTGGCGTCGGTCTTTCAGGCCGGGCTACTGCGCGCCGACGAAGGCATTGACGCCGTGGAGGAGGCCGTCGTGTCGTACGGCTCCATCGAGATGAGCTTTCTGGAGCGCGGGCTCGTGTGGTTGTCGCTCTTCATCAGCGTTGCTCCCATGCTTGGCTTCCTGGGCACCGTGATCGGGATGATCCGGGCATTCGACTCCATCGAGCAGGCTGGAGACATTTCGCCTCGTCTCGTGGCCGGGGGCATCAAGGTCGCCCTGCTAACGACGGCCTTCGGACTGATCGTGGCGGTAATCTTGCAGTTCTTTTACAACTACGCGGTCTCGAAGATTGATCGCCTGGTGGCCGAGATGGAAGACGCCTCCATTGAGCTGGTCGATGCACTGGTGGCCCTGGAGCGTGGCGAATCCGCCACCTCCGAGAAGTCCATCCCGGAGAGCGTCGGCGAACGGGAAGACTAGTCCGGCGGACCAAGGGTCGTCCGTCGCGGGGCGCTGCCCGCGCCCCGCTTCGTCTCATTCTTTAGACCACTATCCACTTTATGAGCCAGAACGCCATTCTTCCCATCGCCATCTGGGCGGCCATCGCCCTTGCGGGCCTGAGCGTCCTCGGGATGGGAATTTTCGGACTTCGAAGTCTCGCGTACGGCAAGGTAGACCCCCTCAGCATTGTGGTCGTCGCAATCCCGGGCGTGCTCCTCGCCGTTCTGGGTTTTGCGCTCCAGACCTGGGTGCAGGCGGGCATTTACACACTGGTGATTATGTTTGGCCTCGCCCTGCTCGGGCTCCTGTTTACCGGGGTGCGCCAGCTCTTTATATAGCTATGTAGCGGTGCTCCTTTGTGCAGGGGGGCTTGCGTGGCGGCGCTTCGTGTGCCTGCGCAGCGCTGGCGGCCTTTGCCCGCACTCGTAAACTCATCATTACTGGTAGCTCTTTTTGAACTATGGCTGGACTGCTGGACAAACGCCGAGAAGACCGGGAAGAAGCCTCCATCCCGACTGCAGGAATGGCCGACATTGCGTTCCTGCTGCTGATCTTCTTCCTGGTGACCACAACGATCAACGTGGACACCGGAATCGGCATGACTCTGCCCCCCAAGCTGAAGCCGGAGCAGAAGCCACCCCCGGTGAAGGAGCGCAATCTCATGAAAATTCTGGTCAACGCGCAAGGCGACGTGTTGGTTGAAGAGGAACGGGCCCGCGTGGCCCAGATTCGAGATCGGGTCAAGAAGCACGTGCTCAACTACGGGCAGGACGCGGATCTGGCCGACAGCCCGGACGATGCGGTGATCTCGATCAAGACCGACGCTCAGACTCCCTACAGCACCTACATTGAGGTGCTTGACGAGGTGTGGATGTCGTACCGCGAAATCTGGGACCAGATCGCGCGCACCAATCGGCTTCCAGGGCCCGAAGGAGGGACGGCAGGCCTTGACCAGACGTACTCGAGTTATCGGGAGTACTACAACAGCCTCGGGCCCGAACAGGACAACAAGATCCGAGACGCGTTTGGGGCGCAGATCTCCATTGCGGAGCCCGACACCGGCGAGTAGACGCCCAACGCACGCGGCCGCCGGCCGTCTCTCCCCCACTCTACTTCCCAATTAAGATCTTTGACTCATGGCGTCGCAGAAGTTTGAACGGCGAAGCACGAGCACGGAGCCGGAGTTTACGACCGCTTCGCTCCCGGACATCGTGTTCATGCTGCTGATTTTCTTCATGGTGGCCACGGTGCTCCGCGAGACGGACATCAAGGTGCGCACGCAGCTTCCTCAGGCCGAGGCCCTGACGAAAATCGACCAGAAGCGCTTGATCTCGAAAGTCCACATTGGCCCGCTCAAGCGGGGGGAGAACCAGGGCGAGACAGCCATTCAAATCGATGATGCACTGATCGAAAATCGCCGAACCATTCGGCAGATCATGTACCGGAAGCTGCAGGAGCAGCCCAAGCTGATTGTGTCCCTGAAGGTGGATCGCGAGTCGGAAATGCAGGTGGTGAACGAGGTGCAGCAAGAGCTCCGAGAAGCCAATGCGCTCCGCATCAACTACTCCTCCAACCGCGAAGGCCCGCCGCCGTCTTAGGCAAAACGGTCCCGCGCTTCAAAAAAGCTCTGCCTCTCGGCAGGGCTTTTTTGTTTTGTGACCCCTATGTTGATGTCGGGCGCTGTGTGTACAACGCCTCACGTCCTTTCGCATTCGCCGCTGCAGTTTTCACAATTCCTGTTTGTCTCTATGCCGCATGAGCTTACGCTGCTTCCTGGCGATGGCATCGGCCCCGAAGTTACGGAGGCCACCATTCAGATTATCGACGCCGCCGGGGTCGACATTGTGTGGGACCGTCATCGTGTGATTGGGGCTACGGCCGTGGAGCGGGGGCGCCCCGCGCTGCCCCCGGACGTGGTGGAGTCGGTCCAAGAGCGAGGCACTGCCCTCAAGGGCCCTGTAACCACCCCCGTCGGGGAAGGCTTCACGAGTGTCAACGTGCAGCTTCGCCAGCGCCTCGACCTCTACGCGAACGTACGGCCCGCCACCACGCTGCCGAGACTCGACACCCCGTTCCACGACGTCGATCTCATTATCTTCCGAGAAAACACGGAGGGCCTGTACTCGGGCATCGAGTACTTTGACGACCGCCTCGACATTGCCGACTCGATTGCTCGAGTTACGCGGCGGGGCTCAGAGCGCATCATCCGGTTTTGCTTCGAGTACGCCCGCGAGCACGGGCGCGATCGGGTGACGCTGGCCCACAAGGCCAACATCTTGAAGAAGACCTCCGGGCTGTTTCTCGACATTGGGAACGACATTGCCGCCGATTACCCGGAGATTGAGTACGATGACCGCATTATCGACAATCTGTGCATGCAGCTCGTGACGAATCCGGAGCGCTACGACTGCATCGTATCGACAAATCTCTTTGGGGACATTCTCAGCGACCTTACTGCGGGCTTGGTGGGAGGGCTTGGGGTAACGCCTGGGGCCAACGTCGGCGATGAACTGGCGGTGTTTGAGGCGGTGCACGGAAGCGCTCCGGACATTGCGGGCCAGAACGTGGCCAACCCCACCGCGATGATCCGTACCGCCGGAATGATGCTGCAGCACATCGGCGAGCCGGAGGCCGCCGCGGCCATCGAGCGTGCACTCTTTGCCACGTATCAGGAAGGGGAGGTTCTGACCCGAGACGTGGGCGGCGACGCCTCTACCTCCGAGTTTGCCGATGCGCTCTCCGACCGTGTGGCCCATGAAGTGGACGCTTAACCGATTGCGCGACTCCTGTTCCAATGATTCAACGCATTCAGACGGTTTATCTTCTTCTGGGCGCCCTGGCGCTGGTGGGGCTCGGGGTCTCCGAGGTCCCCTGGAATGGCCGGGCGGCGTCCCAATTCTCGTGGTTCGTGCCCTCGCTTCTTGGGTTGCTCATTGCAACGGCGGGCACGGCCCTCGGGGCCATTTTCCTGTACGAGCGCCGAAAAACGCAGCGGACGGTCGTGATCGGGGCGCAGATGCTCACGGTGTTGCTGGCGGGCGTTCTATATGGCGGGCTGTATCTGGCGGAAACGCTGGCGTTTACGTCGCCCACCGGAGGGGTGCTGTGGGGGCGGACGATTGCGCTGTTGCTGCCGGTGGGGGCGTACGGCTTGTTCTTGCTGGCGCGGCGGGGCATTGAGCACGATATTGAACTTGTAGAGTCGATGGACCGCATCCGGTAAGTGTGCGCCCCACGCCCCACCTAAGCTCCGCGTCCCACCTGTGCCCCGCGTCTCACCTGTGCCCTGTGCGCCAGGTGGTCCCATGCCAGAAGTCTCCATGCCAGGAGTTTAATGCCTGCCGACTGGTCGCCCCGAATCTATCTCGCGCTCGGCCTGGGGGTAGTAAGCTTCGCCTTCGCGCCGATTTTGGTGCGCTGGGCAGGCGACGTGCCGGGCCTTGCGATCGCGGTGTGGCGCACAGTCACGGCGGCTGTGGTCCTGGTGCCGCCCGCCCTCGTACGCGCCGGGCCGGAGGTGCGGCAATTTACGACGCGAGATGTGGGGCTCATCCTGGGGGCGGGAGTCTTCCTGGGGCTTCACTTCATCGCGTGGATCGAGTCCCTCTACCATACAACGGTGGCCAGTGCATCGGTGCTGGTGACGACGAGCCCCCTGCTGCTGGCGGTGCTCGGCTACCTGGTCCTTGGCGAGCGTCTGCGGCGAATGACCGTCTTGGCCATCGGGGCAAGCGTGGCGGGCGCGGCCCTCATCGGATGGGCCGATGCAGGAATGGGAACGCTGGGCCGGGGGGCGCTGTGGGGCAACGCACTCGCCTTCGCGGGGGCGGTGCTGGTGAGTGCGTACCTCCTTATCGGGCGTGTTGTGCGGCAGAAGGTTTCCTGGCTCGCCTACGTCACGCCGCTTTACGTAGTGGCGGCCCTCACCGCTCTTGCTGCCGCGCTCTGGAAAGGGGTGCCCCTGTTTGGGTATTCCTGGACGGTGTATGGGCTGTGCGTGGGGCTTGCGCTGGGGCCGCAGGTGCTGGGGCACGGGTCGTTCAATTATGCGCTCCAGCACGTGCCGGCGGCCATTGTGGGCCTCTTGGCGCTCCTGGAGCCGGTGGGGGCGTCGGTGCTGGCGTACGCGCTGTTTGGGGAGGTGCCGCCGCTTCCCTCCATCGTGGGGATGGGCGTAGTGATGGCGGGCGTTGCGGTTGTGGTGTGGGGGCGCAACACGGCGCCGGACGAGGAGGGGGCGAAGGCAGAAGAGAGCACCGAAGAGGCGTAGCCCCAGTCCCGAACGGGCGACGAGGCCCCTGTCATCGCAAGCGAAAGTTTGTGCCGGGAAGGTCGGCGAAGGTGCGCCGTCCGCGTACAAAATAATCGATGGGTACCAGTCCCCGGTAGGGCGGCAGCACGGTCCGGTCCGACGGACCCGGACGGACGTCCCGGTAGTGGTGTCGCATTTGGAACGCGTCGCGGTAGGCCCGTAGGATGGCCCGTGCCTCCTGCACATTGCCGAGGGCGAGCGTGCGGCCGAGCGCGGCGAGATCGCAGGTCAGGCGCACGGGCACGGTGCGCCGCCACGCCGGAGGCGGCAGGTTCTTGTACAGCATGAGAAGGCTGTTGCGGAAGTTGTAGTAGGTCTTTCGGGGCGACGACTGCGGGAGCGAGGCGCCGCCGATGTGGCACACGGTACTCTGCGGGGCCACGCGCACCCGGTAGCCGTGCCGCTGGAGGCGCCAGCACAGATCGATCTCTTCCATGTGCATCTCGAACCGCTCGTCGAGCAGGCCCACCTCATCGAGGGCCGACCGGCGAAGCATGAGGGCGGCGCCGGTGGCCCAGAAGACGTCGCGGGCATCGTCGTACTGGCCACGATCGCGCTCCATGGTGTGGAAGAGGCGGCCGCGCGTGAAGGGGTATCCGGCACGGTCGAGAAAGCCCCCGGCGGCGCCGGCGTACTCGAACCGGTGGCGGTTGTCGTACTGGAGCAGCTTGGGCTGCACGGCCGCCACGTCTGGCGCACGGGTCATCTCCTCGACGAGCGGCCCCAGCCAGTCGGGCGGCACCTCCACGTCGTTGTTGAGGAGCACCACAAAGTCGCCCGTGGTGTGGGGCAGAGCGGCGTTGTTGCCTCGGCAGAAGAGCCAGTTGTCGGGATGCCGCACAAGGGTAACCTCCGGGTGCTCCCGGGCAACCCAGGCGGCGGTGCCGTCCGTAGAGGCGTTGTCGGCAACAATGATCTCAACGTTCGGGTATTCCGTGGCCACTACGGAGGGCAGGCACCGTTGAACGACCGACTTGGCGTTCCACGTAACAATGATCACGGAAACGGACGGGGCCGCCATGGGGAGGATTGAGACGGGTGGAAGAGGGAGCGGGTAGGAGGCTGGGAAAGAACGCAAAAGGTACGCCGTGCGTCCCGAACATCGAACGGGGCGTGCGGGTGGGGCGGTGACTGATTTACGATTGCATCCACGAGTGTGGAATGTCGGACCTTTCGTCGTACACGATTGCCGAGGCACGTCGGGCTCTTCAGAAGCGATGGGGATACGAATCGTTTCGGCCGGGCCAGGAGGCCATTCTGTCGCCCCTGCTGGACGGGCGTAGCGTGCTGGGCGTCCTGCCAACAGGCGGGGGCAAATCGCTCTGCTACCAGCTGCCGGCGGTCCTGGCGGAGGGGGTGGTGCTCGTGGTGTCGCCACTCATTGCACTCATGCAAGACCAGGTGGAGGCGCTGCGGGCCCAGGGCGTGTCCGCCACCTTTATCAACAGCACCCTGCGCGGCTACGAGGTGGAGCAGCGCTGGACAAACGTGGAGCACGGACAGTACGACCTTGTGTACATGGCACCCGAGCGGCTCTCGACCGATGTGTTTGCGGCGCGGGCGGGCCGCCTTGATGTGTCGCTCGTGGCGGTGGACGAGGCGCATTGTGTGAGCGAGTGGGGGCACCACTTCCGGCCCGCCTATCTGGACATTCCAGAGGCCCGTGCAGCACTGGGAGATCCGCCCGTGGCGGCGGTCACGGCCACGGCCACTCCGCCCGTGCGGCAAGACATCGTGGAGCTGCTCGACATACCAGACGCGGCCGAGGTCGTGCGCGGGTTCGACCGCCCCAACATCGTGTGGTCGGTCTTTCGTACGGAGAACAAGTGGCGGCGCCTGCGAGCGGTGGTAGAGGCGGTAGACGGGCCCGGAATTGTCTACGTGCCCACGCGCCGAGCGGTGAATCGCTGGTGCGGGCGCCTCACGAGCCATGGGGTTGCGGCGACCGGCTATCACGGGGGACTGGATGCCGACGAACGGGAAGCCCGGCAGACGGACTGGATTAAGGAAGAGGTGCGCGTCATGGTGGCGACGAATGCGTTTGGGATGGGCATCGACAAGCCCAACGTGCGGTTCGTCGTGCACACCGCGCCCCCGTCGTCGCTGGAAAGCTACTACCAAGAGGCGGGCCGGGCCGGGCGGGACGGAGAACGGGCACACGCCGTGCTCCTCTACCAGGCCCCCGACGCCGAAACGCAGGCCGCGCTCATCGAGGCCTCCCACCCCACGGCCGCGGAGGTCCAAACGGTCTACGACGCGGTGTGCAGTGTGGGGCAGGTCCCGGTGGGCTCCGCGCCGGACGGCCCACTGGTGGCAACCCTGGAGGCCGTGCTCAAGACCACCGGCTTTTCGCGGACGAAAGTGCGCACGGCGGTCGACCTTATTGAGCGGCAGGGCGCGTGGGCGGTCGTGTCTCCGCGGACGCACTTTGGCCGCCTTCGGTTCACGGCGTCGGCCCGCGAGGTGCGAGACTACGCTGCGTCCGCTGAAAACAAGGCTCTCGGTCGGTTCATTCGTACGCTGCTCCGGCTTGTGCACGCCGATGCCTTCCGCGAGTGGTGGCCCCTTGACCTGCGGGCGGCAGAGAAGCGGACCGGCCTCGAGCGCGAGCGCCTGCAGCGCGGCCTCCAGTACCTGGAAGAACGGGGCCTGCTGCAATGGCAGGGCCCAGGCGGCGCCCTCCGTGTGGAGCTTGCCCATCCCCGAGCCTCAAAGCTGCCCGTGGAGGACCAGGCCGTGCAGGACGCCCGAGAGCGGGCCGAAAGGCGCCTCGACCACATGCTGCGGTACGCCCGCGGCGTTACGTGCCGGCGTCACGCCCTGCTCACCTATTTTGGGGAGCGCACGGAGGCCCAGTGTGGACACTGCGACGTATGCCTGGGACGGCACCAGCCCGACGCCGTGACGCCGGACGAGGAACCGGTTCTTCGGCACATCCTCGAGCAGGCGGCCGAGGAGACGCCGCGTGAACAGTGGTTCGACGACCCGCCGGTGCCGCCCCCGCGCATCGACGAGCTGGTGCGGTGGCTCATAGCTGAAGGCTACCTGACGCTGGAGGCCCCGCTGAACGGCACGTTTCGTCTCACCGAAAAAGGAGAGCGCTGGGCATAAACGGTGCACTGGGGGGACGGGAAAAGGCGCCCTGTGAGAGGGCGACTACGGGGACCGCTCGCGTTGCTGTGCCGTCGGCTCCGATGTGCCGCCCACAGCGTCTTGCCGGGGCCGACGGGCGGCTCGCTGCCGGGCTCGGAGCGTGTCGATAACCGATTGATAAAGGCGCGCGAGTGCCTTCGGACGTCGGCTGTAGTACCGCAGGGTCGCATCGAACGCCGACGGGCGCACGTCGTAGCGGGCGAAGATCGAATCGCGGAGGTTGGGCCGAGGTGGAAGACCCTCCAGGGAGCGACGGGTTTGGGCGAGGTGCAGTTCGGTCAGCACGCGCGTGAACGTGCTGTCTGCAACTGGCCTCTCGCTTGTAGAAAACGCGGAGCAGCCTCCCATGAGAAGCGATCCAGCAACGAGCAGCCCAAGCAGGAACCTCCTCACCGTGCCGCCTAAGCTGGCGGACGCACCTGTGAACGACAATGGACACGGGAGGGGGGCAGGCATTACTCAGCGGCGACGGGCGTGTCGCTGGAGCCCTCGGTCTCGCGGGGGGTCCGGAAGGTGCGAGCCATCACCTCCATCTGACGCACAAAGTCCATCTTGTCGTAGTCGGGCGCGTAGACGGAGCCGTCCAGCATATAGACCCGGTCGGTGGCCTGGTCGTAGAAGGTGAAGTTGACAAAAGGCCCGCCGCCTCCGACCGGTTGCACCCCGTCTGAGCCCTTCTTCGGAACGACCATGTACCAGAGCCCGCGTGTCTCAAACCCGTACTGGTCCAGAAAGTCCTGCTGCTCCGTGTCCAGGGCCCGGCGGTAGTCGATGTGCACAAAGCCCTGCACGTTGCCCCGAAGGTGACGCCGTGTCAACGAGTCGCGTGTTGCGTGTATCCACTCCGGCGTGATTTCGTCGGGGCCGATTTTGTCCGTGTAGTAGACGAGGAACTCGCGGCGGGTGCGGGCGAGAATGCGCCGAAGCCACACGAAGCCTTCCCGTGCCGTCGTCGTGTCCACGGCCAGCTGGAAATCGTGCTGTACATTCAGCGAAAACCCGTGGCGGCTCATCAGGGTATCCTCGATGGCCGATCGGCGCTCTTCTTCGTACATCTCGCGCTTCATCCGCTGCAGGGTAACGTCCGTAAAGGTGCGCCGGATTTCTGTCCCTTGGTCCCGAAAAGTCTCCGTGAGGGCGTCTGGCGTGGCGGCCGCGACGTAATAGATGCGCTGGCTTCGGCGCCATAGGTTGGGCTTGGGCACCACGGCCCGCTGCCCGTTGCGGATGGCCTGCTCGGCGTCGGCGGAGAGGCGTCGCTGAAGAAAGGCAGTTTCGTTCGACGAGTCGCTCAAGGGCGCCGCGATGATGACGTTCTTGAGGTCTTTCACGCGGTCGTAGGTGCGCTCGGAGGTAAGCTCCAGGTGCCGAAGCTGGAAGAAGCGCTCCGAGATGGGCAGCGTCTCCACCCAGGGAGCGACGTTGTCTCGGAGGGCCTCTCCAGGAGCGCCGGTCCAGAGCGAGCTGTCCATGACCACAGTGATTTCGCCCTCCGGCCCACCGGCACGCGGGCGGTAGTCGCCCTCACAACCGCCGAGAAGAACCAGAGAGACGAAGGGCAGGAAAAGCACCCACAGCAGTGACGGCAGAGGGCGTACGGAACGGGCAATCATCGGGGGGCGGGGATCGGACAAAGAGAACCACAGAGCACATTTGCTCTGTCAATTTCACGGCTGAGCGCCGCGATTGCTCCTTCTCCCTCCCGTAGGACCTTCATGAAGTGCCGGCCGGGGCCGTTTCCTGGGGAGAGGGGGCCGGTGTATCGTCGCCGTGCTTGAGGGTGCGCGCAAACGCCTCCACAGCGTCGAGGCGCTTCGCGTCGGAGTGCGACGCGTCGTCCCAGAGGGCCTCCACGTGGTTGATGAGCGCTGAGCCCACGATAAAGCCGTCGGTGTGCCGGCTGAGGCGCATGGCGTCGTCGTGCGTCTTGATGCCAAAGCCTACGAGCAGCGGGTTCTGGTCGACGAGGCGGCGCGAGCGCTGAAGGTACTCGTCGACGGTGGGGGCGGCGTCGAGATCGCTGCCGGTGAGGCCCGTGACGCTCACGGCGTATACGAAGCCCGTGGCGCGGCGATCGACAATCTGGACCCGCGCCTCGGCGGTGTTGGGGGCGACCAGAAAGACGACGTCGAGGTTGTGAGTAGCGGCGGCGTCGCAGAGCGGATCGCTCTCCTCCGGGGGCAGGTCCGGCAGGATGAGGCCGTCTACCCCCGCCGCGGCCGCATCGCGGCAAAAGTCGTCAAGGCCGTAGGCGAGCAGCGGATTCACGTAGCCCATGAGGAGCACGGGCGTATCGCTGTCGCGCCGAAAGGCTTCGGCGGTGCGGAACGTGTCGGACAGGTCCACGCCGTGGGAGAGGGCGCGGGCACTGGCGCGCTGAATGGGGCGGCCTTCGGCGAGCGGGTCGCTGAAAGGCATCCCCAGCTCGATAAAGTCAACCCCGCCCCGATCGAGGGCGTGCAAGATGGGGCCCGTGGTGTCGGGATGGGGAAACCCGTTGGTGAGGAACAGGCCCATAGCCTTCTCGTCGTGGGCGCGGAGGGCGTCGAACGTGTCGTCGAGTCGAGACATTCTGATCGGGGGGATGGAGGGAGGGGAGAGGCGGACGTGTGGAGGGAAACGTCTCGGGGAGGACACCGCCATGCGTCCACCCGTCCACAGGACCATGCGTGGTCAGACGTGCTTCGCGATGGTCTGCATGTCTTTGTCGCCGCGGCCGGAGCAGTTGAAGACGAGCACGGCGTCCTTGCCGCGCTCCTCGGCCAGCGAGCGTGCCAGGGCGGGCAGCGGGGCCACGGCGTGGGCCGTTTCGAGGGCGGGGATGATGCCTTCCGTCTGGGAGAGCAGCTTTACGCCCTCCAGCGCCTCCTCGTCGGTCACCGGGTGGTAGGTCACCCGTCCCTGGTCGCGCAGGTGAGCGTGCTCGGGACCGACGCCCGGATAGTCGAGGCCAGCGGAGAGGGAGTGTGCGAGGCTTACCTGCCCGGCGTCGTCCTGCAGTAGATAGCTCATGGCGCCGTGGAGCACGCCGGGCGTGCCCTCTGCCAGCGTGGCCGCGTGGTCGCCGTTGAGGCCGCCGCCCGCCGCCTCCATGCCGTGCAGCTGCACCTCAGCGTCTTCCAGGAACGGATGGAAGATGCCAATCGCGTTGGAGCCGCCGCCCACACACGCCGCGATGGCGTCCGGCGTCTCGCGGCCCACCGCGTCGCGAAGCTGTGCGCGCGTCTCGGTCCCGATGATGCGGTGGAAGTTGCGCACCATCATGGGGTAGGGGTGCGGGCCCACCACTGAGCCGATGATGTAAAACGTATCGTCCGGGTTCGAGACCCAGTCGCGAATGGCCTCGTTGGTGGCCTCCTTGAGGGTCTGGCTGCCCGTGGTGGCGGCCCGTACCTCCGCGCCCATCAACTCCATGCGCTCCACATTGAGACGCTGGCGCTCCATGTCCTCTGCGCCCATGTACACCACGCAATCGATCCCAAACTTGGCGCAGACCGTGGCGGTGGCCACGCCATGTTGCCCGGCGCCGGTTTCGGCAATGATGCGCTCCTTGCCCATGCGATCGGCCAAGAGGATTTGGCCCAACGTGTTGTTGATTTTGTGCGCGCCGGTGTGGCAGAGGTCTTCCCGCTTGGCGTAGATGTGCGCCCCACCGATCTTATCGGTCAAGCGGTCGCAGTACGTGAGCGGCGTGGGCCGTCCGGCATACTCGTGCAGCAGCGTGCGGAGCTGGTCCTGAAACTCCGGGTCGTCCTTATAGGTGGCGTAGGCGGCTTTCAGCTCCTCAAGTACCGGCGTGAGAATTTCTGGGACGTATGCGCCGCCGTACGGGCCGAAGTGGCCAGAATCGTCGGGGCCAGTGTCGGGGGGCGAGTCAACAGCAGGCTGGGGCATCGAATCGAAGAGATTTGTGGCGGAGGAAGGCGGGAGCCTCTGAAGGTAGGGAAAGTGGTGGGCCGGAGATTCACAACCCCCCGAGGGGGCTACGCGTCGTGCGTTTCGGCATCTTCCAGGTTCTGGCGGGCCGTGCGGAAGGCCTCCATAAAGGCGTCGATCTTTTCGAAGCTCTTCTGCCCCGGAGCCGTCTCGAGGCTGCTCGACAGGTCAACGGCGAACGGGCGCATGGTGCTGAGGGCGCGGCCTACGTTGTCGGCGGTGAGGCCGCCCGCCAGGAACAGCGGATACGCGTCCGCAAATTCGCGGGCCAGGCGCCAGTTGAACGACTCGCCCGTGCCGCCCCACACGCTGGAGTTGTGCGTGTCGAGCAGAAAGTAGTCGGCACTGTCCTCGTAGCGCTCAAACAAGATACGGAGCTGTTCGGGCGAGGCGTCGTTGCGCACGTGGATGGCCTTGATGACAGGACAGTTCACGCGGTCCACCACGTGGGGCGGCTCCTGGCCGTGCAGCTGGGCCAGGTCGAACCCGGCCGCCTCCACGGCCGCATTCACGGCGTCGGCGCCGTCGTTCACAAATACGCCAACCGGCTTTGGGCCGTGGACCCACTGGATGATGTCGTTGGCCAATGCAGGTGGGGCGTAGCGCGGGCTGTCTTCGTGCTGGATGAACCCGAGGTAATCGGCCCCGGCGCCGGCCAGGTAGCGCGCGTCTTCGAGCTCCGTGATGCCGCAGACTTTCAGTTGTACGGCCATGGGTCGCGAGCAGATGGGATGGGTGAATGGGGGACGTGTGGAACGAACGAGGGGCGCTCGGCCCGTCTTTCTTCAAGCCGCCGAACTCAGCGTGCCTGCTGCGCGGCGATTTTTTTGCCCTCGGTGCGCAGCGCCGAGAGGGCCTCGCCGGGATGCTCGGCCCGCATGAAATGCTCGCCGATGAGAACGCCATTGACGCCCGCCTTGCGCAGGCGCACCAGCGTTTCGGGGTCGCTGAGGCCGCTCTCGGCCACGCGCCCCACGCTCTTCGGGGTTTGGTCGAAGATGCGGAGCGAGTTTTCAATGTCGACCTCGAAGGTGTGCAGGTCGCGGTTGTTGACCCCGAGCACGCGGACCTGGTCCCAGTCGATTTTGTCGAGGTCCGCCTCCGTGTACACCTCCACGAGGCAGGAGAGGCCCAGCTCGGTGGCGGCGGCGTGGAGGTCGGCCAGTTGCCCGGGGGCCAGCGCCGTGGCAATGAGCAGCACGGCATCAGCCCCAACGGCCCGCGCCTCCACAAGTTGGTACGGATCGATGATAAAGTCCTTGCGCAGCAGCGGCGTCTCGGGGACGTGGGCCCGAATCCACGCCATGTGCTCCAGCGCGCCCTGGAAGTGCTGAGGCTCCGTCAGCACGCTGATGGCGGCGGCGTCGTGTGCGGCGTACTGCTGGGCAATGCGCGCCGGCGCAAAGTCGTCGCGGATCACCCCCTTCGAGGGCGAGGCCTTTTTGACCTCGGCGATAAAGGACATGCCGCGTTCCTTCAGCGCCTCGGGCAGCGAGAGGGCCTCGCGTTCGTTGTAGAAGGGGCGTTCCTTGAGCGCGGCCACCGGCGTTTCGGCCTTGCGCTGCTCCACCAACTCGCGCGTGTCGTCGAGAATGTCGTCGAGAATGCTCACGGCAGTGTGTACGTGTGGATGGGGGGCGTGTGGGCGGGGCGGAGGAATGACATCCATTGCTCGGCCCCTACTCAGATTTGGCCGTCTGCGAGACCTTGACGAGCGTTTTGAGGGTCTTCAGGGCGGCCCCGGACGCGATGCTCTCCTCTGCGGCCTCCAGGCAGGCGTCCAGGTCCGCAAACTGGTCGCTTACGTGGAGCGCGTAGGCGGCGTTGAGCACGGCGACGTCGCGCCGGGGGCTCTGGTCCTCGCCCGCAAGAATGTTGTGGAGGATGGTGGCGTTTTCCTTTGCCGTGCCGCCCTCGAGGGCCGACACCGGCGAGCGCTGCAGGTCGTGTTGCTCCGGGCTGACTTCGTGGCTGCGGGGCACCGGGGCCTGGTCGGACGCGTCGTACTCGAACAGGGTGGTGGCGGCCGAGACGCTGACCTCGTCCATGCCGTCGTCGGAGTGGAGGGTGACAATGTGGTTGGCATCGAGCTGGGCCAGGATGCGGGCCATCGTCTGGGCGGTTTGCGTATCGAAGGCGCCCACAATCTGGCGTGTTACGCCCGCGGGGTTGCAGAGGGGCCCCAGGATGTTGAAGAACGTGCGCACGCCCAGCGACTTGCGGACGGGCATCACGTGGCGCATGGCGGGGTGGAAGAAGGGGGCGAAGAGAAACGCGATGCCGGCGTCGTGGAGACAACGCTCCACGCCCTTCTTTTCCAGATCGATTTGCACGCCCAGCGTTTCCAGCACGTCCGCGGAGCCGGACTTTGAAGACACGGAGCGGTTGCCGTGCTTGGCGACGGTCACACCTGCGCCCGCAGCGATGAGGGACGCGGTGGTGGAGATGTTGAACGTGCTGGCTCCGTCGCCCCCGGTGCCGCACAGGTCAATGGCGTGCGGGTCGCCGGGATCGACCGAGACGGCGAACTCGCGCATGGTTTTGGTGAAGCCGACCAGCTCGTCGAGCGTTTCGCCGCGGGTGCGAAGGCCCATAAGCAGGGCCGCGATGTGCTCGTCGCGGGCTGATCCGTTCATGATCTGCGTCATGACGGCCTCGGCTTCGGAGCGGTCGAGCGGATCGCCATTGGCAATGGTGTGCAGGTGTGCGTCCACGGTGGGAGGCGGCTGGTTGAAGAAGCTGCGACAGGTGGGGGCTTAGGCCGGGGTGGGGCGGGAGTGCGCGTCGACCACAGAGAGCCAGTTGGCGATGAGGGTGGGGCCGGCCCGGGTCATGACGCTCTCTGGGTGAAACTGGATGCCGTACAGCGGGTGCGTGCGGTGACGCAGGGCCATGATGGTGTCGTGCTCCTCGGTCGTGGCCGTCACCTCCAGTTCGTCGTGCGGGAACGTGTCCGGATCGATGACGAGGGAGTGGTACCGGGTGGCATCGAACGAGCGGTCGACGCCCTCGAACAGCGGGGTGTCGTGGTGGAGCACCGGGCTCGTTTTGCCGTGCATGAGCTCGTCCGCCTGCGTGATGGTGCCCCCAAAGACCTCGCCGATGGCCTGGTGCCCGAGGCAGACGCCCAGGACCGGGGTGGAGGCGCCCAGGTGTTCAATGACTGGCTCCGTCAGCCCGGCGTCGGACGGGTGGCCCGGCCCCGGCGAAATCAGCACGCCGTCCGGGTCCATCGCCTTCACCTCGTCAAGGGTCCGGTCGTCGTTGCGAATCACCTCCAGGTCGTCCGTGTGCTCCCCCACGAGGTGGACGAGGTTGTAGGTGAACGAGTCGTAGTTATCGATGATCAAAATCATCGGTCTGGAAGTGTGGAAGGATGAAGGTATGGAAGAGGTTATGCTTAGTTGC
>CAZFJR010000001.1:38317-58787 GCA_964519235.1 uncultured Salinivenus sp. | reverse complement strand
GTTCTCAAGCGCAGATGCCATCTCTTGATCGATGTAATCGTATTCCTGGGCAAAACCAATCCAAACGATTGTCTCGGCTGCCTCGCTGCTCGCGTCGCTGAGCCTGTTCGCGAAATGGTCGGGGGCCCACCGCCTGAGCCATGCCTCAGCGATATTGGCGCAGACGGACCGAGAGGACCGAGGAATCTGATCGGTCATGGCATACTTCTCTGACTGAGGCCACTCCGCCGAGTGTTTTTGAGGTGTCTTCGCTGCCTCAAAGGAATGCTGGCAACCCCGGAGTTCTTTGAAGTCAGGGACCATCCCGAATCCTCAGCAGATTGATTTGTGGCACGTCCACACGTCCACCCCTCCACCCGCAAGCGCGAGCGTCAGCGAGTGCGAACCAGTCCGCTCAGCGTTCGCACTTGTTCCAGAATCGGCTCGGCCTTTGTTCGGGCCGCCTTCGCGCCCTCCCGGAGCACATCGCGGACGTAATCGGGACGCTGCTCCAGCTCTTTGCGGCGGGCGCGGGCGTCGGCGAAGTGGTCCTGAATCAGGCCCAGGAGCTCCTGCTTGGCGTGGCCGTAGCCGTAGCCGCCGGCGCGGTACTGCTCGGCAATCTCTGCCTGCCGGGCCTCGTCGGTGAACAGTTGGAGGAGGGCGAAGACGTTGCACGTCTCCGGGTCCTTCGGCTCGTCGAGCGGGGTCGAGTCGGTTACGATGCTCATTACTTTTTCTTTCAGCGCGTCCCCCTCGTCAAAAATGCCGATGGTATTGCCGTAGCTCTTCGACATCTTCTGGCCGTCGGTGCCGGGAATCACAGACACGTGGTCCAGAATGTGGGGCTCCGGGACAGGGAAGAGGGGATCGTCCTCGGGGCAGAAGCGGTTGTTGAAGCGGCGCGCAAGGGTGCGGGCCATCTCCAGGTTCTGCTTTTGGTCCGCCCCGACTGGCACCACGGAGCCGCCGTAGGCCAGGATGTCGGCGGCCTGCAGCACGGGGTAGTTAAACAGGCCGGCGTTGGGCGACAGGCCCGCCTCCACTTTTTCCTTGTACGCAACGCCCTTTTCCAGGTGGCTCGTGGGGATCAGGTTGAAGAAGATCCACATCAGCTCCGTCACCTCCGGCACGTCGCTCTGGACGAAGAGCGCGGCCTCGTCGGGGTCGAAGCCGAGGGCCAGGTAGTCGAGCGCCACGTCGAAGGTGTGTTCGCGGAGCGTCTCCGCGTCCTGCACGGTGGTGAGGGCGTGGTAGTTGACGATGAAATAATACGCCTCGTGGTCCTGGTGCAGGTCGATGTGCTGGCGGATGGCGCCGAAGTAGTTGCCCAGGTGCAGTCGGCCCGAGGGCTGAATGCCGGACACCACGACGGGCGCGGCGGCAGTGTCCGTCTCGGGGGCAGGCGTCGAGTCAGTCGCTTCCATTGCGGGCGGGGGCGGATGAATAGGGAGCGCGGCGGGCGGCTACGCGGCGGTGTCTTCGAGGCGGCGGTGCAGGGCCTTCAAGGCATTGAGGCGGTCCTGGCTGTTGCTCTTTACGGCTTCGAGCACGCCTCGCGTCCGCATCTGGTGCTCCAGGTCCAATTCCTGGGCCAGGGCGTCGTTAAACTCCGTTTCGAGGGCGTGGAGCGTCTCGAACAGGTCCAGCAGGGTGCCGCGCAGCGCAAAGTCCTCTGGCTCGAGCTCCGTGCCGTTGGGCGGCGTGCCGCCACAGCTCAGGACCGTTTCCGACAACTTGCCGACGTCGGTACGGGCGGTTTTGAGCAGGCGCTCCAGAACGTCCACCACGCGTGCGTCGTCGCAGTGGCGGGCGGCGGCGCTGTAGTGGTGGTTCAACTCAATGTGCTGCTGGACCAGGGGGCGGAGGCGCTCGACCGTTTCGGACCGGCTGAGCGTTTGGCCGGCCCAGCCGCGGTTAAGCAAAAACTCTTTGATGGGATTGGGCATGGGCGGGAAAGCAAGTGGGCAGAAAAGTCCGTATTGGTACCTGTACGTCGGGGGGAGGTTTGGCCGCGGGGCGGGGCGGGCATCGTTGGGGCCTCACAGAAAGTCGAGGCGTCACAAAAGTCCGTCGGCGGCCACGTGCATCGCCTGGCGCAGCGCGGCGGCCTTGTCGCGGGTTTCCTCGAACTCGCGGGCCGGATCGCTGTCGGCCACAATGCCGGCCCCGGCCTGCACATAGGCGTGGTTGTCGGTGACGACCATGGTGCGGATGGCGATGCAGGTGTCGAGGGTGCCGGAGAAGTCGACGTAGCCCACGGCCCCGGCGTACACCCCGCGGCGGGAGGTCTCCAGGGCGTCGATGATCTCCATGGCGCGCACCTTGGGGGCTCCGCTCACGGTGCCGGCGGGAAAGCAGGCGGCCAGGACGTCCATCGGGCCCTGCCCGTCGGCGAGCATGCCGGTGACGGACGAGACGATGTGCATGACGTGCGAGTAGCGCTCGATGTACGCGTAGCGGTCCACCTCCACGCTCTCGTACCGGCAGACGCGGCCCAGGTCGTTGCGGCCCAAGTCCACGAGCATCAGGTGCTCGGCGCGCTCCTTGTGGTCGTTGAGCAATTCGTCGGCCAGCGCCTCGTCTTCGTCGTCGTCTGCCCCCCGCGGCCGCGTCCCGGCGATGGGGAGCACCTCGGCCTGCCCCGCCTCGGCCCGCACCAGCACCTCGGGCGAGGACCCCACGAGCGCCAACGAATCGAGGTCGAGGTAGAACAGATACGGCGACGGGTTGACCTGTCGAAGGGCGCGGTACAGGTTGAAGCGGTCGCCCTCGAAGGACGTCCCGAACCGCTGGGACAGCACGACCTGGAAGATGTCGCCGCGCTGAATGTGTTTTTTGGCCGTCTGCACCGCCTCTTCGAAGGCCGGGCGCTCTACGTTGGAGGTGAGATCGTCCTGCGTCCACTCCACGGGCGCCGGGGGGGCGGCCGGCTGCGTCAGGTCTGCTTCCAGGGCCTGCAGGCGCGCTTGGGCGTCCGCATACGCGCCGCGCAGGTCCGTATCGTCGTCGACAAACACATTGGCCATGAGCACCAGCTGATGGCGCACATGGTCGAAGGCGGCCACGGTGTCGTAAAAGCCCCACACCGCGTCGGGGAGGCCCAGGTCGTCGGGCGGGGCGTCGGGGAGGTCCTCCACGAGCCGCACGGCATCGTACCCCATGTAGCCCACGGCACCGCCGCGCAACCGGGGAAGATCCGGATGCTCCACCTCTTCGTATCGGTTCACATACGCGTCCAGCATCTCGAAGATGGTGCCTTCGGGCCGGGAGAGGCTCCGCTCGGGCCCGGGGGTGCGCCGCTCGCTCACCTGCACAGAGGCCCCAAACTCGTGAGCCGTGAGGACGCGATACGGGTCCCGGCCGAGAAACGAGTAGCGGGCCAGCTTCTCGCCGCCCTCCACGCTTTCGAACAGGAAGCTGTACGAGGCTTCCTGGCGGAGGGACAGGTACGCCGATACCGGAGTGAGCAGGTCGGCGCTGCGGCGGGCATGCACCGGCACCACGAGCCGCGAGGGCCCTGCGGCGCGGGCGGTCTGGACCTGGGCGCGAAAGTCGTCGAACGTCATGGAACGGGGGCGTGTGCGAAAGCGAAGGAAAAATACAAAACCCGCTACCAGCGGGCCGGCAGCGGGTCGAGAGCCAATAGAAAGCGTGCAGGGGCGGATCAGCACATACGCAGGGGGCTCTGGACCCGTGAGGAGGGCCACCAGCGCCACCATCCCCGCAATGTAGACTGGGTTGTGATTTTCATAACGCTCAACAATAGCACACAGACGGATACTTCGCAACCGCCGCGGTTTGAAATTCAGTTGGAGGCAGGGCGGGTGGAGGGCCCTGTGGGAGGAACCAGCGGGAAGGTGAGGTTTAGGCTAACACGAGCAGAAGTCTTCAGCATCTTAACCTGCCGTGCCGCCCGGCGGCGTCCTGTCCGCAGCGAACCCTAGGGTGGGCCCTGCTCATTGAAGCCTGTCGTTTCTTTCTCGATCGTACGAGTGTGTCTATGTCCTTGTTTTACACGAAACCCCGACCTGCGCTGTTCGCCCTTGCCGCCGCCGCGGCGTTTCTTGTGATGGGCGCGAGCCCGAGAACGGCCGCCGCGCAGTGCCAACTCGACGCGTCGAAATCGCCGGTAGAGAACGACGGGACGGCGCTGGTCAACTTTCAGGACATTACGAAGGGGAGTGGGGCGTCGGGCGTGACGGTCATCGAATATTTCGATCCCAACTGCCCGCACTGCAAAGACTTTCACCAGACGATGAAGAAGGTCGTGGCGGGTCACCGCGAGGACGTGCGGTTTGTGTACAAGCCGTTTCCGCTCCGGCGGTCGTCGCTTCCCGAGGTGCAGGCGCTGTACGTGGCCGCTCAGTCGGGAAAATTTGGCGAGATGCTCGAGGGACAGTACGCGCGCCAGAGCCGCAGCGGCATTTCGATGAGCGACCTTCGTGCAATTGCGTCCGAGATCGGGATGGACCCGCAGGTGCTCACCAACCAGGTGGAGCAGGGCGAATATCAGCAGCAGGTGCTCCGTCAGCGAAAACGCGCCGTGGACGCGGGAGTGAGCAGCACGCCCACCGTTCTGGTGAATGGGCACTTCGTAAAAACGCGGACGCAGCAGTGCCTCAACGCCTTCATCGAGCAGGCACAGTCCGGCACGCTTGGGGCCTCGGCTTCCAAGTAGGCCAAGGGCAGGGCCTCTCCGCCCGGGCGGCGCGGAAAGCGCGCTGCCGTAGAGCCACGATCACTCGCCCCAAGCCGTTTCTGCCGTGTCGGTGTTTGTGACAAAGGTGCTGAGTCTGCTTATCCACCCGATTGTGCTGGGGTTGTTGCTCGTGGGGGGTGGGGCTGTGCTCTGGGCCTGGCGGCGTGCAGGGGCCGCAATGCTGTTCGTAGGGATGCTGGTGGTGTGGGGGCCCGCTACCCCCGTCTTTTCGAACTGGCTGCAGGGCACCCTGGAAGCCCGGCATCCTCCACGGCCCGTCGAGGCGATTCCGGCGGCGGAGGCCATCGTGGTTCTCGGGGGTGCCGTAGGGGCGCCCCGCCCGCCGCGCATATATCCCGACCTGTACGACGCCGCCGATCGGGTGTGGCACGCTGCACGTCTGTACCGGGCCGGCACGGCGCCCCAGATTGTTGCGAGCGGCGGGATGCTGCCGTGGAAGGACAAGCGCTACAGCGAGGCCGCAGTGATGCAGTCCCTGCTTGCCGAGTGGGGCGTTCCGCGCGATTCCGTGCTGCTGGAGGCGCGCAGTGCAAACACCCGACAGAATGCGACGCACACGGCGGCGCTGTTGCGGGAGAAGAACATCGACCGGGTGCTGCTGGTCACCTCGGCGTTGCACATGCGCCGTGCGCTGGCAGCATTCTGGGAGGCCGGAGTGCGGGCGGCTCCCGCGGCTACCGATTACCAGGTCGTTGAGGCCGAGCCCACCGCGCTCGACGTTGTTCCCAGTGCCGAGGCGCTGGCCGGGTCTACCGCTGCCATTCGGGAATACGTGGGCTACGCGGTGTACGACTGGAGAGGATGGACGGCCCATCGTCGCCCGTCGGGTAGGCTGTGAGAAGGGGGACCGACCGCTCGTGGTTCCCGCGCTGACGTCTGCTTTCGTGAACGTTCCTGAACGCCCCCCGGCCAGCGTGAGGGGCCTGCAGTCCAGACAGATCGAGGCTGCGGTGGGAACCTCTCGTGCCCCAGACGTAGCCTGAAGATCCGGCTTCCCCGTCCCCGTTCGGAAGAGCCTCTCGTGGAGCCCGATCGCCTCATCCTATTCTACCGGTTTGGAGTCGCCCTTGTCCTGGGGCTGTTCATGGGACTGCAGCGGGAGTACGCGTACCGCGGAGACCGAGACCGGGAGGGCGGCGAACTCGTTGCGGGAGCGCGCACCTTCCCCCTCATTTCGCTCCTGGGGGCCGCGTCGGCCCTCGCGTCGGCAGAACTGGGGGCGTCTTGGCCGCTTTCGACTTCTGTTATTGCAGTGGCAGTGTTGCTGACTGCAGGACACTTCTGGCAGTCACGGGAGCGAGACACGGGCCTCACGACCGAGATGGCCGCGCTCGTGGCGTTTTTCACAGGGGCGCTCTGTTATTGGGGATACCTGCGGCTGGGGGCGGCGCTGGGGGTGGGAACGGCCGTCCTGCTTTCGCTGAAGGGGCACACCCATCGGCTTGCGCGGAGGCTGGACCCGGAAGACGTGTACGCAACCCTTACGTTTGCGGTGATTACTGTCATCGTGCTGCCTCTGCTCCCTCGGCAGAGCTACGGCCCGCCGCCGTTGGACGTGCTGGTGCCCTACAACGTGTGGCTGATGGTCGTTCTGATCTCGGGGATTAGCTTCCTGGGGTATGTGCTCATCAAAGCCGTGGGGCCGCGGCGCGGCATTGGGCTGACGGGGCTCCTGGGCGGGCTGGCATCGAGCACGGCGGTGACCCTCAGCATTGCCGCTCGGAGCCGCGACAGCCAGGGCCTGGAGTGGTCGTTTGCTCTAGCGCTCATGCTGGCATGGACCATCATGTTCGTCCGCGTCATTGTGGAGGTGGCGATCATCAGCCCGTCGCTGCTCGCAACGGTATGGGGGCCGGTCCTAGGGGTCTGTCTCGCCGCCCTCGCCTATTGCGGATACCTCTACGGGCTGCAGCCACGGGGGGGACGCGACGAGCCCCAAACGGTGCAGAATCCGTTTCGTCTCGGCCCCGCTATCACCTTCGGCGTCCTGTACGCGGCCATTCTCGTGCTGTCAAACTGGGCCCAGTCGTACTTCGGCGACACGGGGATCTACCTGTCGAGCGTGGTGGCGGGCCTGGCGGACGTGGATGCCATTACGCTCTCCGTGGCGCGGCTTCACGAGGGCGGCGACGTGCCGGCCCGCACTGCCACGCGGGCCATTGTAATCGCCGCGGCCGCAAACACAGCGCTGAAGGCAGGCATTGTGGCGGTCACAGGCACGCGCGGCCTGCGCCGGGCTGTGGTGCCCGGAGTGCTGATTGTTGTGGGCGCCTCGGCCGGGGCCGTCCTTTTTGTATGACGCATCGTCCCGTTTGTGTGACGCGTCGCCCCGTGCTTGTGCCTCGCCCGTACATGTGTCTCGTCCCTGCTCGCGGTTCCTTCGTGCTTGAGGGCGCCTCGTCGCGGGGTCTTCCTCACAGCCGTTCTCGTTGAAGGTACCGAGCCAACCATGCGCCGCTGGCCCCTCCGTTTTGCGCGCTGCGGAGAAGCCCTGCTCCGGCGCGTCCTGTGTGCCGCGGTGGTTCGCACGGGCGGGCTGTTGCTGGCGGGCGGGCTCCTGCTGGGACTGCCCGGCGCCGCGGCACAACCGACCGGGGCGGGGCCGGACACCGCCCGCGCGTGGCACGACGAGGCGTGGACCCCGATCGTCCACCAGGCGGGCCTGCGCATCGACTACATTTACTACCCGGAGGCGGACGCCGAGCACGACGGCATTGTGCTGCGGCTTGTAAGTGACACCCCTACCCCCGTCCGCTACGCCTTTACGGTTATCTTCCGTGCCCCGGCGGCCGAAACGACCGCAGCCGTGCAGGGGCGCCTAGAGCCGGGCGAGATGAAGACGGGCGATGCGGCGGGCCTCTTCTGGATTCCGTTCAAGGGCCAGGACCACACCCTGGCCGAAATTGGCATTCGGGGGCTAGAGGTGTGGCCCGCCCGCCCCTCGCGGCAGAGTCAGTAGGCGTGGGCCTCGGTTTGGACGTCGAGCTTGTTCTGGACCGTCGTCACGCCCGGGGCGGCCCACGCGGCCTTCTCAATATCCTCCCGGTCGGCCCAAGAAGGCACGGTGCCCTTCAGGGTGGCGGTCCCATTCTCTACGACAATGGTAAGCTGGTCAGCTTCCTGGCCGGCCTGGCGCTCCAGCACATTGCGAATCCGAGAGCGCACGTCGCCGGGCACGGGGCGAGAGCGCACGCCAATCTTGTTGCTCACGCCCCGCACGCCGGTAAGAAACCGGACGGCCTGCTCGGCCCGTTTGCGCTGGTAGTTCCAGGTCACCGTGCCGGCCAGCGTCACCCAGCCATCGTCCACCGCCACGTCTATGTCTTCGGCGGGAAGCTGCGTGTGCCAGTTGATGGCCCGGACGGCAGCCTTGCCAATGTCGGTGTCCGAGCGCTCAAACTTGTCCGGCAGGCGCACCTCCAGGTCGTTGGCCACTCCGCGAATGCCGGCCACCCGGAAGGCCGCCCGCTCGGCACTTCGCTTCTCGGCGTAGCTCGACACGGGGCCGGTGAGGGTCGCCACGCCGTCGGAGACGGCCACGCCGACCTCGTCGGCGTCGACGCTTGAGGTCCAGTCCAACTCGTCGAGCACCAGGGTCCGGAGGGCTTTGTCCGCTGTGCGCATGGTCATAGCACGTGAGGGAATTGGGAGAGCGAAAGGGGGGAGAGGGAGGCGGCAGGCCCGCGCCTCAGAGTCGCGTCGAGATTCGGAGTGGCGTCGAGGGGATGTCTGCGTGATGTCGATTACGTGGTGATGCCTGCCGATTACGTGATATCGATGTGCGTAGGCTGGCTCCCCTCGCTTTTGGGAAGCTCGACCGTGAGGACTCCGTGTTCGAGGTGAGCCGTGATTCGGTCTTCGTCCACCGCGTCGGGCATCTGCACCGACCGGTAGAACGAGCCGAAGTGGCGTTCGCTGTGAATGCGGTCCTCGTCGTCGTGAGGGGGGGCTTCGCGGCGCTCTCCACGTACCTGGAGGTGGTGGTTCTCCGTCTGTAGGGTGATGTCGCGTCTGTGGAGTCCGGGCAGATCCATTTCCAGGCGATAGGCGTCGTCGGTTTCGGTGAGGTCCAGGCGGGGGGCCCGGACGGCGGACGGGGCCGTTTCAGGCTCGTCACCGCTGCGGGAGGGGGAAAAAATAGAGTCGAGCATGCGGCGGACGTCGCCACTCAAGGCGAGAGGGCTACGTCGAGAGCGTGTGCGGGAGCGGGGTGGCATGGGGGGAGAGGGAAAAGTGTGCAGGGAAATGAAAGGGGGGTGGAGCGGGCGTGCCGGAGAGGGCAGGCGCGCTAGTAGCGAAGGAGTGCGGCGATGAGACCTCCAGCGGGCACCTCTGCGGCTTCCGATACGTAGACCGTGCCACTTGTTTGAAGAGTGTGAACAGCCGCCGCATTCAGAAACTCAATGTCGCCGGGAGCCCGCTCGTCGTGCTGATGCACGGTATGGCGATCGGCGTCCAGCGTGCCCCAGACGCGCGGCCGTTCTGCGACGAACAGGGCCTCTACGCGTCCGGCGGTGGCCGCCAGAAGGGCGGACCCCGGGTTGGCCGCCGTCCGCTCCGGCTGCGCCTCGAAGCGGTTGCGGGCGTCTTCGCGGTCCTCGTCGAAGCGTGGGCGCACCACGGTCCAGGCCCGCCGATGCAACGCGTCGGCGTCCCAGGTTCGGGACTCTGGTTCGATGACCGAAGTCTCCACGGCCTCGTCGAGCAGGTGGGCGTACTTGTTTACCTGGCGGTAGAGCCCTCGGAGCTCCCCGACGCCGGCCAGGACGAGAGGCGGTGGGGGCCGCACCGACTCTACGACGGCGCGCACCTCGTTGTCGAGGGCCCGGAAAAACCGCAAGACTCCCTCCTTCACGTAGCGCCGATCGCCTGCGTCCTCGTGGCCGTAGAAGATGGCCGAGCGGCGGCCCCCCTTGCCCGACCCCGGCGGGGTTTTGGTATGGTAGCGCAGCGACTGAATGTGTTCGTCGAACTGCAAGATGTCGTCTAGAGAGGTAGGGCCCTCGTCCAGCGGCACCGCTTCCATATGGTGACGCGATCCACGGAACAGTGCCACGCCCCCGGCCGAAAGGCCTAGTGCGTAGAAGGTGCCATTGGGTTCGAGGTATCGCCAGAGAGGGCGCACGTGGACCAGTGGGTCAACGGCCGCGGTCATCGTGGGGGCGAAGGGAAGACGAAGTGCCACCTGGGCATCGGGGGCCGAAAAGGCCGCTATGCCCGACAGGTTGTCCTCCCAGAAGTGTGGAGCGTTGCGGAGCGCAGTCACGGGGGCGAGCAGGGCCTCCATGTCGGGGGCCGAGAGGGCAACGGCCGCGGCCTGGTCGCGCGCCTCGTCAATGAGGCTGCGCAGCCGGGCGCGGTTCGTCGGGGTTTTGTTCCAGGCCCGGTCTACGGGCGCATACAAAGACACCCACGGGCCGGTGTCCCTGTCGAGCAGTGCCCGAATGGTCGCGCGAAGATTGGAGGGGCCAACCGTTTTGATCTGGGTCATGGAGGCAGGAAAGTCGTCCGGAGCAGCGCGCGCCTCCGCCGTAGAGGCAAACAGCAGAGGCAACCAGAGGCCGAGGGCAGATCGAGGAAGCACATCCATTCCCAACATGCCCGCACAGACAAGCGCCGTTGTACAGCGACTTCGCTCGGACTGGTGTCGGAAAGTTCCTGCTCCGCGGGTCCGAACACTTCCGTAGCCGTGTGGCCGTCACGTTCGAAACGGTGCCGAAAGAGCCGGGATGGTGAAACGACACAGAGGGGCTAAGGGGCTTGCGGTGAATGATTGTTGGAAACCAGCACCGACGCGGCCCATCCGTAAACTCACTGAGCCCGTTTTAGTACAAAACATGCTGCAATTATCATTACCGATGCTCCCACTGCCGCTGTGTGGCCGCGTGCGGCCCCGCGGGTCGTCGTTCGTCGAACAAGTTTCCTGTTGCCGTGAGTGCCCCCGAAACGATGCCGGAGACCGCGTCTGCGCCGCCCACCGACGTGAACCCGAGGCTCCGAGACGAAATAGAAAAGCGGCGGACATTTGCCATCATCAGCCACCCGGATGCAGGAAAAACCACCCTGACCGAGAAGCTACTGCTGAAGGGCGGGGCCATTCACGAGGCGGGCGAGATTAAGGCTCGCAAGGCGGATCGGTTTGCGATGAGCGACTGGATGACGATGGAAAAAGAACGCGGCATCAGCGTCACCTCGTCGGTGATGAAGTTTCCGTACCGCGGCTACGAGCTGAATCTGCTCGACACGCCGGGCCACCGCGACTTTTCGGAGGACACGTACCGCGTGCTCACGGCGGTGGACAGCGTGATCATGGTGCTCGACAACGCCAGCGGTGTAGAGCAGCAGACGGAGAAGCTGATGGAGGTATGCCGGATGCAGGACACCCCCATCATCACGTTTGTCAACAAGATGGACCGACACGGCCTGCCGCCGCTCGACATCCTGGAGGACATCGAGCAGACGCTGGATCTCGACACGGTGCCGCTGTCCTGGCCCATCGGGATGGGCAATCGGTTCCGGGGCACGTTCAACCTGTACCGCGACGAGCTGCACCTCTTCTCGCACGCGGACATGGAGGGGGAACACGAGCGCCTGCCCATTGCCGATCTCGACGATCCGCAGCTCGACGACGTGCTGGGCGACCAGGCCGATGACCTGCGCTTCGACGTGGAGCTCGTTCGGGAAGCGGGGGACGAACTGGACCTGGAGGCCTACCTGGCCGGAAAGCAGACGCCGGTCTTCTTCGGGAGTGCGCTCAGCAATTTTGGGGTGGGAGACATGTTCGACACGTTCGTCGAGATTGCCCCACCGCCCCAGCCCCGCCCCACCGTCACCCGCACCGTTTCCCCCCACGAGGACGAGTTTACGGGCGTGGCCTTTAAGATTCAGGCCAACATGGACCCGAAGCACCATGACCGCATGGCGTTTGTACGGGTGTGCTCCGGCACGTTCGAGAAGGGCATGGAGGTGATTCATCACCGCACCGGGCAGACCATGCGCCTGAACAACGCCACCACCTTTATGGCGCAGGACCGGGAGGGCGTCGATACGGCCTACCCCGGCGACATCATCGGCATCATGAGCCACGGCCGCGTCAAGATTGGGGACAGCTTCTCGCAAGAAGAGCCGCTTCACTTTACGGGGGTGCCCAGTTTTGCTCCGGAGCATTTCCGCAAGGTGCGCCTCGATGATCCCTTCCGCGCCAAGCACTTAGGGAAAGGCCTTCAACAATTGAGTGAGGAGGGGGCCATCCAGGCCTTCCGGCCGCTGCGCGGCAACGACTACATCCTTGGGGCGGTGGGCGAGCTGCAGTTCGATGTGACGCTCGATCGGCTGGACGACGAGTACAACGTGGACGCCCACCTTACGGGCGTGCCCTATACCTGCTGCCGCTGGGTCGACGGGCCGGCCGAGGACCTGGAGGCGTTCGAGGCGCAAAATATGGACAGTCTCTTCCGCGATGCCGACGGCGATCTGGCCTACCTGGCGCTCAGTGAGTTTCGGCTGGAGCGGACCATGGACAACTGGCCGCGCATCACGTTCGCGTCTACCAAGCAGCACACCGCCGAGCAGGAGGCATGAGGCCTGCGAGGCCGTCTACACGGAGCGTGCACTGCACCTGTTCGGACCGCTGAGGTTGGCTTGCTGGCGTACCCGTGACTGATCCGCTTCTCGTTGGAGGCGTTGTTCTGGCCTGCTTTGTAGCGTTCAACATCGGCGGGTCTACGACCGGGCCCGCGTTTGGTCCCGCCGTGGGGGCCGACGTGATTAGGAAGCCAACCGCCGGGGTGCTGATGGCGGTGGCCTTCTTCGGGGGCGCATACACGATTGGCCGCCGCGTGGTCGATACGCTTGGGCAAGATCTCCTGCGCGATCCGTCCGTCTTTACGCTGGAGTCGAGCATCATCGTCCTGTTTTTTATCGGGGGAGCGTTGCTCGTGGGCAACCTGTCGGGCGCGCCGGCCTCCACGTCCATGACGGCTGTGGGGTCCATCATTGGCCTGGGATTGGCCCGCGGCGAGCTCAACCGGGCGGTCGTCGGCGAAATTTTGGCGTGGTGGCTCCTCTCACCCATCATCGGGTTCTGGACGGCGGTCATGATTGGGCGCTATGGGTACCGCCGGCTCGACCGCCTCATTGCCATCGAGCGCTCGGAGGGCCCCTTGCTCACGATCACGCGAACAAATGGGATTCCGCGGCCTGCCCTTGGCCCCAACACGTCCCGCCGTGAGTTTGTGGGCACCGCGGCGCTGGTGGTCATCGGGGGCCTCATGGCGTTTAGCTCCGGCACGAGCAACATCGCCAACGCCATCGCACCGCTCGTGGGCAGCGGGGCGCTGGCCATGAACCCTGCCATCCTCATTGGGTCGGCTGCGGTTGCGGTGGGGGCCCTTACCATCGCCCGCCGTACCATGGAAACGCTCGGCAACGACATTACCGACCTCCCCCTGACAGCCGCCATTGTGGTGGCGGTACTCAGCTCCGCCATCGTAACGCTGCTGTCCCTGCTCGGCATCCCCGCTAGTTTCGTCGTGGTGGCCACGGTGTGCATTGTGGGGCTGGGATGGGGGCGGTCCACCCACGCCGTTTCGGTGGCCGAGGCGATACGGGGAGACGTCTCGCCTTCGGTTTCGCTCGGCGCGCTCTCGCAGGAGCAAGGCACCCCCACAGTGGGCGAAACGGCCGGCGGTGCCTCGCCCGCTGCCCCGCGGTCGGACCTTTTCGACCCCGGAACCACGGTGCGAGTCATTTTGATGCAGAACGTGGTGCCGCTTTTGGCCACCGCAGGCTCGTACCTCACGTTTTTGTTTCTTACCATGCCGTAGCGAGCGTCGGCCCCGCGTCGGCGCACCCTTCGGCAGACGGCTCACGGACGGCCTTGCCCATCCATGCGACTTGAAGGACGACAGACGCAGTTTTACATCGACCTGGTCTACGGCCTCGGCTTTGCGGCCGGCTTCGGGTATCTGCTTGTGGATCTCGATCCGCGTGTCGTGGCGTTCCAGGGCGGACTCGTGTTTGGGTACTTCCTGCGCGTCTGGGAAAACATGACCGTTTATGAGCGCATCCTGCATGAGGAGATCGCGGCAGAGGCAGAGGCCGTGGTGGCTGAGGAGGCGGAGGAGGCTGTGGCCGAGGAGGCCGAGGAGGCGGTCGCCGATGAGGTAACGGCGGAGGTGGAGAAGCAGGTGGGAGCCGAGGTGGACGATCGGGTGGACGAGGCCCTCAACGAGCGTGTCGCCGACGAAGTGGAAGAGCAAATGGACGACCCCGCCCCAGCGCAACGCGGGCGTCGAAAACGGTAGGTTGTGCCCTGGACAGGGCGTGCTGCATCCCCTTTATCCCTAAGAGATTCTTCGATTTATGGACCGTCGTCAGTTTATGCACGCCTGCTCCAGCGTCGGGCTCACCGGCCTCTTCCCCGGCGCCCTCTACGCCCAGGTGGCCGAGGAGGATGGGGCGGAGGCCTCGCCCATTACCCCCGATCACGTAGCCGCGGCCGCGGCCATTGCGGGGCTTTCGTTTACGCCGGAGGAGCGGGCGCTGCTGGTCGAAACCCTCAACGAACATCTGCAGCAGTACAAGGCCCTGCGGGCCCACGACCTCCCGAACGCCCGCGCGCCCGCTACCGTCTTTGACCCGCGTCGCGGCGGGGCCGAGATGCCCACGGTGCCGCCCGCCCAGGACGGGGCCGACGTGCCGCTCCCGACGGGGGATCGTCCCGCCCAAGACGACGACCTGGCGTTCGCGTCCATCGCGGAGCTGGCCCACCTGCTGCGGGCGCGGAAGGTGACGAGCGTGGAGCTCACGGAGCTGTGCCTGCAGCGCCTGCGCCGTTACGACGAGGCCCTCAATGCCGTGATCACTTATACCGAGGCGCGCGCCCTGGAGGCGGCCCGCCAGGCCGACCGCGAACTGGACGCCGGCACCTGGCGCGGGCCCCTCCACGGCATTCCGTACGGGGCCAAAGACCTCCTGGCCGTGGAGGGCTACCCCACCACCTGGGGCGCCACGCCGTACCAGACCCAGGAACTCGACGACACCGCGACGGTGATCCAACGGCTCGACGATGCCGGGGCTGTCCTCGTCGCGAAGCTGTCGCTCGGCGCGCTGGCCTGGGGCGATGTCTGGTACGACGCCACAACCAAAAACCCCTGGAACCTCGATCAGGGCTCCAGCGGGTCCTCGGCAGGGTCGGCCGCGGCCGTCTCGGCGGGCTGCGTGCCCTTCGCCCTCGGCTCCGAGACGCTCGGCTCCATCGTGTCGCCCTCCACGCGCTGCGGCGTCACGGGACACCGTCCCACGTTTGGGGCCGTCAGCCGCCACGGCGCCATGGCCCTCTCCTGGACCCTCGACAAGCTCGGGCCCATTGCCCGGTCTGCCCTCGACTGTGCCCTCGTCTACGACGCCCTCCGCGGGGCCGACCCGCAAGACCCCGCCTCGGTGGACGCCCCGTTCCCCTTTGCGGCCGACGCGCCGGTGGACACGTTCCGCGTGGGCGTGCTGCAGAGCGCCTTCGAAGAAGACTACGAGAACCAGGCCGCCGACCAAAACACCCTCGATGTGCTCCGGACCCTTGGGGCGGAGCTGGTGCCGGTAGAGTGGGGGACCGACCTCCCGGTGGGGGCGCTGCTCAAAACGCTCGACGTGGAAGCTGCCGCGGCGTTTGATGCGCTCACGCGCTCCGACGAGATCGACACGCTCGTACGCCAGGGCGAAAACACTTGGCCCAATGTCTTCCGCTCCGCGCGGTTTGTGCCGGCTGTGGAGCACGTGCAGATGGACCGCCTGCGCGTGGACCTGATGGAGCAGGCGCACTCCGTCCTGCAGGACCTCGACGTGCTGGCAAGCCCGAGCTTCGGCGGCGATACCCTCGGCATCACGAACCTTACCGGGCACCCGTGCGTCTGTCTTCCCAATGCCCTGCGCCCCGTCGAGGACGGGCCCGTGGCGCGCCGCCAGCCCGGCAGCATTAGCTTTGTGGCGCCGTTGTACGACGACCACAAGGCCCTCCGCCTCGCCCACGCGGTGCAGCAACAGACCGACATCCACACCCGCCGCCCGCCAATCCGGTAGTCCCGTTTCGGGCGCGGAGCGGCGAACGTTGTGTACGCCTTCGCACGGAAACAACTGTCCCTGCCCACCATGCGCATTGTCTCTCTCCTGCCGGCCGCCACCGAATGGATCAGTGTCTTCGGGCGCGCGGACGCCCTCGTGGGGCGCTCGCACGAGTGCGACTCCCCGGACCGCGTTCAGGACGTCCCGGTCGTGACGGAGGCGACCTACGCCTCGGAGGGCGACTCGGCGGCCATCGACGACGCGGTCCAGGCGCAGTTGCAGCAGGGCCTCAGCCTGTACGAGGTCGATCTCGAGCGCCTGAAGGCGCTGGAGCCCGACCTCATCGTTACGCAGGACCAGTGCGAGGTGTGTGCGGTGAGCCTGCCGGAGCTGGAGGCGCGGCTTGGCGACTGGACGGGCGCGGCGCCGACGGTGGTCTCCCTGCAGCCGCAGACGCTGAAAGAGGTGCTCGACGAGGCGCTGCGCCTCGCCCGGGCCATGGAGGCGCTCGACGCGGCCATGGAGGTAATTGCCAATCTGGAGACCGGCCTTCGCGTGCTCCGGGAGCAGATTGGGGTGGACCGCTCCACCAACCCCCACGCGCTGCCGTCCGTGGCGTGCATCGAGTGGCTGGGGCCGCTGATGGTGGCGGGCCACTGGATGCCCGATGTCGTGGAGATGGCCGGAGGGCGCCCTGTACTCGGCACCGCCGGCGCGCCCACCGAGCCGGTGGAGTGGGCGGCCGTGCGGGAGGCCGACCCCGACGTGCTCGCGCTCATGCCCTGCGGCTTTTCGGTCGAGGAGACGCGGCGTGATCTGCACTACCTGACCGAACGCCCCGGATGGGACGCCCTCTCCGCCGTCCAAACCCGCCGGGCGGCCCTGCTGGACGGGAACGCCTATTTCAACCGCCCCGGTCCCCGTCTCTACCGCGCCATCGAACTTCTCGCGTCGGTGCTCCACCCGCAGGCCGTAGAGCCGGAGCCGCCGCCTGCGGCCTGGGAGCGGCAGTGGCTACACACGGCCGACGCCCCAACCGGCTAGGGCTCCGCGCACAACGCGATAATCGGCCGGAAGACGCCGACGGCTTGAACCAGAGGCGACACAGGCCGGTATGTAGAGCCGTGTTTGCCGAGGAATCCGGTCTGGCTCCGGGCCTCTGCGTCCATCTCGCCCTTCACTCTGTCTCATTACTCGCTCGACCGACGACCATATATGAAACGATCGGAGTTTAGCTACGACATCCCCGAAGAACTCGTTGCCGAATACCCGGCCGATCCGCGTGATTCCTGCCGCATGATGGTCGTCGATCGAGAGTCCCACAGCCTCGACCACAGCAAGCGTTTCCACGACTTGCCCGCCCACTTTTCGGAGGGCGACGTGCTGGTAGTGAACGACACGAAGGTATACCCGGCACGTCTATACGGCCAGAAGAAAAAGACCGGGGCCGACATTGAAGTTTTCCTTCTCCGTGAACTGAACCCCGAGAGCCGGCTCTGGGACGTGGTGGTTGATCCCGCCCGAAAGATCCGGATCGGCAATAAGCTCTACTTCGACGACGACCTCAGCGCGGAGGTCATCGACAACACCACCTCGCGGGGGCGCACCATTCGCTTCTCGTTCGACGACGTGAATGAGGCGCTCTACCAAAAAATCCGGGACCTCGGGGAAACGCCCTTGCCCGAGTACATCGATCGTGAAGTGGAAGACGAGGACCGCCAGCGGTACCAGACCATCTTTGCCGAAGAGCGGGGCGCCGTGGCCGCGCCGAAAGCAGGGCTCCACTTTACGGAAGACCTGGTGGAGCGGCTCAAAGAAAAGGGGGTGAACGTGGTGCCCATTACCCTTCACATCGGCCGCGGCAAGTTTAAGCCGGTGGACGTGGAAGACCTGTCGAAGCACCGGACAGATTCGGAGGAGTATCACATTCCCCGAGCCACCGCCGAGGCGGTGAACCGGGCGCTTTCGTCCGACGAGAATACGGTCACGGCCTGTGGCACAACCGTGGTGCGCGCGCTGGAGTCGAGCCTGTCGGCCGACAAGACCGTCAAGCCGGATCACAGTTGGACGGATCTCTTCGTCTACCCGGAGTACGAGTTCCAGATCGTAGAGCGCCTGATCACGAATTTCCACCGCCCGGAAAGCACGTTGATGATGATGGCGGCCGCCTTTGCGGGGTACGACTTTCTGTTTGAGGCCTACGAAGAGGCGTTTGAGGAAGAATACGACCTTTACGCCTTTGGCGACGCCATGCTGATTGAGTAGGGCGTCCGCTGAGGCGCCCGTCGCGCTTGCCCCTCGTTCCCACTGTCATGGTCTCTGCTAGCATGGACGTCCCCGATGCTTCTCCCGGTTCCGACGACGTGGCGGTTCTTGTGCCGGCGGCGGGCCGAGGGCGGCGGCTTGGGGGCACGCCCAAGCAGTTTCGGCGGCTGGGAGAGCGGCCACTTCTTCTGCAGGTGCTGCTGCTGTTTGAGCACCATCCTGCCGTGGGGCACGCGGTGGTGGCGGCGCCATCGGGGCAGGTGGACGAGGTGGCTGCGCGGCTTCGCGGCCAGGGGCTGAGTGCGCTGACGGCAGTGGTGGAAGGGGGGGCGAGCCGGCAGGCATCCGTGCGCCACGCCCTCCGGGCCGTTCCGAACACGGTGGAGGCGGTGCTGGTGCACGACGCGGCACGCCCGTTTGTGTCCGCCGCGCAGGTGCAGTCGGTGGTGCAGGCCGTGCGGGACGAAGGAGCGGCGTCGTTGGCAGTGCCGGTGGCGGATACCCTGCGGGAAGGAGCAAACGGGGAACTGGGAGAGACGGTGCCGCGAGACAACCTGTACCGCATGCAGACCCCGCAGGGGGCCCGTCGGGCCTGGCTCGAGACCGCGCATCGCCATGCCGCGACCGAGCGCGTCTCCGCAACGGACGATGTGGCGCTCATTCAGCGAATTGGGCACGACGTGCAGTGGGTGCGCGGACACCGCCGCAATTTCAAAATTACTACCCCCGAGGATTGGGCGCTGGCCCAGCGGCTGTGGCCCACGTGGCAGGACGATCCCGACCGGCTGCGCCTTGCCGAGACGGGCTCGTCGCCGTCCGCCTAGCCCCGCTGTTTCTCTGCTTTCTGGGACGCACCGGCGAGGCGGCTACAGCCCTGCCCCTCCGGACGGCCGCCGCGCCCCCCACGGCCTCCCCTCACAACCCTCCTGCGTTTCTATGCGGATTGGCATCGGGTACGACGTGCACCGCTTCGCGGACGACCGTCCATTGATTCTGGGAGGCGTCGAGATTCCCCACGAGCAAGGCCTAATCGGACATTCCGACGCCGACGTGCTGCTGCACGCGGTGGCTGACGCGCTGCTGGGCGCGGCGGCGCTGGGCGACCTTGGGACGCACTTTCCGGACACCGACGCCGAATGGGCCGGGGCCGACAGCCAGGCGCTGCTGCGCGATGTTGTGGCGTCGGTCCGCGCCGAAGGGTTGGCCCCCCACAACGTGGACGCCACCGTGCTGCTGGAGCGCCCGAAGCTGCGGCCGCACGTAGGTGCCATGCGCGCCACCATTGGAAAGGTCCTCGGTCTCGCTCAGGGACAGGTTTCGGTAAAAGCCACAACTACGGAGGGCCTGGGCTTCGTGGGGCGGGAGGAGGGCGTGGCGGCACAGGCGGTTTGTACGCTCCGCTCCCCGTAGCGCACTGTCCGCAGCGCACTGTCTCTCCAGCACGAGCACACGCCCGTCGCCACGAGCATGCTTGATGGGGTATCCGACTTTTTTGTCTGGATGAAGGCGCTCCCGGCCGTGTGGGCGTACCTCACGCTTCTGGTCGTGGCGTACGGCGAAAATGTACTTCCCCCCATTCCGGGCGACATGGTGGTTGTGTTTGCAGGGTACATGGCCGGAATCGGACAGTTGCACCTCGGCGCGGTGGTTGCGCTTTCCACGGTGGGCGGGGCGCTCGGGTTTATGACCATGTACGCCGTGGGGGCGAAGTTGGGGCAGGCCGTCCTGAACCCCGATCGTCTCTCGTGGCTGCCGCAAGAAGGATTCGACCGGGCGCAGCGCTGGCTGCAGCAGTACGGCTACGGCGTCATTGCCGCCAATCGGTTTCTCAGCGGTGCGCGCTCGGTCATCTCTTTGACGGCGGGCATGTTCCAGATGGACGCGGCGCGCACGGCGTGGTGGTGCACAGTGAGCGCACTGGTGTGGACGGGGCTGATCAGCTACGCCGGGTACGCTGTTGGCGAGAACTGGGACCTCGTGGTGCAGTATCTGCGTGCCTACGGCCGCCTGGTGCTCACCCTGCTGGTTTTGGCGGCGCTGGGGGCGGGCGCGCGGTGGTACTGGCGCCGGTCCGAAGTGTCTTCGGAGACGGCGCCCGAAGACGCGGGCACTCCGGATTCAGAATCGCCGTGAACCGGCGAACATCTCCGGCCGACTGACGTGACTACGAACTGGTGCCCACTGTGCCCGAGGCCATCAAAGCTGACGTAGCTCAACGGGTAGAGCAGCGCACTTGTAATGCGCAGGTTGGCGGTTCGAGTCCGCTCGTCAGCTCCACTTCTGTACTGTGCTGCGCCGGCTGTGCTGCGCCGGCTGTGCTGTGATGCCCTGGCGCGCGTGCGAAGGGTTGCTGCTAGATCCGTTGGCCGCTGTGCAACGCAAGTGAAGGTAAATGAAACCCGTTTCACTTGCGTTCCCCGGCCTTGTCTCGTATGCTCCCATCCC
>CAZFJR010000001.1:23448-38217 GCA_964519235.1 uncultured Salinivenus sp. | reverse complement strand
ACCATGGCCGATTCCGAGTCGTCCCCCCACGCAACCCAGGCTGTTCGGGGCAATCTCGCCAAGGTCATCTTCCTGTCCCTCACCGCCGCTCTGGGCGGGTTTCTGTTTGGGTTCGACAGCGGGGTAATCAACGGGACGGTCGATGCGCTCCAGGAGGAATTCGGGTCGAGTGACATCGGGACCGGGTTCAACGTGGCGTCGATGCTGCTGGGAAGCGCCGTGGGGGCCTTTTTTGCCGGAAACCTGGCCGACAAAATTGGCCGCCGGCGGACCATGATTCTTACGGCGCTCGCATTTATGCTGAGCTCCTTTGGGTCGGGGGCTGCGGGGTCCTCGGTCGTGTTCGTGATGGCCCGCGTGGTGGGAGGGCTGGCCGTGGGAGCGGCAAGCATTTTGGCCCCGGCCTACATCAGCGAGATTGCGCCCGCCGAGGTGCGCGGCAGCCTCTCCACCCTCCAGCAACTGATGATTGTGGTGGGGCTGTTCATGGCGTTCGTGAACAACTACTTTATCGCGCAGGCCGCTGGAAGCGCCTCCATGGACTTCTGGCTCGGCTTTGAGGCCTGGCAGTGGATGTACTGGATGGAGCTGGTCCCGGCGGCGGTCTTCCTATCGGCCCTGCTCTTTATTCCGGAGTCGCCGCGCTACCTCGTGGCCGTTGGGCAGGAGGACCGGGCGCGGGCAGTGCTTACGAGTCTGCAGACGGCCGACGATGTGGACGCCAAGATTGCGGACATCCGCTCCACCCTCCAAGAGAAGCGGACGCCGCGCCTGACGGACGTCATTCAGAAGCACACGGGGAAGATTCATCCGCTCGTGTGGGTGGGAATCGGCCTAGCGTCCCTGCAGCAGCTGACGGGCATCAACGTGGTGTTCTACTACGGCGGGACGCTCTGGCAGGCGGCCGGTTTCTCGGAGTCGAGTGCACTACTGACCAACGTGGTCAATGGCTCCATCAACGTCCTGTTCACGTTCGTGGCTATTGCCCTGGTGGACCGGGTGGGGCGGCGACCGCTCCTGCTCGTGGGCTCGCTCGGGCAAGCCCTTATGCTTGGAATCATGGCGTACGTCTTTGGAACGGCGGCCCAGGGCGGGGCGGGCGGCATTGAGATGCAGGGCAACCAGGGCGTTGTGGCGCTTGTGGCCGCCAATGCCTACATCGCCTTTTTTGCGTTTTCCTGGGGGCCCATCATGTGGGTGATGCTCGGAGAAATGTTTCCGAATCGATTCCGGGGAGCAGCGCTTTCAATTTGCGGTGTTGTGCAGTGGCTGTCCAACTTCCTGGTTACGTGGACCTTCCCGGTTCTGCTAGGCTCCGTGGGCCTCGGGGTTTCGTACGGAATCTACGCGGCCTGTGGTGTTGTGGCCTTCGTGTTCGTGCGGCTCTTTGTTGCGGAAACGAAGGGACGCACGCTGGAGGACATGTCTCGCGAGGCGGAGGCGGCCTCCTGAACGGAGGCAGGAGTGAACCGAGGCAGGGGTGAATGGAGGCAGGAGACGAGCGCGGGCGGTGCCCCCAGGAGGGGCGAGCAGGGCGCGTCGTGCGGCGGCCGGCTGCACCGTCGAGGAGGGTGTATCGATCCAATACGTCCCCATGGAAACCCCAGATTCGTCTGCTGTGTCGAGTCACCTGGGGCTGGGGCTGGGAGCGGCCCTATGCAGTGGGCTGCTGCTTCTGCCCGTGCCGGAGGGGCTCTCCCCGGCGGCCTGGCGCACGGCCGCGGTGGGGGCCCTGATGGCTGTGTGGTGGATCACCGAGGCGCTTCCGATTGCGGCCACAGCGCTGGTGCCGCTGGTCGCGTTTCCCTTGCTAGGCATCCGGGGCATCGACGAGGCGGCGGCCCCCTACGCCAACCCCCTCATCTTCCTGTTCATGGGCGGCTTCCTGCTCGCGCAGGCCATGCAGGCCTGGGGGCTACACCGCCGCATCGCTCTCGGCATCGTGCAGGCCGTTGGCACGCGGCCCCGATCCATCGTGATCGGCTTTATCCTGGCCTCGGCCTTCCTCAGCATGTGGGTGAGCAACACGGCCACGGCCCTCATGATGCTGCCCATCGGGGTGTCCATCGTGGAGCTTGCGCGCGACCGGCTCGCGGCCCGCGGCGAAACGCTCTCCCCGCGCTTCGGGATTGTGCTTGCCCTGAGCATTGCCTATGCCTGCAATATTGGAGGCATGGGAACGCTCATTGGCACGCCCCCCAATGCCCTTCTGGCGGGGTTCTTCTCAGAAAGCTACGGTGTGGAAATCGGCTTCGCACAGTGGATGGGTGTGGGGCTCCCCCTCGTGGGGGTGGCCCTGCCGCTGCTCTACGGCGTGCTCACGTGGGTCTATCCTCTGAAGCGAGACACCCTCCCAGGGGGAGAAGAGATCATCGACGAGGAGCAGGCTCGGCTCGGCCCCGTCAGCACCGCCGAGCTGCGTGTGGCGGTGGTGTTTGGGGGCACGGCGCTGCTGTGGATGGCGCGGCCGATCCTGCGAGAGGCGGTGCCGGGGCTTTCGGACGCGGGCATTGCGATAGGAGCAGGGCTGGTCTTGTTTCTGCTGCCGGCCGGAACTGGCGACCGGGCGCTCCTGGGGTGGGAGGAGGCGGAGGCGCTGCCCTGGGGCGTGCTGGTGTTGTTTGGCGGAGGGCTGAGCCTCGCCGCCGCCATCCGCGACACTGGACTGGCGGAGTGGATGGGGCGGGGCGTCGGGGCCTTGCAGCACTGGCCGGTGGGGCTTGTGGTGGTGGCGACAGTGGCGCTGGTGGTGGCGCTCACCGAAATTACGAGCAACACGGCCACCACGGCCGCGTTCTTGCCAATCCTGGGAGCCGTGGCCGTGGGCCTTGGGGAGAGTCCCTACCTGCTTGCGGTGCCGGCTGCCCTGGGAGCAAGCTGTGCGTTTATGCTGCCCGTGGCCACCCCGCCCAACGCCATTGTGTACGGCAGCGGACTGCTGACCATCCCGGAGATGAGCCGGGTGGGCGTGTGGCTCAATCTGCTGTTCATTGGGGTGGTTACGGTTCTCGCGTACGGCCTGCTCGGGGCGGCCTTCGGGGTGGAGCTAGGCAGCGTGCCCCCGTGGGCGGTGGAAGCAGGATAGGCGGTGGAGCAGAGGAGGCAGCCCCGGCCGGGCGGGACGGCTGGGGGCTCAGCCCGATTCCGAAGCGGCGCGGCGGTGGCGCTGGGTGCGCACCCGCTGAAGCTGGTGCAGAAAAAGGTAGGCACCGAGCGCGATAAACAGGTAGTAGCCAAGCAAACGCCAGGTCAACAGCGTCGGGGCCACCAGGGCGTCGGGCATGAGCGGGCCGATGAAAAGTGCGTACAGCCCCTCAAGGCCGCCGGATCCGCCAGGGGTGGGCATGATCAGGCCCACCAGCATCATCGCTACCGAGCGGGCAAACAGCAGTAGGGCATCGGCCGCGTGCACGCTCCGCACCACGAGAAAGACAAGGGCGTAGCGGGCAATCCAGGCAAGGGCCGTAAGCGCAAACCCGTAGGCGTAGAAGGAAAAGGGCTGTGTCCCCAAGTGCCGTGCCCGGCGAAAGTACGACCGCATCTCCCGCATCACTGTTTCCCGAAACCGGCGCAGGTAGCGCCACTGGAAGCACCAGTCCGTTACCTCTACCAGCAGGCGGGGCCGCACCAGGGTGGCGTAGGCGTACATGCCAGACCACGCCAGCAGGCCGACGAAGTAGGCCAACATCCCCCAGAGGCCTACCGTGCCCGCCGCGTCCGGCAGCAAATCGATGGTGAACGTGGCCAACACCAGCAGCGGGATGGCCAATAGAAACCACAACTGGTCCAGAAGTACGCAGAAAAACATAAAGGCCGCCGACTCGCCCACCGCGAGATCCTCGTCCCGCGCGACGTAGAAGGCCGCCACCGGACCGCCCCCCACGACGGAGGGCGTGACGCTCGAAAAGAAGTCCCAGGCCAGCTGCCCACGCGTTCCGCTCCACACACTGAGCCGTCCCTGCGACACCTGGCTCAGCCGCCATCCCCCAAGCCCGAGTCGCGCAAACGAAATGCCCACGGCGGCCATCAGCAGCCCCGGACGCAGGTGCTGGATGAGCTGGCGAAAAGCCGAAGCGTCGAAGGTAACGTAGCCCACGCCCCCGAGTACGGCCGCACTGAGCAGAAGGGACACAAGAATGTTGCGTACCGACCCGGAGGCCTTCGGCTGCGAGGGAGACGGAGGAGAATCTTCGACGGAGGACGGCGCAGGAGGCGAGGGCGAGGACATGAGCACCTGAAAACAGTAGAACGTAGCGTGCTGTGTGCGAGGGGGGCGTGCTCGTTTCCAGTTCGGCCGAGCGGCCAAAGGGCCCCCCGGACTGTCCAATCGGCCCCGAGGGGAGCGAGACAGGCCCTTGAGCCACCGAGACAAGTCTTGAGCCAACACTGAATCGAGAGGGCAGCGCAGATCCCGAACCGAGTCCAACGCAGGGCTCGCACCACGTCCGTTGCACGACAGCACACGTCGCAGCAAAGGTCGCGGCGAAGGACGCCGACAGCGGCCGGGCGCATCACAGCACGGGCCCCTTTAGGGACGAGGGGCCCGATGTGCCGGAAGCGAGCGCCCACGAGCCGTTTCGGCGTTGGTACCCTCTTCGAAGAAAAAAGGTTTGCTTGTCGTTTGGAAGCGCCGGAAGAGGAGGAGCGCGGCGGGAGAAAGGAACGGCAGGAAGGGGAAAAAAGACAGGAGGACCGGGGAAGGGCCCCGTGCAAAGACGCCCGGGGCGCCTTCCAGGGCGCCTACGCCCATTGTCTACGAAGAACCAGTGCTCACGAGGCGAGAAAATCGAGAAGCCCGGGCATTCCGACCAACGGCATCGCCTCTGCGCCCGAGGCGTGGACCGGAACTGTCTTCTGGGCGCTGCCAATCGTCCTGTGACGAGAGAAGAACAGAGCGCCACAGCTCCGCAGGACAAACCTCCAGTACCGCTTGCGCAGAAATCCGTATCCGCCTCTCTCTCACGTGCGTTGGTCAAAAAACGTGACCGCATGCCTGAACAACGGACGCCCCCTGTCAGGCCCGGACGTAGGTGGGAGCGTCGGCGTCTTTTCTCGCCTCGTACTCGCGGCCCAGAAACCGAATAACCGTGATCCAGGCAACCAGAAGGACCCCCACCGCAACAGAGAGCCACCGTGCGTCCGTAACTACGAGCGCCGTCAGTCCCAGGTTGAGCCCAACGGAGGCCACCTTGGCGGCGCGTTGGATGAACATGTCGATGAAGGACTTGGCCTTGTATTTTTCGTCTTGAGTGGTAGGGGTGTAGAGGGCCTCTTTGGCCGACTGATTGATAGAGTAGTTCAGAGCGTTGTCGCTCACAGACATAAACCCGACCAGGGCCAGGGAGGGGAGCGCGACAAAGCCAACAGTTCCTCCCAAAATGGCGACGGGGAGGAACAGCAGGGCGGCCTTCACGCTGTAGCGCTTCATCACGAACGACGTGGCAAACAGCTGTACCCCGATGGACACAAGGCTTGTTGCCTGGCCCACCAGCCCGAAAAATGCGTCTCGTTCTGCATCGGCGGTAATGTGCCGCTCCACAACGACAGCCAGTTGAAAGTCGACAATGTTGGACACCATTTCGTAAAGGCCCAGCACGGCGGCAATCCCCAGCAGGTACCGGGACTGAAAAACCAGCTTTCCGCCCTCCAAAAATGCGTTCTCCTGGCTTTGCTCGAGCACGGCTTCTTCCTCCGGGCAGCAGGGCATGTCGGGGGAGGCCTCGCACTCGCGGTGATGAATCCAGACGGCCAGTCCGCCGATGAGTGCGGTGGGCACGAGGCAGGCGTACACGAGGGTGGAGCGCCCTACCGGCTCTACGAGACCGCTCACCATCGTTGCCCCCACAAAGCCGCCCACCACTCCGCCCAGGCCCACCACCCCGTAGAGCCGCTCGGCCTGGTCTCCGGTATTGAGGTCATTGGCAAACGACCAGAAGGTGGCCACCATCACCGTCGTCCAGATGTCGCCCGTGACGTAGAAGGCCCACACGCCGCCCTGCCCCAAGGCCTCAATCTGGTGAATGATGCTTCCAAAAAAGAGGAAAAGTCCCCCGAATACTCCACAGAAAATGAGGATGAGAATGTGCCGAGCGTAGCGGCGCACAAGCCACGTAAAGGCCCCCACCACCGCAAAGGCCACGAGCATGTTGAGCACCTTCCCAAGCTGTTCTGCCTGGGCGCCCGACAGCACCCACCCGGCGAGGCGGATCGGATGGTCGCCAAAGTAGCCAATCACGAGCCCCCGCTTGATGGGCTTCAGGACCCAGAAGATCGCGATTACGAGAAAGAAGTAGACCGAAAGCCCGAGCGCTTTGGGCCACTCGCCGGGGCGGATGTCAAAAAACTCCTGGCGCAGCCGGTCAATCATGGCGGTGCCTACTGGCGTCGATCGATGAGGCGACAAGCGGACAAGACAGCGGACGGCGGGGAGCGTGGCCGCCAGGGAGCAACGGGCCTGACCAACGACACCTGTCGTGTGTCTGGAATCGTCCGTCCGGCGTTACGGCTTTTCAGGATCGGGGGCGGCCGAGAGGATCCCGTCGGCGGATGTGCGGGCTCCGTCCGGCGCACCGTCCGGCGCACCCTCCGACGTGGGGGAAAGAATCGGGATGGATGCGCCGTCGAGCAACGCCGAGAGACGCGGGTCGTCGGCCGTGCGCAGGTGCTGGCGGGCCGCCTGGGGGGTGCGGATCCGGAGATTGAACTCCTCCGCGCCTATGGTGGCGGCTTGCTCGCCCTCCGGGTCGTCCAGAAGCGGAAGCAGGTAGCGGCGTGTGTCGTAGTTGATGAGGTTGTCCACAAACTCCACGGCACTATCGCGCAGCGTGGGGTCGGAGCTGGTGATGCCCAGATACGCGTCGTGGAGATCGCGTTGGTCGTACCGGAGGCCCAGAAGCCGGAAGATGCGTTCGAGGCTCTCCTCTCGCAGCGCCCGCAGGTCTTCGTCTAGGGACGGGCCGTCGGGGGCGATGGGCGTGCGCAGCAGCTGCCCAAGGGCTGCGTGGTGGCGCGCCTCGTTGCGGATGGCAGCGTCCAGGGTCTCTGCGTTGGGGGACGCCTCGACGGTCTGGTGAAGCTTGCTGAGGGCGCGTGTGATGGCGTGCCGGAGGGGCACGGGCGTTTTTTTGAGTCCACGCACCAGTGCGGCCACGGCGAAGGGCCCGGGGTGCTCCACAAAAATAGGCGGGATGCGGCGTCGCGTTGTGAGGTCCACCGCAGAGTCGACCAGGTAGTCGTACAGGGTCCCCAGAATCGGCGGCCCGAAAGAAGCCAGGGCCTGCCGGGCGGCCGCTTCTGTCGCGTCGCGCCCCAGACGCTCGATCAGTGGGTGCAGGAACGACCGATCGCCCGTCTTGCCGGCCGCCCGTACGGCCGCCCGCTGCACGGACACAGACGCATCTTGCAGGAGGTGGTGCAATAGGGAAATGCGATACGAACGGTCTAGCACCCCGAGGAGCCGCGCGACCTGCGTTCGGGTCTGCGGGGCCGTGTCGCCGTCCTGGGTCACCAGGCGCCGCAGCAGCGACTCGGACACCAGTTCGTAGTCTTCGGGGTCGCCCTCCGTGGCAATAAGGCCCACCATAGCGGCCTGAATCTGAGGGTCGTCGTGTTGAAGGCCCTGCCGCAGGCGCTCCGTCCGCTGGTCGGACTGCTGGCAGTACAGGTAGCGAGCCGCCTCCAGTTGCACGTCGGGGTCTCTATCGCGTAGCATTTCGGCCACCGCCTCGCCCACGCCGTCCACCCGGCGCACCCGAAGCACGCGGAGGGCCTGCGCCCGGACCGCGGCGGAGGGATGGTCGAACAGGCACTGCAAAACGTCGACTGGGACGGCGGTGTCCGTGTCCGTCTCCATCGTCTCTAGGGCGCGGAGAGCTTCTGTCTCGGCGTGGCTGCACAGCGAGCTCAGGAGCGCATCGTCAACCGTAGGGGGGGCGGGGTCGGGCTCCGCGGGCCCCTCCGCGACGGGCTCCTGAGCCCGCAGCTGTGCCCGAAACTGATCGATGTACGACTGGCGCGCCCGGTACGCCAGAAGGCCCCAGCCGGCAATAAGCGCTAGGGTGACTGCACTCAGGGCCTGTACGCTCAGGCCGAGGCTCGCGGCCAGAAACAGCAGCAGCACGCCCCCGAGGCCCTGGGCGCCCTGGTCCACGAACACGTCGACAAACACCTTGACGCGCTTCTTCTTGGGCAGCGGAACGGGCACGAACAGGAGCTCGCGCCCCGTCTTGTCCACCGAGTGCTTGAGGCTCTGCCCGGCCCCCCGCAAAAAAATGCCTGCCGCGAGGCCGGGCACCAGCAGCATCCCCACGCTGCCCAGCGCCAGCATGCCCGGCAGGACCGACAGGGCGCCGCCAATGCCCACCACGCGCATCAGCCGCGGGGCCGCAAAGAACTGCACCAACAGGGCCACAAGGCTAACCCCGCCGTAAAACTGCCCCATGAAAGAGGTCAGGCCGGCCGTGGACGTGTAGGCACGCGCGGCAACGGTCTTGAACTGGTAGTCCACGAACGTGGTGACGATCACCATCAGCGCAATGAGGCTGACGATGAGCTGAATGTGGCGCGACGACCCAATGACCGACAGGGCGGTTTGGTCGCCGGCCTCGTCCGTCTCCGGGCTTGTCTGGGCCGCAATGGATCCACGCCGGCGGGCACGCAGGCGGATGAAGCGGGCGAGCCCCGTCGCCAGAAGGAGCACGCCGCCGGCCAGCCACAGCAGGTTGCGGCTGGCGAGCCCCGCCACATTCACGAGCAGGCTTGTTGCCTCGCCCCCGAGAATGGCCCCCATAATGGCCCCGGCGCTCAGAACCGTAAACACGCGCTTCGACTGCGACGACGTGAACAGCGCGTTTGCAAAAAGCCAGAACTGAGACGTCACCAGCAGCCCGTAGATGCTCACCCACGCGTACAGCACGTATGCGGTCCAGGGGCCGTCAAAGGCCAAGAGGCCGCGCAGCCCGACAATGCTCAGGACCAGGAAGAGGGAGCCCCCCTCGATGAGGGGGCCGAGCGCGAGCCGGGCGCCCGCTCGGGTGTGCAGAAGCGCGACGGGCACCACCACGGCGGTGGTGAGGATAAAGACAAACGGAAGCTCCGCCGCGCCCCGATCCGAGAGGAAGAGGCTGTCGCGAACGGGCTTCAAGAGGTACAGCGACAGCAGCAGCAGGACGTGGTAGCCTGCCATAAGCAACGCCCGGGTGCGCTCTTCCGGGCGGAGTCCGAATAGTGATTCTAAGAGGCGCCCCATCGACGCAGGTAGCAACGGCCAGAGAGGAATCGTCGTCGCACAAACGCCCGGCCACGGCAATTGATTTGCGGCCCCTGCAATGATTTGCGGCCCCTGCAAGCGGCGCGCGAAGAAGGCCAGGCGGACGCGGCTGCTACTCCCGTTCCAGGCCCACCACTCGGGCGGGTCCCGAGACAGGAACGTGGACGTACACCCGTGTGGGGGCGCTGAGGGTGCTGTTCTGGCGCGTACGGAGGTCAATCCGGATCACGCGTTGGTCGGGCGCCGAGTGGCCGCGGGCATCGAGGAGGGTGCGCAGGGAGGTGCCGTTGAGGGCGAGTGGGAGCGCCGTGTCTTCAACCGTTCGGGCAGGTCCCATCGGTGTGCCGGTCACATGCATCCGGAATTGGTACTCGCGGGCTCCTTCGGGGGCCAGTCCGCTCGTCACCGCCAGGTCCGCGAAGTGGAGTGTGTCGGGGGAGCGCGGGGCTGCGGAAGCGTGCCCGTGAGCGGGCGAGGAGCCGCTGCCCACGGAGAACCGATCCAGCGGGTTTACCTTGTTGAACCAGTACCGCCCCACGAGGTCTCGACGCTTTTTGAGCACACGAAGCAGATGGGCCTCCGCCTCCGGAGTGCTGATCTGAGCCGTTTCGACGATGGCCGCCAGGTCCTCGTCCGTGAAGCTCATCACAATCTTGGCGCCCCAGTACGCGTCCCGTTCCGTCATCTTCTCGAAGGCCGGATTGGGGTAGGTGGGCACCCATTCGCCGGGCTTAAAGACGTCGGCCCGGTAGTAGCCGACGGCGGGGTGGGGCACCGATGCGTCGTAGTCCCACCACGGAAACGGATAGGCGCCCAGCAGCGGCAGGGCCTTCAAGATTTTTCGCTGGTCGATCATGTAGGCCTGGCCGTGGATGGGGCGGTGGGGGCTGGTGGCGTTGGCCCCAAGCGTAGAGCCCATGTCGATCAGGTAGTGCTTCACGTACCGCTCGTCGGTGTACACGGCCAGGGTGTTGGCGTGGCGGCGATCGGCGTCGTTGATCCAGGAACCGATGACGCGCAGCCCGCGCAGTTCGCGCCGCTGTTCGTGCCGCACGCGGTCGTTGGCGTCGCCGTCGCGGGTGCCCTCAAAGAAAATCGGTCCGAGGGGCTCCCCGTCTACGAACTTGCTGGCGAGGCCCCGGATCTGGCCATCGGGGCCCGGATCGTAGGGGGCGAGCAGGGCCTGCAGGTCTTCTCGGGTCATGGAGCGTCGTCCGCCGCGGCCCTGCACCTCCGCGTCGTCGGCAATTTGGAGCTGCCCTGGCGAGAAGTACGTGATGGTGTTCTGCGGAACGTGGTACCCCGCCGCGTAGAGAATTTTCGTGGAAATGACCTCCGCCGAGGTGGTGAGCTCGGGCCAGTTTGGTCCATCGAGCTTGATGAGGTATCGGTCTCCACGCGGATCTTTGATCTGGAATCCGCGGGCGGCTCCCTGAAACTTGCCGCTCGTCACGGTCCATGTGCCGTTCTGGGCTGGCCCGGCGGCGGGGCCGGTTGTGTCGCGCTCGTTGGGCCCAATGGCCAGTTCGCGGGGCGACATCTCGGTGTAGAAGTGACGCCGCTTCCACCAGCTGGAATTGGGCGGCTCGTCCAACACGTTCACGTTGTCGGCCGCGTCGGCCGAGGTCAGGCCCAGGGCGTGGCCCACGGTGCGGCCCATCCAGTTCAGGTTGAGGGGCTTTTCGAGCTGGTGAAAAACGCTCATGTCGACCCGGTCCCAGTACATGCTTTCCACCGTTTCTTCGGGGCGGTCGGTGGGGCGGGTGTCGGGGTCTGTGGTTTTGATGGGGCCCAGCGTGTACGGCGACGTGCTGCCACAGGCCCCGACGGCCGCAGCACAACACAGCACGCCGAGCAGAAGAAGCCGGCGCATCCAGGGAACGCGCGAGGCGGTGCGCATGGGAAAGAGGGCGGAACGGTAATTCAGAGAAACGGAGGGGAGGTGCAAGCATGCGGCAAGCATGTGGCGGGAAGCGTCTACCGGGCTACGCGCTGGAACGTGGGCTCAACTGTAATGATGGTCCGCACCCCCTCCGTGCTGCCGGCCACCTCCAGGCGGGCGCTCAGGCCGTTTCGGTTCAACACATGCAGGCCCCCGCCATAGCTCCAGTGAAACCGGTTCCCCCGCACGTCGGCCACGTCCCCGAACACCTGTCCCGCGTCGACAAACACGGCGGCGTCGACGTTCGACCAGATCGGGTAGCGGTATTCCGCGTTCAGCACCAGCGATCCATTGTCTTGGAAGCGCCGCGAGCGGAAGCCCCGGAGGGACGTCTGGCCGCCCAGGTTGGGCAGCTGATAAAACGGCACGTCCGTTCCGCCAAGGAGGGAGCCGGCCTGTTCCAGGCGGCCCCGCAGGGCGAGCCGGCGGGTCTCCGGCAAAAAGCCAACGGGCAGGTACTGCCGCACCTCGGCCACGTACCGGCCGTACCGATACCGATCGTCGGTGAGGTCGTGGCTATAGTCGAGTCGGAGAATGAGCGCGGTCCCCCCGGAGCGACGGGGCGGGCCGTCCGTAAAGTCGGCTGCGAGAGTGAGACCGGCGGTGAGAAGATCGGCGGTGCCAAGCCCGGCGAGAGATGCGGCCGTGGCGTCGTCGACGGCGGTGTCAACGTGCTCGTACAGCAACTCCACTTCGCCCCGGTACGGGCGGTCGGGAAGACGGGCACGAAGCCCCGCGGCGACGTCCACCTGATCGCGCGAGAACTCCGCCTTGTCCGCGTCGAGGGTGCTGTTGTTGCCATTCAGGTAGAAATTGCTCTCGGGATCCGAAAAGAAATTCGCAGCTAAGCGGACCCGGGTGCCGCGGCCAAAAGGGGCGGGAACGGTGTACAAAGCCTCGGACTCGAACGTATCCGGGCCGCCATACAGGCCCTCCAACCGGGCTCGATGCCGGCTGCCGAGCACGTGGTTGTCGTACACAGCAAGTCCTACGAGGAGCCCAGCGGGGCCTCCCAGATCGATCCGTGGAACCGCGCCTCGGGGAGGACGGCGAGGCTTGAAGAGGTTCGGGAGCTCCTGCTCCACGTACTGGGCGGCCCATCCCAGGGGGCGCGTGGCGGCATGCAGCGCGTAGGCGGGGGCCGCCAGCACGTGGTACGCAACGCTGCGAGACGTGGCGTACGGCTCGGACGCAGCCTGGGCACTGGAGTCGGACACGCGGCCGGTGTCGGGCGCTGCTGGCGGCGGCAACGGCTGCGCCCCGCCCCGAACGGGAAGCCCCATGCCGAGCAGTAGCCCGAACGAGAGAATGTAGAGGGTCCGCGTGGAAGGCCGCATGGAAGACGCTGCGTGCGCGAGTTCAGAAAGAGAACCGGCGTGCCCGAACGGTTGCCCAAACCGAACGGCTGCCACCGCCGGGGCTGAGCAGATGGGTGCGCGCCACCGCGCCCCCGTTACAACACAGCACTGTTACAGCACAACCGGAGCCGATGCGCCGGTGCCGCCTCGGACAACGAGCGGGGCGGCCGGGCGCACGGACGGTGCAGTGGAACAGTCCCGCGGAGCGATTCCGAGGACCCTCGTGAGCGACCCTCGTGAGCCCGAGAGGCGAAAGCGTCCGGACGGAAACGCCTGGTGCGCCGCCTGCAAGGTTCGACCGACGGGAAAATTCGCCGTTCCTCAAGGGAAAATGAGAGGGAGACGCCCCGTGCATCTGTGTGGGGGCACACACACGAGCCCTTTGTGAAAATAAGTTTAGGACTTCGGCAGTGTTGTATGTTTCTCGGCACCGATGGTGAAATTCGTGACTCCCTGCACAGTTGCTTGCTCTCCCACCCATTGTGAGAGAGTCGGTACGGCGACAAAGACACGGCGAACTGCACTCCCAACCGGCGCCACTCCATGCCCGAGTCGCGACCCAACGCCTCCACCCTCATCGACGCGCAGCGCATCGTCGACACCCTGCACGAGCCCCTGCTGGTGCTGGACGATGCCCTCGTGGTGCAGCAGGTGAATCCCGCGTTCCATCAGGCGTTTTCGGTTCCCAACGAAGAGGCGGTCGGGAAAGCCTTGTACGAACTTGGCGGTGGATACTTCGATCGCCCGGCCCTCCGAGAATCCCTGACTCGCCTGCGCGAGGAGCGCGAGCCGTTTAGAGACCTTGAACTCCACCTGGGCGACGCCCACCAGCAGGCCGGGGGGGAAGGCTGGCGGGCGCTCCGCGTGAACGGTCAGATGCTCTCGGGGGGCGCGGAGGCCCCCGAGCGGATTCTTCTCGCCGTCAACGACAGAACCGAGCAGTGCCGGACCGAGGCCAAGCTGCGGCGCCAAGCCCGCAAGCTGGAAGAGTCCAACGAAGACCTGGAGCAGTTCGCCTACGCCGCCTCCCACGACCTGCAGGAGCCGCTCCGAATGGTTTCCAGCTACCTCCAACTCCTGGAGCGGCGCTACAAGGAGGCCCTCGACGAAAGCGCCCGCGAGTTTATCGAGTACGCGGTGGATGGGGCCGAGCGGATGAAGACCCTCATCGACGGGCTGTTGCAGTACTCCCGTGTTGGGCGCAAGGAGGGCACCTTCGGCCGCGTCGACCTCGGGACGATTGTGGACGACGTTCGGGCCGACCTGGCCCGCCGGATCGAGGAGCTGGGCGGCACCATCGAGCGGACGCCGCTTCCCACCACGCACGGCACCGCGGAGCAGCTTCGGCGCCTTTTTCAGAATCTCGTCGACAACGCGCTGACCTACCACGGCGACGCCCCGCCGCGAATCGAGATTTCCGGGCGCACCACCGATGCGGGTGCGGCGCACGTGGTGGTGCGCGACCACGGCCCCGGCATCCCCGCCACGGCCCAAGACAAGATCTTCCGCATCTTCAAACAGCTCGATCCCCACGGCACCGGGCACGCGGGGTCTGGCATAGGCCTTGCGCTCTGTAAAAAAATCGCCGAGCGACACGGCGGGCGCATCTGGGTAGAGTCGGAGCCGGGAGAGGGCGCCGCCTTTCACGTCCTTTTGGATTTGGAGGTCGAAGGCCAGCCATGAGCGATTCCCCCGAGTCATTCCCGGACCCCCCCGACGGGCGCACCCGCCCAGTCCGCATCCTTCTTGTGGAGGACAACCCGGCCGACGTGCGGCTGACCCGTGAGATGCTGCGCGAGGCCAAGGTGCGAAACGACCTGCTGGTGGCGCACACCGCCGAAGAGGCCCAGGACATTTTGGGGCTCAGCGAAGACGCCACTGAATCCCGGCCGGACTTGGTGCTGCTGGACCTGGACCTGCCGGTCATGAGCGGCCACGACCTGCTCGACGAGTTGAAGTCGCACCCCACCCTGCGCCGCGTTCCCGTCGTAATCTTGACCAGTTCCGAGGCGGAGGAGGACGTCGTCAAAAGCTACGACCGGCACGCCAACGCTTACGTCACGAAGCCGGTCGATCTGGACGAGATCACCACCATCGTGCAATCGATCGATCAATTCTGGTTTCAGGTTGTCCGCCTCCCCGATGCCTAAAAAATTCGCCTGTTGAGAAGATCCGCCTGTTGGAGTCCCCGTCCGGCCCCT
>CAZFJR010000001.1:0-23348 GCA_964519235.1 uncultured Salinivenus sp. | reverse complement strand
CCTCTTGCAGACCTACGTCCATCCATGAGCCCGCCACCCCCTGGCCCTTCTCCGGGCGTCCCCTCTCTGAACGTGCTCCTCATTGAAGACAACCCGGGCGATGCCCGTCTCTTCGCCGAGCAGCTACGAGAAAGCGATGTGGATACGGTGTTGCGCCACGAGGAGACGCTGGCGGACGGCCAGGCCGCGATCCGGACCGCTCCCCCCGACGTGCTGGTGGTGGACTTGGGGCTGCCAGACAGCGAAGGCCCCTCGACGGTGGAAGCCGTGGCGGCCGTGGCGCCCGAAACACCCATCGTGGTGCTTACCGCGCAGAAAAACCTCGACGCGGCGCTCCGTGCCCAAGACGCGGGGGCAGCCGAGTATCTCCACAAAGGGGAGCTGACGCCCACCCTAGCCGGCCGGACGCTGCGGTGGGCCCACCGGCAGGAGCGCATGCAGGACCGCCTTCGCCAGCGCGACACGTGGCTCCGCTCGCTTACCGAAAACATTGGCGCCGGAATTTTCCGCGTCGGCCCCACCGGACGCGTGCGCCACGCCAACCGCGCCCTGGCCCACATGCTCGGGGTAGAGCACGAGCACGAGCTCCTCGGGCAGGACCTCACCACGCTCGCCGTGTATCCGCCCGAGCAGAGCCAGATGTTCCAGGGAGACGGGGCCGACGGCCTGGAGGTGACGCTCCGGGGACGGGAGGGCGATCTCAAGGTGGGGCACCTGAGTGCCGAGGCCACCCGAGATGCCGACGGCACGGTGCTCTACTACGACGCGGTGCTGACGGACATCACGCAACGAAAACAGGCAGAGCAAGAGCTGCGGGTGCTGTCCGAGGCGATCGAGCAGGCCCAAGAGGCAGTGCTTATCACTGAAGGCACGCCTCTGGAGGCGCCGGGGCCGGAGATCGAGTACGTGAACTCCGCCTTCGAGGACATGACCGGCTACACCGCTGAGGAGGCGGTGGGGAGCACCCCGCGCCTTTTACAGGGCCCGGACACGGACCCCGACACCCTGGAAGACTTGCAGACGGCCCTGAAGGCGGGAGAGGAGTGGGAGGGAGAGGCCATCAATTACCGAAAAGACGGCACCCGCTACGTCGTGCAGTGGAACGTATCGCCGGTGCGGGGGCCGGAGGGCACCATCCTGCACTGGGTCTCCCTGCAGCGCGACGTGACCGAGCAGCGGGCGCAGGAGAAGCAGCTCCGTCGGCAGAAAAGCCTTCTGCAGCAGTCGCAGCGACTGGCCGGATCGTGGGAGGTTGATCTCGCCTCTGGCACCCTGAGCTGCACCGACGAGGTGTACCGCATCTGCGAACTGAGCCCCGAGGAGGACCTAAGTCCGAGGCAGGCATTGTCCCTATACCCCCCGAACGCCCGCTCGGAGGCCTGGGCGGCATTCCGACGGTCCATCGAAGAACAGTCCGCTCACGACCTGGAACTGCCCATCGTGACGGCCCAGGGCCACCGCCGGTGGGTGCGGACCGTGGCGGCCCCCGTTGCCGATGACGATGGGACGGTGCGCAAGGTGGCCGGGGCGGTGCAGGACATTACCGACCAAAAAGAAGCCGAGAAGGCGCTTCGGCGGAGCCGAGAGCTCTACCGATCGCTCTTCCGAGAGTCCCGCGAGGCGATCCTGGTGCACGATTTGGAGGGCCGCGTTCGGAAGGCCAATCCGCAGGCGCAGTCCCTCTTCGGGTACGACGAGCCGACGCTGCGGGGAATGTGCGTGGCGGACCTACACCTGCCGGCCGACGCAGACACAGCCGACGAGAAGCTCGCGTCGCTCCGAGACGGAAGGTCGTACCGGGCCACTGCGCGCTACCAGCGAGCCGACGGGTCTGTCTTTTGGGGCGAGGTGTCCGCCAGCCTCTCTTCGGTGGAGGGCAGGCCCGTGGTGCGGAGCCTCATCCGCGATGTCACCGAGCGCAGGGAGGCCCAGCAGGCCCTTCAAGAACGAGAGGCCCGCCTTCGAGGCATTACCAACAGCATTCCAGGAGTGGTGTACCAGGCGTACGCACGGCCCGGCCCCGAGTATGGGTTTTACTTCGTGGGCAAACACGCCGAAGAACTGCTCGGCATCTCTGCCGCCCCCGACGACTTCTTCGAGCGCTGCCTCGAGGCCGTGCCCCCCGGCCACCGCGAGGACCTGCTCGATACGATTCGGACTGCGGTGGACGAGAACGCCCCGCTCCGGTTTGAGGCTCCGTTCGAGCGTCCCTCGGGCGAGCAAATTTGGCTGCTGGGCACGGCCACCCCGCACCAGCGCGACGACGAGCTCGTCTACAACGGCGTGCTGCTGGAGATTACGCCCCGCAAACGTGCCGAACAGGCGCTCCGAGAAGAGCGAAACCGATACCGCACTCTCTTTGAAAGCCTCCCCTCTCCGGTGGTGCACTGCGCCGTACAGGAGGGCGCGACCCGCGTTCTGGATGCGAACGAGGCGTTTGAGGAGGCGTTCGGGCACGGGGCGTCCGCACTCGCCGGGGAAACGCTGGACGCATGGGGGAAGCCGTCGGGGGAGGACGGGGAGAGCACCCACCGGCAGGTGCTAGCAGAGGGCCCCCGGCGCATCGAGATGCGGCGGAACTCGAACGATGGCCCTCGTGATTTTCAGGTCCACGTGGCGGGGCGCACCCCAGAGGCCGATCTGCCGGAGGTGTACGCCATCTACAGCGACATCACCGAGCGGAAGCGCCGAGAGCGCGCCCTGCAGCGGGAGCGAGACCTGCTCGATCGCATCTTTGAGGTGAGTCCGGTTGCCATCGTGTTGCTCGATCGAGAAGGAAATTTTGTCCGGGCGAGCGACCGGACCCAAGAGGTGCTCGGGCTAGAGGAGCAGGAGATCACCCAGCGTGCGTTCAACGATCCTGCGTGGGAGATCACGACTCCCGACGGCACCCCCATTCCCGAAGACGAGTTGCCGTTTGCCCGCGTCCTGGCAGCGGAGGAGCCCCTCTACAACGTCGAACACACCGTTACGCAGCCCGACGGCTCCCGCCGTCTCCTGTCGGTGAGCGGGGCCCCGCTGGCCGGTCCCAGGGACCGGGCTGAGGGCGCCGTCTTTCACATTCAGGACATCACCGAGCGGCGCGACATTGAACATCGCTTCCAAGAGCTCTTCGAAAATGCGGGCCTGGGGATTGCGCTGGTCGACGAGTCCGGTGCCATTCTGGAGGCCAACCCCGCCCTGGAGTCGATGCTGGGATTTGAGGCGGGGGGGCTCCGGGGAAAAGACTTCGGGGCCTTCTCCCATCCCGCCGACCGGGCACGCGACCGCGAAAAATTCCGAGAACTGGCGGCGGGGGCGTGCGACCAGTACCAGCTCGAACAGCGTTACCGGCGCCGCAACGGCGACACGTTCTGGGCGCACCTCACTGTATCGCGCCGCGAAGTGCCCGACGGGGTGCAGGTGGTGGGCATGGTCGAAAACATCGACGCCCGCAAGCGCCAGAAGCAGCAGTTGCGCACCGCCAAGAAAGAAGCCGAGCGCATGAACCGGCTCAAAAGTGCATTCCTGGCCAACATGAGCCACGAAATCCGCACGCCCCTCACCTCCATCCTGGGCTTTGCGGAGGCCATCGGGGACGTGGTGCGCGAGGCCGAGCAGGCCAGCGAACTCGACCTTCCGGTCCTCACTCGGTTTTCGGGCCTGATCGAAAAAAGCGGCCGCCGTCTCATGGAAACCCTCACCAGCGTTCTCAACCTCTCAAAACTTCAGGCGGGCGAGATGAACCTGTCGCTCGTGCCGATCAACCTCATCGCCGAGGTGGAAGAGACCGTCAGTGAATTTGAGCCGCAGGCACAGGCGTCGGGCGTTCGGCTCCACGTGCGCGCCGCGGATGCCGTCTGGGCACGGGCCGACGAGGGCGGGCTGCGCATCGTGCTTCGAAATCTCTTGTCCAACGCGATTAAGTACACCGAAGAGGGGGACGACGTGTGGGTGCGAGTGCGCTCCGCAGACGCAGGGGCGGTGCTTGTGGTGGAGGACACGGGCATCGGGATGGACCCGGAGAAGGTGACCGGGTTTTTCGAGGCGTTCAAGCAAGAGTCGCAGGGACTTGGGCGCGAGTACGAGGGCACCGGCCTAGGGCTTACCGTCACGCGAGAAGCCCTCGACCAGATGGGAGGATCCATTGAGGTGCAGACGGAGAAGGGAACCGGCAGTTGTTTCACTGTTCGCCTGCCGGGGGCCGCCGGAACGGCCGATGGCGCGGCGCGAAAGGGGGAGGGCGGCTCCATCTCGTGAAAACCCACGTTGTGAAGGCCTCCGCATCGTGAAGAGAGGCAAGGCCCCGTGCCACGAAGCCCGGACCGTTCAGGAAGAAGGACCTACTACGGGCCGGAGGCGCGCCTCGCGCCGTGCCCTGCGATGGTGAAACGCCCGGGCGACGGAGAAAAATTCCGGTTGTTTGGCCGACGGGCAGACCTGCCCAGATGCTGGATGGCTCGGCCGTTTTGCATGAATTTTGCTGAGATGCAACGTGGGCCTGCGTGTCGCGAGCTTCAGAGGAAGGGCCGTCGTCGGCCCTGCTGGGCTCGTGGCCGATTTCCGCGTGCGCTCGTTCCTCAACCCTGTCGCTCGCCCCCCGTCGTTCGATGATCCAGTCTGTAAAGCAGTTTGTCTCGCATCTTGGGATCGACGAGGGGGACGTTGGTCCGGCGGAGAGGTCGCGGCTTCGGGCCTGCCGGCGAGTGGGCCTGCTGGGGGCCGGGCTGCTATCGGCCATGGGCCTGCTGCGTCTGGTGCTGCCCATTCAGGCCGCCGATCCGAGTCTGGCGTGGTTCGCCGTGGCGGGCCTCATGGGCGGGCTGTACGTGGCGGCGCACTTCGCCCCGCACCTCTGCGTACGAACCAGTGCGTTGGTGCGGGGCGGTCTGCTCGTGGTTCTGGCCTGGGTCGTTGCAGTCGTGATCCTGAACCACACCACCGAGGAGTATGCGCTCGGCCTGCTGCTGGTCTACGCGGGCCTTATTGGGGGAACGGGCCTGAGCAGCGGCTCGGCGCGTGCAGCGTGGCAGTTTGCGGGGGGCGGCCTGCTGCTGGTAGGGGGCGGCCTGCTGGTGGGCCCGCCGCCGCAGGTGCACCCTGCCGCCGTGCTTTCGGGCATGGCCGCTGCTGCGGTGGGCGCCGGAGGAGCTACGCAGGCCCACCTGTCGATCCAGAACCACCTGATGGAGCAGCAGGGACAGTGGCAGCATCTCGTGGAAAACCTGCAGGAGGCCGTTCTGATTACGATCGACGGCGACATCGTCTACGCCAACGCGCAGGCAGCGTCCCTTTTCGAGGCCCCTGGCCCGACTGCCCTCCAGGACGCGTCGGTGTTCGACCTGGTGGCCCCGGAAGCGCGTGACGGGATGAAGGCGCGGCTGCAGGCGATCCACGACAGCGAGGCGCCGGCCCCCCACGAACATCGCGTCGTAGGGCTGGACGGCAGCGAACGAATCGTGCAGTCGCGGTCCGTGCCGGTGCAGTACGAGGGACAGGCCGCCGCCCTCTCGGTGGTGCGCGACGTGACGCAGTGGCGCAAGGTGCAGGACCGCCTCACCCGCCGGGCCGACCTGGAGCACCTCCTCGTCGAAGTATCCGCCGCGTTCATCGACACCCCGATCGAGCAGCTGGATCGCGCCATCGAGGACGCCCTGGGGACCGTGGGGGCGTTTGTGGGAGCGGACCGGAGCTACGTGTTCCGTTTCGACGGCGACCCCTCCACCGATCCGTTCGAGGACGTGACCCAGAGCAACACCCACGAGTGGTGCGCCGACGGCATCCCTACCCAGCGAGACAACCTCCAGGACCTCTCCTGTGCCGCGCTGCCGTGGTGGACCCGCCAGATGTGTCGCCGAGAGCCCCTCACGATTCCCGCCGTGGACAACCTTCCGGACGAGGCGGCCGCCACGAAGGATGTGCTTGACGCGCAGGGCATTGAATCGCTGGTCGTCCTCCCGTTCACCTACGAAGGGCGCCTGGGCGGGTTTGTGGGGTTCGACGCCGTCAACGCGCACGTTTCGTGGGACGACGAAACCGTTACCGTCCTGCGCGTGCTGGGCGATACCATCGCCAGCGCGCTGCATCGCAAGGAGGTTGAAAAGCAGCTCCGCGACCGGGAAGAGCGGCTCCGTGCCATCACCGAAAACGTGTCGGAGGGCATCTACCGCTCCACGGCCGATGACGGGTTGGTCTTTGCCAACCAGACATTTGCCGACCTGTTTGGGTACGACAGCGTGGAGGAGGTACTGGACTTGGACCCCACTACCTTGTACCCCACGGCAGAGACCCGGCGGCAGCTCCGCACGGCCGCACAGGGACAGAACTCGTTCGACGGGGTGGAGGCCGAGTTTCAGCGTGCAGACGGCACCACCTTCATCGGACTGGTAAGCGGAACCGTGGTCCGCGACGACGACGGGGCGGTGCAGTATTACGACGGAGTCATCACCGATATCACCGAGCGAAAGGCCAGAGAGCGGCGCCTGCGGGTCCTCTCCGAAACCGTGGAACAGGCCGAGGACGGGGTCCTGATTACCGAAGCCACGCCGGCCGAGCCCATCCGCTACGTCAATCCCGCCTTCGAGGAAATGACCGGGTATCGCGAGGATGAGCTCCTGGGCGAGTCGCCAGAGGTGCTGCGAGGCCCGGACACGGATCCCGCGGTGATTGCGTCGCTGCGGGAGGCGCGGGCGGCGGGCGAGCCCTGGACCGGGGAGACTGTAAACTACCGCAAGGACGGCACGCCGTACGTGGCCCAGTGGACCGCCGTGCCGGTCCGGGACGACGCGGGCGACATTGAGTACTGGACCGCCGTGCAGCGCGACGTCACTGAGCAGCGGGAGATGGAGGCGCGCCTCCGCGAGCGAGAAACACGCCTCCGCGGCCTCGCCAACAGCATCCCGGGGGTGGTGTACCAGTTTTACGCTCGTCCGGACGGCACGTACGGCACCTACTTCGTGAGCAACCACGCCACGGATCTGCTCGGCATCTCCTCGGATCCGGACACGTTTCTGGAGGCGCTCCTGGAGCGCGTTCCGGAGCCGCACCGGGCCCGTCTCCTAAAGAGCATACACGCGTCCGTACGGCACGGGGACGACTGGCGCCTCGAGTTTCCGTTCGAAGCGCCGAGTGGCGAGCGCCTCTGGCTGCTGGGCACGGCCACACCGGAGCTGCGCGACCAGGAGCGCGTCTACAACGGGGTGCTGCTCGACATTACCGAGCGGAAAGCGGCCGAAAAGGCGGTGCGCGAGGAGCGCGATCGCTTCGAAACGCTCTTCGAAAGTCTCCCTACCCCGGTGGTGCGGTGCACGGCCGGCGAGGACGGGCTTCGGATTGCCGACGTGAATGAGGCCTTCGAAGCGGTATTTGGCGTGGAGCAGGCCGAAGCGGAAATGCAAACCCTCGACGACGTGCTGATGCTGGACGGCGAGACCCGGGGCGTTGGCATCGACCGTGAGGCACTCACGCAGGGCGCGGTGCGCACCGACGTGCGATGCGAAACCCCCAACGGGCCCCGCGACTTCCGCATCCAGGTGGCCGGGCGCACCTCCGACACCGGCCCCCCTGAAGGCCACGCCATCTACACCGACATCACGACCCGCAAGCGGCGCGAACGAGCCCTCAAACAGGCAAACGCGACCCTGGAGGCGATCCTCGAAAATCTGCCCTTAGGAGTGCTCGCCGAAAACGGAGCGGGAACCGTGCTGGCCGCCAACGAACGCTTCTGTGAGGGGCTGGGACTGCCCGTTTCTGCCTCCGAGATTGAGGGGACGAAGGCCAGCCGCGTTGCCGACACGGCCGCGGAAAAGGTGGCCGACCCCGAGGCGTTCCGGGCGCGCACGCAGGCCATTCGGGAGCAGGGACAGCCGGTCTTCGACGACGAGCTGCTGCTGGCCGACGGTCGCACGCTGGAGCGCGACTTCGTGCCGTACGACCTCGCCGACGACACGGCTGCCCTCTGGGTGTACCGGGACGTCACCGAGCGAAAAGAACGGGAGGAGCGCCTCAAGGAGGCCAAAAACGAGGCCCAGGAGGCCAACCGCATGAAGTCGGTGTTCCTCGCCAACATGAGCCACGAGATTCGCACTCCTCTTACCTCGATGATCGGGTTCGCCGAGGTCATTGGCGACGAGGTGTGCCCGGACGCAGAGGGGCCAATTGGGCGGTTTGCCCGGCTCATTGAGGAGAGCGGCCACCGCCTCATGGAAACCCTCGATGCGGTGCTCAACCTGTCGAAGTTGGAGGCAGGCGAAATGGAGTTGACTCCGGAGCCGGTGTCGCTCGCCGAAGAGATCAACGAAACAGCCGAGCTGTTTGCGCCGCAGGCCGAAGAAGAAGGCCTGGCGCTCCACGTCTGCACCCCCTCGGAGCCGCTTCGGGGCCGGGCCGATCCGGGCGGGCTCCGCATCGTGCTGCGGAACCTACTCTCCAACGCCCTCAAGTACACCGACGAGGGCAGCGTGTGGGTGCGGGCCACCCGGCAAAATGGAGCGGTGGCCGTGGAGGTGGAGGATACCGGCATCGGAATGGATCCGGAGCAGGCCGCGGCGCTGTTTGAGGCGTTCCGGCAGGAATCGGAGGGCGTTGCGCGGGAGTACGAGGGCAGCGGGCTCGGCCTCGCAGTGACAAAGCGAGTGGTCGACCAGATGAACGGGTCGATCGACGTGGAAACGGAAAAGGGCGACGGCACGCGCTTCACCGTGCAACTCCCCCGGGCGTAGGCCCCTTGGTAGGCCTCTTGATAGGCCTCTGGGAGGGCACGGCCCCACGGCGCCATGATGCGGGCAGTCTGTGCCCGCCGGAGAAGCGTCCTTCGCGTCGTTCCGGCGGCCCCGGCTCCCGCGGAGCAGACGCCTGCAGGAGCAGCACGACTCAGTGCTCGCCCAGAAGAGACACCTCGTCGCCCAGCACGTCCTCGACGTACAGCGTTTGCACCAGCACGATCACCACGATTGTGAGGGGGGTCGCCAGGAGCACCCCGACGGCCCCCGCCCCAATCCCGCCAACAAACTGCGCCGTGATTACGGCGGCCGGCGGGATGTGCACGGCCTGCTGCTGCACGAGAGGCGCAATGAGGTAGCTTTCCAGCAGCTGCACGGTGGTGTAGACCAGCAGCACGTACACCACCTCCGTGCCGCCCAGTACCGACGCCACCAGAACGGCCGGCAGCACCGACAGGGCCGGCCCCAGGTACGGCACGAACGAAAAGAGCCCGGCCACCAGTCCGAGGGCAATGGGCGAGGGAATGCCAACCCCCTGCAGCCCGAGTGCCGTGAGCACGCCCACAATCACCATCATGACGAGGCGCCCCGTGAGCCACCACCGGAGCGCACGCCCAATCGCGTAGAGCACCTCGTGGGCCCGGGGACGAGACGCGGGTGGAATCAGCTGCACGATCCCGTTGAGGTAGGTCTGCGGCGCCGCCGCCCCGTAAATGCCGATGAAGAGAATGATGAAGGCATCTACCACGAGGTTGATCGTGCCCCGAAAGACGTTGGTGACGCGACCGATGACGCTGGACACGGGGGGCAGCAGCTGGGTCGGGTCCACAAACTGGCGGAGCCATTCGTACTGCTGGGCGCTTGTGCGGGCCCGGGCCGCCAGTCGCTCGGTGGCGTCGGGGAGAAGGGCGGCCAGGGCACTCACCTGTTCGGAAATGTCGGGTCCGGCCAGCGACCACAGGCCCACGAGGATGCCCACCAGTCCCACCACGGTTAGCAGGAGGGCTACGGGGCGGGGAAGGGGCGTGTCCTCCTCCAGCGCCTGCGAGACCCCGGCCAGAAACACCGCCAGCAGAATGCCGGCGAACACTGTAAACAGAACCTGGAGGAACTGCGTTGCGACATAGGCGGTCACGAAAATTCCGACGACCAGCCCGAGGGCCCGGTAGGGGCGCCGCGCAACGAACGACGACGGTTGGGGCGCAGGCATTGCCAGAGCAGACACGAGGCGAGAGTTGCCGAGGGCTTCGACCACCATCTTCTCATCCGCTCCCGAAAAGGTTCCTCTTCCCTCCATGACTGAGCCTTTTCTCGGCGCCGAGCCGTCCTACGACGCCTCGAACTTCATTGCCGATACGGCCGTCCTCATCGGCGACGTAACCCTGGGCACCGGCGCAAGCATTTGGCACCACTGCACCCTGCGGGGAGATGTGAACTGGATCCGCGTAGGGGCGGAGACCAACGTGCAGGACAACACGGTCGTCCACGTGACGCACGGCACCGCTCCCACCGACGTCGGCGCCCGCGTGACGATCGGGCACGGGGCCATCCTCCACGGGTGCACGATCAAAGACGAGGTGCTGGTGGGCATGGGCGCCACCGTGCTCGATCACGCCGTCATTGGGCGCCACAGCCTCATCGGCGCGCAGGCCCTGGTTCCCAAAAACACGGAGATTCCACCGCGATCTCTCGTCTTGGGGCAGCCGGCCGAGGTGGTGCGCGAGGTGACCGACGAAGAGGTGGACGCCATCCGACAAGGGGCCGACAACTACCTGCGCTACAGCGCCGTCCACGACGGTCGTGAGCGGCCCGAGACCAACCCGTGGTACGATGCCCCCGGCGCGCCGTAGAGCGTTACAGGGGAATTGCACGCGGATCTCAACCCCTGGCCCGTCTTATTCGTCGGAACGGCCCACCACTACTGCCGCAACTCCATTATTCCCGCAACTCCATCCGCCCCATGCGTGCGCTCCTGCTCGTCTTCGTCGCCTCGTTCTTCCTGGTGGCCTGTTCGGCCATCACCATCGACGAAGAGACCGTCTTCCAGCCCAAGGCGTCCGTCACGCCCCAGACCTTTGCGCTCGACGGCGTGCGCCTCGAGGTCCGCACCATTCCCGTAACGGACAGCGTGGACGTGAACGCCTGGCACCTTACGCAGCCGGAGGCCGACGCGACGGTGCTGTTCTTTGGGGGCAACGGCTTCTACCTCGTCCAGTCGACGGGCTACCTGCAGGCCCTTACGCGCCCGCCCGCTAATGCCTTGCTCTGGGACTACCGCGGGTACGGGCGCAGCGACGGATCGCCCAGCGCCAGTGCGGTACGAGACGACGCAGTGGCGGTGTACGACTCGCTGGTGGCGCGCCCCGACGTGTCGCCCGACCGGGTTGTGGTGTGGGGGCATTCCATGGGTACGTTTTTGGCCACCCACGTTGCCGCAGAGCGCACTGTAGGTGGCGTGGTTCTCGAAAACCCGGCCACCAACGTGGAAGACTGGTCCAGCCACCTGTTTCCCTGGTACATTCGCCTGTTTCTGGGGGTCGACATTGATCCCGCCCTCAAAAACGACGACAACCTGAAGCGCGTTCGCTCGCTGACGGTCCCGCTGCTGGTGGTGGGGGGCACCGAGGACCCCGTCACCAATCCTGAGATGGCCCGTCGTCTGTACGCGGAGGCGGCTAGCGATTCGCGCAGGCTGGTAATGGTGGAGGGAGGCGCCCACAACGGCCTCTATGACGAACCGGAGGTACAGGCGGCGTACCAGGATCTAATGGAGCGTGTGGTCGCGGCGCCCCCTGCAGACACGTCGGCTGGGTAGGCCGGAGGCTGGCCGTCCCCAGATGAATCGCCTGAACGGGTGCTTCACGGCGCCCTGGATGCCGGGCCTCACTGCGTGTCGTCACTGCGTGTCGTCACTGCGTGTCAGATGGGGAAGAAGGGGTGTCGTCCCTCGTCGTGACGCGCCCCCACAGGTTGTTCAGGCCGCTGAGGGCCAGAATGCCCCCGCCCACGGCCGTTCCGGCAATGGGAAGCGGAATGCCCACTGCGACGCCGCCCAGCACCCCCTTTAGCGCCGCGGCCCCCATCCCGTCGCCCCCGTAGCGGCGTTGCACGAGGCCCGTCCCCAGCCCCGCCATCCCGAAGCCCAGTAGGGCCAAAAACGGAGTGGAAAGGCCAAGCGTGAGCACCCCTTCGGCGAAAAACAGCCAGTCGAGCCCCAGAATGAGCGCGCCGCTGGCGGGATGCAAGAATGTGCGGGACGAGGCGTCCATAGAGGCCATGGCGGGGCCGCAAACAAGGCGGCTGCAACCGAGGCGTGCGCTAGAGAATGTACTGACTCAGGTCGCGGCTGGAGGCGATGGAACTGAGGCGGTCCCGTACCATCTCCGCGTCGATGGTGACCTCCGAGCCCGGCGGGATCTCTTCCGGCACATCGAAGAGCAGATCCTCCAGAAGTGTCGTGAGCACCGTGTGCAGCCGCCGTGCCCCGATGTTTTCCACGTCGGCGTTGACCTCTGCGGCAATGCGCGCCAGCTCGCTGACGCCCTCCTTCTTAAACTCAATCTCCACGTTTTCCGACCGGAGCAGCGCCCGGTACTGCTTCACGAGCGCATTTTTGGGCTTGGTGAGGATCTCGTAGAAGTCGTCCTCGTCGAGGTTGTTAAGCTCCACCCGGATGGGAAAGCGGCCCTGCAGCTCCGGAATAAGGTCGCTGGGCTTGGAGGCGTGAAAAGCCCCACTGGCGATAAACAAGATGTGGTCGGTCTCCACCATGCCGTGCTTGGTGGTCACCGTGGACCCCTCCACGATGGGGAGGAGGTCGCGCTGCACGCCCTGTCGCGAGACGCCCTGGCCCGAGCCCTCATCGCGGGTGCGAGTGCCGGCGGCCACCTTGTCGATCTCGTCGACGAAGACGATGCCGGCCTGTTGCACGCGCTCCAGGGCGTCCTCCTTCACCTGGTCCTGGTCGATCAGCTTCTCGGCCTCCTCCTGCGTGAGGATCTCGCGGGCCTCCTCTACCGTCACGCGGCGCTTCTTGCGCTGCCCGCCGCCCAGATTGCCGAACAGCTCTTCCAGGTTCACGCCCATCTCCTCCATGCCCATGGGGCCAAACATCTGCATCATGGACTGCGAGTCGGAGGTGACTTCGATCTCGATCTCGCGGTCGTCGAGGTCACCTCGCTCCAGCTTGTCGCGGAACTTCTGGCGTGTGCGCTGGCGCAGGCTGCCCCCCGACGAGTCGTCCTCAACGTCGGGCTCCGCTTCTCCGGTTGGGTGCACGGTAAACCCGGGCTCCTCCTGAGCGCCATCTCCGGCGCGAGACTGGCCCTCGTCGTCGGGGGGAATGAGGATGTCGAGAATGCGCTCCTCGGCTAGCTCTCGGGCGCGCTCCTGCACCTCCTCTTTGTGCTCCTTCTCCACCATGTTCACCGCGATGTCGGTGAGGTCGCGGATCATGCTGTCCACGTCGCGGCCCACGTAGCCCACCTCGGTGAACTTCGACGCCTCCACCTTGATGAAGGGCGCCCGCGCCAGGCGGGCCAGCCGACGGGCAATTTCGGTTTTGCCTACGCCCGTGGGCCCGATCATGATGATGTTGTTCGGCATGATTTCGTCCCGCATCTCCTCGGGCGCATTCTGGCGGCGCCATCGGTTGCGGAGGGCGATGGCCACGTTTTTCTTGGCCTTGTCTTGCCCAATGATGTACTTGTCTAGCTCCTCGACAATCTGGCGAGGGGTAAGGTCCTCAACGTGCTGGGTAACTTCTGGCATGCGAAGGGGGGCGGCGATGAATGAGTCGCGAAAAGGAGGAGAGAGGGCAGGGCTAGGCGCTGGGGAGGTCCTCGCCGTCGTCGAGCGTGGGCTCGTCCCCGTTGGCGGAAGCGTCGGAGGCCGCGGACGACTCCAGCGCCTCGTCCATCTCGTACTCGTCGTGAGCGCGGGACGCGTCCGCTTGCGCATCTGCCTCCGACGTGTGGGTGGAGGCCGCGTCGCTGGCTGCCGAGTGCTCGGCGTCGAGTTCGTCGTGAACGGTCTGAACGTCGGGGTGATCGTCGTTTACGATCAAGACGGTGTAGTTGTACGGGTAGCCGTTTCGTTTTTCCAGGCGGGCCGCCCCGGCGGCCTCAAGGTCGCTCACGAGCGACTTGGGGTCCTGATCCGGCCCCATCAGGTCGGAGAGCTTGCGGAGCAGCGGGGTGAGGTACACCTCGTCGTACTGCCCAAAGTGTTCCTCAGTAATCTTGACGGCACGGCGCGCGGCCGGGCTGTCCAGTGCTTGAAACTGCTGCGGGGGCGGGCCCTCCGGCGTCTGTGCCTGCGTGTAGGCGGCTCCCCGCGTTGGGGCGTTCGCGAGGAGGTCTTCTCGCGACTCCTGGCTGAGCAAATTGCGGGCGTCGAGGTACTTGCTGTCCTCGGCGACTGCGGGGGTGTCGGCAGTTTGGGGCGGGTTGACGGCCGCCACGAGCGGGCGGCGGCCCTGCTCCCGAATCCATCGCACGAGCGGCAGGTAGGGGCGGTTGCCCGTGACAATCACGAGGGTTTGCACGTCGGGCCGTTCCGAAAGAAAATGCGTGAGGGCAATGGTGAGTTGCACCTCTGCTGTGTTGTCTTGCAGGTCTGCGGGAACGGGCACCGGTTGAATGCCCTGGCGGTGCAGCGCCGATGGCACCTCGCCGGCGTGGGGGCCAGGGAGGGCGTCGAACGTGCCAAAGGCACGGCCGAAGATGGTCGGGGTGTCGTCCCCCTCCTTGAGATAGCGGCGTACCTCTTCAAAAATTTCTTCGGCGTACCCCGGCGCCGAGTGGTCATGGTCGCTCTGCGACCGAAGAATGCGATAGAGATTATCGTAGTCGACAAACATGGCCGCCGTACTCGTGTCGGCGGTGTCGGGTGCGTGACTCATGGCACAAGTGATCAATCATGAAAAATAGGGTTGTATGGAAGGGGGCTTCACGGGCCGGGCGAGGGCACTACTCGGAGTCGGCTGCGATGTCGAGGATGGTTCGGTTATGATTCGTATAGATGCAAATATCGGCCGCGATCGACAGGCCGTTCTCGACAACTTGGCGGGCCGTGAGGTCCGTTCCGTTTTGCAGCAGCGCGCGGCTGGCAGCGAGGGCAAAGGAGCCGCCGGAGCCAATCGCGACGATGTCATCGTCGGGCTCAATGACGTCGCCCGCGCCGCTGATGAGCAGCAACTCGCGGGGGGAGGCCACGGCCAGCAGCGCCTCCAGGCGGCGCAGGTACTTGTCGGTCCGCCACTCTTTGGCCAGCTCCACGGCAGCCCGGGCGACGTTTCCGCCGTATTCTTGGAGCTTCTCCTCGAAGCGCTCAAACAGCGTAAAGGCGTCGGCCGTGGAGCCTGCGAAGCCGGCCAGAATCTCGCCGTCGTACAGCGAACGCACCTTCTCGGCCTTGTGCTTCACCACCGTCTCGTTCATGGTGGCCTGGCCGTCGGACCCGAGCGCAATCTGGCCGTTGTGGCGGACGCCGAGGACGGTTGTGGCGTGGGGAGATTCGGGACTGGCGGTCATGTGAGTTGGGGACGCGTGGCGGAAAAACAGTGGCAGGCCTCCAGGGTCGAGGGCATTGGAGCGTGCTTTCACACCGTACGACGCCCTCGTTTCCACGGTTCATCCGCGCGCTCTCAGCAGGCCCCGCGGGGCCTTTTTCGCCAAACTTTAGCCGGACGCAGACGCTTCCTAGGGGGCGGGGGCGGGCTTGCGTGCCTGTGGGGCGGCCCGGGGCGTGCGCAGAAGGACGACCGCGTGGCTAATTTCGTAGAGTTGAACGGCGGGGCGCAGAAAGACGCGCAGTTCGTTGCGCCCCGGGGGGGCGGCCACGGAGTCGACGGTGCCGATGCGACGGCCGGGTGGGAAGGTGTCGCTGTGGCCGCTGGTGACCACCCCCTGGCCGGGCTGCACGGGCTCGGTTTGCACGATATGATCGAGCCGGAGCCGGTTCAGGCGTTCTCCGTCCCAGCGCACGATGCCCTCGGCGCGGGGCGGCAGCACGGTGCCGGGCACCCGGAAGTCGGTGTTAAGGAACGGCATTACCTGGGCGTAGTGCTCGGTGGCCAGCACGACGGTGCCCACAATGCCGCTTTCGTGCACCACCGGCATGCCTTCCTCCACCCCGTCGGCCTTCCCCACGTCGAGGGTCAGGGCGTTGTCTTTCTGGAACAAGTCCTTGGTCACGATCCGGGCGGGTTGGAGAGAGGCTGTGCTCGAATCGGTGAGGCGCAGCAGCCGCCGCAGCTCTTCATTGCGTTGGCGCACGGCGCGGGTGCGGGCCACCTGGCTTGAGAGGCGAATGTTTTCGCGCCGCAGCTCCTTGTTGCGCTCCAGTACCCGCAGGTAGCGCCCCATCCAGGCGAAGGTGCTTTCCACCTGTGCGGTCCAGCCCAGGGCGTGGGCACGAAGCGTGCGGACCAGGGGCTGGTTTTGCGTCACCATGATGGCCGTGGCCACCAGCAAAAGCGCGCTCAGCACGAGCCAGTCGCTGGGGCGGTTGGGAGAAGCCATCGGGACAAAGAGGCATCGGTGCGGAGGGGACCGTCGGACGCGCGGCCGACGCCGCGGGCAACGGCGCCCCGCGGAGAGCGGCTACGTGAGCACCCGCTTGTAGTCCTCCAGGTTCTCGAGCACTTCGCCCGTGCCGCGCACCACGGCCTTGAGCGGGTCTTCGGCCACGTACACCGGCAATTCTACGCGGTCGCGGAGCATCTGGTCGATGCCTTGCAGGAGCGCGCCGCCGCCGGTCATCATGATGCCGCGCTCCAGCACGTCCGCGCCGAGTTCGGGGGGCGTACGCTCCAGCGTGCGGAGCACCGCGGCGCTGATCTGTTCCAGGTTGTCGTGCAGGGCCTCTCGCACGTTTACTGAGGAAATGGTGCGCACTTTGGGAATGCCACTTACGAGATCGCGCCCCTTCACCGACAGCTCCATTTCGGTGTCGAGCTCAATCGCGCTGCCCACCTCGCACTTGATGCGTTCGGCGGTGCGCGACCCGATGAGGAGGTTGTGGTTGCGCTTGAAGTACTGCACGATGGCCTTGTCCAGCTCCGAGCCGCCCACGCGGAGCGATTCGTCCAGGACGATGCCGGAGAGGGCAATGACGGCAATCTCGGTGGTGCCGCCGCCAATGTCCACGACCATGTTGCCCACGGCCTCTTGAATGTCGAGCCCGATGCCGATGGCCGCCGCCATGGGTTCGGAGACAAGGTTGACCTTGCGGGCCCCGGCATGCTCTGCCGAGTCGCGCACGGCGCGTTTCTCGACCTCCGTGATGCCGCTGGGCACGCACACGACCATGCTCCGGATGGAGGTCAGCCAGTTGGTCTTAACCTTTCGCAGCAGGCCCTGAATCATCTCCTCGGCCACCTTGAAGTCGGCGATCACTCCGTCCCGAAGGGGCCAAATGGTCTCGATGTCCTGGTGGGTGCGCTCGTGCATCTGGAGGGCCTCGTAGCCGATCTCGCGCACCTCATTGGTGTCGGAGTCGACCACGACGATGCTCGGCTCGTTGAGGACGATGCCTTCCCCGCGGATGTACACGAGCGTGTTGGCCGTGCCGAGGTCGATGGCGACGTCCTGCGAGAAGTTGAAAAACATTAATTTTGCTGTGGGGATAAGGGCCGAAGGGGGGCAGGAACGAAGGTAAGGCCCCACGGGGCTGCTACGCACGGGCTCCGGCACGTAGGGCGATCGGAACAGGGGGCGGCACGGGGTCAGTGCCGAAAGTGGCGCTGTCCGGTGAGAACCATCGCCATATCGTGGGCGTCGGCCGCCTCGATCACTTCGTCGTCCCGAATGGACCCGCCGGGCTGGACCGCAGCGCGCGCGCCTTCGCTCGCGGCGGCCTCTAGACCATCGGCAAATGGGAAAAATGCGTCGGACGCTACCACGGAACCGGCAAGGTCAAGTTCCGACTTTTGGGCCTTGAACACCGCAAGCTCGGACGCGTCGATGCGGCTCATCTGCCCGGCCCCGATGCCGAGTGTGGCTTGATCGCGGGCGTAGACGATGGCGTTGCTCTTTACGTGCTTGGCCACGCGCCAGGCAAAGTCGAGGTCGGCGCGCTCCTCCTCGGTGGGGGGGCGGGCCGTGGGCGCCTCCCACCGTTCTTGCTGCTTGGGGGCCGGGGGGAGCACCGGATCGCGCGTCTGCACCAGCAGGCCGCCAAGCACGGAGCGCACGTCGAGCCGGTCGCCCTCCCGGGCGGCGGCCTCGTGCCGAATGAGGCACCGGCGGTCTCGCTCCGACAGCAAGTCGAGGACGCCGGGCTCGAACTCAGGGGCGATCACGATTTCGGTAAAGATCTCGTCGATGGCCTCCGCCGTGGCCTGGTCGAGGGGCCGGTTTACGATGACGATGCCGCCGTAGGGCGACTGCGTGTCGGTGGCGAAGGCCTGGTGCCACGCCGCCTCTAGGGTGTCGGCGGTGGCCACGCCGCAGGGGTTGGTGTGCTTCAGAATAGCGCACGTGGGGCCAGCGTCGCGAAACTCGTCGATCAGGGCCAGGGCACTGCTCGTGTCGAGCAGGTTGTTGTACGAAAGGGCTTTGCCGTGCAGCTTCTCGTAGAACGCCGACGGGTCGCCGTAGAGCGCGCCGTTTTGGTGGGGGTTTTCGCCGTAGCGCAGAGACTCGGCGCGCGGGGGGGAGGCCTCGTAGGCGTCGGGCAGGTCCGCCTCGCTGCTCTCGTCGGCGTCCGCGCCGGCCGAGAGGTAGGTGTCGATCTGTCGGTCGTAAGCGGCGGTGTGGGCAAAGGCGGTCTCGGCGAGGCTGCGGCGGGTGGGGGCAGACAGGTGCGCGTCGTTTTCGCGGAGCTCGTCGGCTACGGCGTCGTACTGCGCCGGGTCCGTCACCACACCGACGTCGAAGTGATTCTTGGCCGCGGCGCGCAGCATCGTAGGGCCCCCGATGTCAACGTACTCCATCGCGGTGCCGAGGTCGGTCTCGGGGTCCGCGACCGCTTCGGAAAAGGGATAGAGGTTGCCGACGACGAGGTCGATCGGCGTGTAGCCGTGGTCGTCGAGTGCAGCCATGTCCTCCTCGCGGGAGCGGCGGGCGAGAATGCCGGCGTGGATGGCGGGGTGGAGCGTCTTCACGCGTCCCTCCAGCACCTCCGGCACGCCCGTGACGTCGGCCACGTCGGTGACGCTGAGGCCGGCCTCACGCAGGGCACCGGCGGTCCCACCCGTGGAGACGATCTCGACATCCAGGGCGCGGAGGCGCCGGGCAAAGTCGACAATGCCGGTCTTGTCGTAGACGGAGAGGAGGGCGCGGCGAACGGGGACGGGGGCGTCGGTGGGCATGCGGTGGGGCAGTGGGGATGGGTTATTCAGAATCGGGAGGGATGCGGCGCGGGTGGTCGGGGTCGTCGATCCACACAGTGCGCCCCTCCTGGCGGACACGACCCTGGGCGAAGAGGCGGAGGGCCTCCGGATAGAGGCGGTGTTCCACGGCTCGGACCCGGTCGGCCAAGGCCTCCGGCGTGTCGTCGGCGTAGACCGGCACGGGTTCCTGCAGCACGATGGGGCCGTGGTCGTAGGCCTCGTCGACCAGGTGCACGGTGACACCGCTCCAGTGCACCCCGTAGTCGAGGACGGCGCGGTGGACGTGCATGCCGTACATGCCTTGTCCCCCGAAGGCGGGGAGGAGGGCCGGGTGGATGTTCGTCATGCGGCCCCGGTACTCGTCGACCACGGCGGGCGGAATCTTCTGCATGTAGCCCGCGAGGGCGACGAAGGTGGCGTCGTGGACGGACAGCGTCTCCAGGAGGGCGCGCCCAAACGGGGCGGGGGCCTCGAACGAAGAGGGTGTGAGGATGGCGGTGGGAATGTCCTGCCGGTCGGCCCGGTCCAGGGCGCCGGCGGTCGGTGTATTGCTGACACAGCACGCGACCTCGGCCGGCAGGTCCCCCGCATCAATTGCGTCCAGGATGGCCTGGAAGTTGGTTCCTCCCCCGGAGGCAAACACGGCGAGACGCATCGAGCGGGCGGCAGGGGTCGATGAGGCGCGGATGGGTGGCCTTGCGTGTCGTAAGATGGGAGACTGCGGAAGCAAATGCCAGCAACCGGCGGGCAAATTTGCTGTGAGATCGTGCGGGGCGCAGGTTCACTCGGGGTCGCTCGGTTCTCCCTGTCGCAGGACAACGGCCCCATCGACGGCCCATCAATCGAGGAGGCGCTGGAGGAATGACTCCGGCGTGGGGAGCGTGTCGAGCAGCCAGTCCGGGTCGTGCGGTGACAGCTCGGTGCGGTTGTAGTGTCCCGTGCACACACCCACAACGCGGGCTCCGGCGGCGCGGCCACACTCGATGTCGTGCGGCGTGTCGCCAATCACCACGGCCTGCTCCGCAGGGTGGAAGTCGTGCCCGGTGTGGGTGGCGGCCCGGCGTGTGGCGATCTGGGGCAGCTTGTTGCGGTCGGCGTGGTCGCTGCCGAAGGCACCCACCGGAAAGTAGTCGTCGAGGCCGTGCGCCCCGAGCTTCTCATACGCAATGGGTTCGACGTTGCCCGTCACCAGGCCCAGGTGCACGTCGGGATGGTCGGCGAGGTGGTCCAAGAGGGGGCGCACTCCGGGAAGGACCTCCACGTCCTCGGGGGTGAGGACGCCGGTCATGGCCTCCACGTACGCCTCCAGTGCCGCGTCCACGTGGGCGTCGCGGTCGGGAAGATCGTTGTGGCGCAGGATGGAGCGCAGGATGTCCGGGTCGGTGCGGCCGGAGAAGGAAATGCCGTCGGTGGTGACGGGGTGATCGAGAAGGGACGAGAGGGCCTTCATGATGGTCTCGCGCCCGGCGCCGTTCACACGGACGAGCGTGCCGTCGATGTCGAAGAGGAGGAGGGTCATGGGGCACAGAGGCCAGGAGGCTGTGGCAAAGGAACCGAGGGGCAAACGACCAAGCTCGTTTCCTGATCCCCTTCGCGCCGGCGAGGAAAAATTGAGCAACACCGCCGGGTGCGGGGCGATTGGGGGCGGCAGGGCCGAACCTCGCCGCGGCGCCGGGCATTAAACGGACCGGCGCACGGAGGCCTCACACACCGCCAAAGGCGCCGGCTCACACGCCCCTTTTCGCTCAGCCTGCTACTCCTGTATGGTCGACTCCGCCGACACGGCCTCGCCCGATCGTTCGCTGTACCTGATCGACGCGATGTCGCTGGCCTACCGGGCTCACTACATCTTCATCAGCCGTCCCCTTATCAACTCCAAGGGCCAAAATACCTCTGCGGCCTACGGATTTACGAACTCTCTCCTCAAGCTGATTGAAGACCATTCGATCGAGCACGCGGCCGTGGTCTTCGATGAGGGAGAAGAGGACACCTTCCGCAAAGAAATCTACGAGGACTACAAGGCCCACCGAGACCCCCCGCCCGACGAGCTGCTCGAGAACATTCCGTACATCAAGGAGATCGTGCAGGCCCTCGACATTCCCGTGCTGGAGGTGCCTGGGGTGGAGGCCGACGACGTGATCGGGACGCTCGCCACGCAGGCGGAAGAGGACGGGGCGGAGGTGGTCATCGTCTCGCCCGACAAAGACTTTAAGCAGCTCCTCAGCGACAAGGTCTCCATCTACAAGCCGGCAAAGGGCGACCAGGATTTCGAGATCAAGACTGGGGAGACGTTTCGGGAGGAGAACGGCCTCGACCCCGCGCAGTTCATCGACATGCTGGCCCTTATGGGCGACGACAGCGACAACGTGCCCGGCGTGTACGGCATTGGGCCCAAGACGGCCCAGAAGCTGCTGCGCGAGTACCACTCCGTGGAGGCCCTGATCGAGCACGCCGACGAGCTGAGTGGCAAGCGGGCGCGGGAGGGCATGCAGGAGCACGCCGACGAGGCCCGTCTCAGCAAGCGGCTCGTCCGCATCCGGACGGACCTGGACGTGGGGCTCGACTGGCACGACCTCCGCCGGCAGGCGCCCGACGAGAAGGCCCTCACGCGCCTCTTCCGGGAGCTGGAGTTCGAGTCGCTCGCCGACCGGATGGGCCTTCACGGAGACGATTCGGCGGAGGAAGCCACGGAGGAAGATCCGGACCTCGCGTTCGACTTTGGGCCCTACGAGGAGGTGCAGGGGCTGGACCCGGACGCGGTGGACTACGAACTCGTGGAGACCCGAGACGACTTGGAAGCGTTTGCCGACCGGCTCGCGGAGCACGACCGGTACGCCTTTGACACGGAGGCCACCTCGAAAGAGCCCCTCCACGCTGAGCTTGTCGGATTCTCGTTTAGCTGGGCCCCGGAGACGGCCGCGTATGTGCCCACCCCGCTCCCCGACGGCACTTCTACCGAGGCGGTGATCGACGTGCTGCGGCCGGTGCTGGAGGGCGATGCGGAAAAAATTGGCCACAACCTGAAGTACGACCTGCTGCTGCTCAAGCAGCACGACCTGGAGGTCAGCGGTCCCCTCGTGGACACCATGGTGGCCCACTACCTGGTGGCGCCCGAAGAAAACCACAACCTCGACGACGTCTCCCGGGCGGTGCTCAACTACAAGATGGTGCCGATCTCGGACCTCATCGGCGACGAGGTTGCTGCGGACACCATGCGCGAGGTGGACGTGGCCGAGGCCGCCCCGTACGCCTGCGAGGACGCCGACATTGCCTTCCGCCTCGCCAACGAACTGGAGGGGCGCCTGGAGGAGGGCAACGTGCTTGACATTGCCCGCGACATCGAATTCCCGCTCATCCACGTCCTCGCGGCAATGGAGCACACCGGCATCCGGCTCGACACGGACGTGCTCAATGAGATTTCAGAGGGACTGGAAGAGCGCCTCGACACGATCGAAACGGACATCTTCGAGCTCGCCGGTGAGACGTTCAACATCAACTCGCCGCAGCAACTCGGCGAGATTCTGTTCGAAAAGCTCGATCTGCCGGTCATCTCCAAAACCCCTACCGGCAACCCGTCCACCAAAGAAAGCGTCCTGCAGGAGCTCTCCACCGAGCACGACATTCCCGGGCTCGTGCTCGACTGGCGCTCCACCTACAAGCTCAAAAGCACCTATCTCGACAGCCTGGGCGAGTTGGTCAACCCCGACACGGGCCGCCTCCACACCAGCTTCAACCAGACGCGCACCTCCACCGGGCGTCTCTCGTCCAGCGACCCAAATCTCCAGAACATTCCCATCCGCACCGAGATGGGACGGCAGATCCGCCGTGCCTTTGTGCCGCGCGACGGGTGGCAGCTGCTTGCGGCCGACTACGCGCAGATTGAGCTCCGCATCCTCGCTTCCATGAGCGGCGACGCGGCCATGCAACAGACCTTTCGGGAGGACGGCGACATCCACACTGACGCTGCGGCGCGCGTCTACGACATCGATCCCGAGGCGGTGACGCCCGATCAGCGCAGCAAGGCGAAGGAGGTCAACTACGGCATTCCGTACGGCATTTCCCCCTGGGGACTGGCCCAGCGCATGCGCATGCCGGTCGACGAGGCGCAGAGCATCATCAAGCAGTATCGGAAGTCGTACCCTGGCGTCTCCCGCCTGCTCACGGAGCTGGTGGAGAAGGCCCAGGACCACGGCTACGCCGAAACCCTGCTCGGCCGCCGCCGCTACCTGCCCGACATCGACAGCTCCAACAGCAACCGCCGCAGCGCCGCCGAGCGGGTGGCCGTCAACATGCCCATTCAGGGCACGCAGGCG